>NZ_JBHWES010000032.1:0-123825 GCF_042734105.1 Streptomyces sp. NPDC059679 | reverse complement strand
GGGCCACTGCCGAGCAGTGGCCCCGGCCCTTGTCGACCCCGCGTAACGGGATGGGGCGCAGGCGCGTCAGCGCGCCGAGCGCGGGTCCTCGTCGTCCCGTATGACCTCGCCCTGGATGACCTTGCCGTCGGGGTGGCGCATCCGGTCCTGGCCGGAGTCCGGCCCCGGCCCGAAGCCGCCGCCCATCGGCCCGGGCACATATCCGACCCGGCGGCTGAGCAGCGCCTCCACCCGGCCGCGCAGCAGCGCGCGCGTCGGCGGGAACAGACACACCAGCGCGGCCACATCCGAGATCAGGCCGGGAATCATCAGCAGCAGCCCGCCGAGCATCGTGAAGCTGCTGCCCGTCCCCGCCGCCGGGTCCTGTGGCGCGGCGCCCGGCTGCATGGACCGCGAGAGGTTCTGCCAGGCCCGGCGGCCGGCACGCTTGATCACGGCCGAGCCGACCACCACTCCGGCGAGCAACAGCAGAAATACCGTGAACCCGCCGGCGGCCTCCGCCACCACGGTCAGCAGCCAGATCTCCAGCACCAGCCAGGCCGCGATCCCCAGCGGCAGGAAGGTGCGGAGGCGGGAGCGCCTGGGGCGGGTCGGATCGGTCTGCTGCTGCGACGGGCCGGTCATCATGCTCCAAGTGTGCCCGGCCCGGCGACGAAGCCGGGCCCCGGGGGCCGAACCGATGCCGCGGCTACGAGGGGTCGCGCCCCAGCAGCTTGTTCGCCCGGGAGCTCACGCCCCAGGTGGCGACCCGCCAGAACGCCTCGGTGACGATGTCCCGGCTCATCTTGCTGTCGCCCCGCTCACGCTCGACGAACGTCACCGGGACCTCGATCACATGGAAGCCCGCCTTGACCGCGCGCCAGGCCATGTCGATCTGGAAGCAGTAGCCCTGGGAGGCGACCGCGTCCATGCCGAGACCCTCCAGGGTCTCCTTGCGGAAGGCGCGGAAGCCGGCCGTCACATCGCGGATCGGCACATCCAGCAGGATCCGGGAGTAGGTGCTGGCGCCGCGCGACAGGTACTCCCGCCGCTTGGGCCAGTTGACGATGCGGCCGCCGGGCACCCAGCGCGAGCCGATCACCAGATCGGCGCCCTTGAGCGCGGTCAGCAGCCGGGGCAGTTCCTCGGGCTGATGCGAGCCGTCGGCGTCCATCTCGACCAGTACGCCATAGCCGTGCTCGATGCCCCAGCGGAACCCGGCGAGGTAGGCGGCGCCCAGGCCCTCCTTGCCCTTGCGGTGCAGCACGCGCACGTGGTCGTCCTCGGCCGCGAGCTCGTCCGCGACCTTGCCGGTGCCGTCCGGGCTGTTGTCGTCGGCGACGAGCACATGCGCCTCGGGCACGGATTCCCGCACCCGGGCGACGATCGGCTTGATGTTCTCCGCCTCGTTGTAGGTCGGGATGATCACCAGAACCTTGCCGAGCGGACCGTACTTCCGCCGCCCGCCGTCCCCTTCGGGCACGGCGTCGCCTTTCTCGTCGCTCCCGCCGCGAGGCGAATCCGCGGCGTCCGAAGTCTGGCGCGGCTCGTCGGCCTCGCGTGCGTCGCTCACGGCACCATTTTGTTCGCTTCTCCGCCCGCGAGGCGAATCCGCGGCGTCCGAAGTCTGGCGCGGCTCGTCGGCCTCGCGTGCGTCGCTCACGGTCTTACTGCCCTTTCTCGTCCGTACGTCCCCGACGGCCAATCATGATCGCGGCCGCACAGGAGAGAACGCCCACCATAGCGAGCACCCACTCGGGGGTCGCACCGACGCGGTCGGCGACAGTCTTGCCATCGCGCAGCGGGACGCGCGCGGTGAGCACATCTTGCGTGAATTCTTTCGTCCGCTGCTCGATCGTGCCATCGGGCGCGACGACCGCGCTGATACCGCTGGTGGCCGCGGTGACCACCGTGCGGCCGTGCTCGATGGCCCGCAGCCGGCCCATGGCCAGCTGCTGTTCGGGCTGGCCGGTGCGGCCGTACGTGGCGTTGTTGGTCTGGACGACGATCATGCGGGCGCCCGCGTTGACCGTGTCCCGGACGATCCCGTCGTACGCGACCTCGAAGCAGATCACATCGCCGAGCCGGGCCGGGCCGACCTTCAGCACCCCGGTGTGGTCACCGGGGTAGAAGTCGCGCGGGACCCGCTTGAACCGGGTGATGACCTTGGAAAGCTGCTCGCGGAACGGGACGTACTCGCCGAAGGGCACCGGGTGCTGCTTGGTGTAGGAGGCACCGGGGCCGGTCTTGGGGTCCCAGACGATGCCCTGGTTCAGCACATAGCCCTGCTTGGTGGGGTGGTCGACCAGGGCACCGACGAGGACCGGCACATCGATCGCCTTCACGGCCTCGTCGATCCGCGCATACGCCTCCCGATACTGGAAGGGGTCGAGGTCGGAGGCGTTTTCCGGCCAAATCACCAGGTCGGGCTTTTTGATCCGGCCGGCCTTCACGTCCTTGGCCAGCTCGATCGTGGCGTTGACGTGGTTGTTGAGGATCTTCATGGGGCGGCCCAGGAAGTCCATACCGGGCTTCTGGACATTGCCCTGGACGATCGCGATGTCCACCGCGTCGTCGGCGGCCGTGGGGATCGGCACGGCGAGCCCGGCCACGGTCACGGCCGCGGCCACGGCGACCGATCCGCCGGCCGCCAGCGCGGCGCGCGGCCGCGGGATGCCGCCGCTGCCACCGCGCATTCCGTACAGGGCCAGGGCCGCGGCGGCCAGCAGCGTGCCCGTCAGGGCGACGGCAAAGCTGACCAGCGGCGCGCCGCCGAGCGCGGCGAGCGGCGTAAAGGGCGACCCGGTGTTGGCGAAGGCCAGCCGGCCCCAGGTGAAGCCGCCGAACGGCACCCGGCCGCGGGCCCACTCCTCGGCGATCCACAGGCAGGCCGCCCACAGGGGCCGCAGCCAGGCCACCGGAAGCCGGGAGGTCAGGGCGAGGGCCGCGCCCAGCGGGAGGAAGTAGAGCGCCTGGAGGAGCGCGAGGCCCACCGTGGCGTCCCAGCCGACGACGTGCAGCCACTTCAGCAGGACTATGAAGAACGGCACCGCCATCGCGAAGCCGGTCCAGGCGCCCTGCCGGGCCGTACGACCGTGGGTGAGCAGGCTCAGGGCCGCCACGGAGACCAGGGACAGCGGCCACAGCCCGTACGGCGGGAAGGCGAGGCCCAGCGCGAGACCGAATACGGCCGCGATGGCGCTGCGGCGCGCCTCGCGGCGGGCGAGCCGGGCCAGCCGGCGCATCCGGCCGGGGCGGGCCTCGGCCGGGGCCGCGGCGTCGCGCGCCGAAGCCTCGGCGACGCGCGCCGGAGCCTCGGCGTCAGCCGTGGCAGGCGCGGCGGCGGGCTCCGGCTGCTGCTCCCCCGGTCGGTCTTCGGCCGCGCCCCGGGGGCCGGCCTCGGCGTTGGTTTCGGTACCCGATTGCACGTGCTGCCTTCCTGCAAGTCGTGCTGTGGTGAGGTGACCGTATAACGCGGGGCTCGAATATGTGTCCCGAGGTGCGGAACGCTCAGGCGGACAGGCTGGTTCCCAGGCTGTCACGAGGGCGCCATGAGAGCGACATGACGGCGATATGAACGCGCCACGAGGGCGTCGTGAGTGCGCTGTGAGCACACCATGGGCGCGGAATCGGGGCCCGGCGCCCTTCGGGCCGGCCTGGGACCCGCTGGCTGCGGATCGACCGAGAGCCGTTGTCTACTGAGCGTCCGGGCCCCTCCCGGGTCGCACCTGCCGACCCGGCGATCCCTCCCTCGCCCCCGTGCGCTGGACCTGGCTCCCAGCGGTGGCGCACCGGTCGGCGCGCCACCCCATGGCCCAGCGGCGTTCGACGACTGCGTGGAGATTCCCCGGTCGGACGTCCTGTGGTGGACTCGGCCGAACCTACCGGCCGCCGACCGCACCCTGTCAACACCGGCACGACCTGCGCTGTTTCCCCAAATGAGCAGGTCAGTACGGACTGTGTTCAGCTACCGCGACAAGCCGGGGGAGCATCGTTCGGCGGTACGACACGGCCGTGCGTCACTCGTCCGGCCGGAGGTGGACGGTCCGCCCGCCGACCACCGTGCGCACGCAGACCGGGAGTTGGCCGCCGGGTGTGAGGTCGGGCAGTCCCGGGGTCCCCGAGCGCGGATCGGTGGACCAGTCGGCGACCCGCGTGTCGGGCACTTGTACGACGAGCTCACCGGTGCGCCAGACCGCGTAGTCGGCGGGCGCGCCGGGCACCAGGACGCCCGCGTCGTCACGCCCGATCGCCCGCCAGCCGCCGCGGGTGTGCGCGGTGAAGGCGGCGCGGGCGGAGACGCGGTGCTCGGGGGTGCGGTGGAAGGCCGCGGCGCGGACGGTGCCCCAGGGGTCGAGCGGGGTGACCGGGCTGTCGGAGCCGAGCGCCAGGGGCACGCCGGCGCGCAGCAGCGCGGCGAAGGGGTTGAGGGTACGGGCTCGCTCCGGGCCGAGCCGCTGTGCGTACATGCCCGTCTCGCCGCCCCAGACGGCGTCGAAGGCGGGCTGGACGGAGGCGGTGAGGCCGAGTTCGGCGAAGGCCGCGATGGCCTCGGGGGTGAGCATTTCGGCGTGCTCGACGCGGTGGCGGGCGGCGCGGACGCGGGCGAGGCCGACCTTGTCGGCGGCCGCCCGTACGCCCTCCACCACGGTGGTCACGGCGGCGTCGCCAATGGCATGGAAGCCGGCCTGCAGCCCGGCCTCGGTGCAGGCGATGACATGGGCGGCGACGGCGGCCGCGTCCAGGTGGGCGGTGCCGGTGTGCGGGGCATCGGCGTACGGCTCGTGCAGATGCGCGGTGTGCGAGCCGAGCGAGCCGTCGACGAAGAGGTCGCCCGCCGCGCCGAGGGCGCCGAGGTCGCGCACCTTGTCCAGGTCGGCGGCGCTCGCCGCGGCCTCGGCCCAGTAGCCGAAGACGCGCGGGCCCGGCTCCTCGGCGGCCAGCCGCAGCAGCCCGGTGAGGTCGTCCTCGGCGGAGATGTCGGGGCCCGCGCACTCGTGGACCGAGCCGATGCCGAGCGAGGCGGCGCGGGCGAGGGCGGCGCGCTGGGCGTCGGCGCGCTGCCGGGCGGTCACGGCGGCGCGGGCCGCGGCGCGTACGGCGTGGTGGGCGGCGCCGGTCAGCGGCGCGGCAGCGTCGTCGACGGCGTGGAATCCGGGCAGCTCGGCGACGCCGGGGACCAGGTCGAGCAGGGCGGTGGTGACGACGGCGGAGTGCACATCGATACGGGTGAGATAGAGCGGGCGGCCGCCGGCGGCCTCGTCGAGCTCGGCGCGGGTGGGGGGCCGCCCCTCGGGCCAGCCGCTGGCGTCCCAGCCGTGGCCGAGCAGGATCCGGTCGTCGGGGTGGGCCCCGGCGTACGCGCGCACGCGGCCGAGCGCGTCCGCGAGCGTACGGGCGCCCGCGAGGTCGAGGCCGGTGAGGGCGAGTCCGGTGGCGGTGGTGTGCACATGCGCGTCGGTGAACGCGGGGGTGACCAGCGCCCCGTCGAGGTGGACCACCTCGTCCACACCATCGGCGAAGCTGTCCGCGGCCCCCTCCGAGCCGACCCAGGCGACGGTGCCCCGCTCGACCACCATGGCGGTCGCGAACGGGTCGGCGGGGCTGTGCACCTCGCCGCCGCGCAGCAGAACGGTGCGGCCTTCGGCCTGGTCGGATGTGGGGTCGTTCACGGCGGGCTGCCTCGCGGGGTCGGATCGGGCGTGCATGCGGTACGCGTGTGTGCGGTACGCCCCTCAGTCTCGCCCCTCGGCGGAGATAGCGCCCGCACCGGGGAGAGAACAGGTCGCGGAGCCGGGCCGCACCAGGGTGGGCGTTGGCGGGGCGGGATTCACACCCGGGGCGGGCGTGCCTCGTAGGGCGTGGACAGCACGACGGTGGTCCGGGTGGACACCCCGGCCAGCGAGCGGATCCGGCTGAGCAGGTTCTCCAGCTCCAGCGGCGCGGCGACGCGCACCTTGAGGATGTAGTTCTCGTCGCCCGCCACGCTGTGGCACGCCTCGATCTCGGGCACGTCGGCCAGCCGTTCGGCGATGTCGTCGGGCGCGCTGGGGTCGAAGGGTTTGACGGAGATGAACGCGGTCAGTGGCAGGCCGACGGCCTCCGGGTCCACCACGGCCGCGTAGCCGCGGATGACCCCCCGCTGTTCGAGCCGGCGCACGCGCTGGTGCACCGCCGACGTGGACAGGCCGGTGGCCTTGCCCAGGTCGGTGTAGCTCATCCGCCCGTCCTTGACGAGCAGTTCCACGATCTGTCTGTCCAACTCCTCCACAGCCGGTCACCCTATGCGGTCGGAGGCTGTCCGGCCCAGTCGGTGTTCCCCCTGTGGACACTCGTGGGACATACGCCCATGTTCGCAGCATCTGCAGCAGGCATGTGACGAACGCCACATACATTCGCCCCAGTCCCCGGGGGTGCCGCGATTACCCGCGTAGTGCGGCGGGAAATGCTTGCTGTGGTCGAGGCCGACGCGCCTGACCAGGCCGAGGCCGACGAGCCCGGCCCGCCCACCCGAGGGGGAAACTCATGCCCTATTTGGAGCGCCTCGAAGAAGGCGACAACGATACGGACGAGACCTACGAGATCTTCCGGGTCGTCTGCCCGGACTGCGCTCGTCCGATCGCCCTGCTCGCGGACGAGGACGTGCTGCCCGAGCACGCGCTGTGCCCGTCCCCGTGGAACCCGTTCGGACTCACGGTGTGCCCCGGCACGGGGCGGGGGGTGAAGGACACCTCCGCCGCAGACGCGTCGCTGGACGCGTCGGAGCAGGACGCGGCGATGCTGCTGACGCTGCCGGAGACGCTGGACTGGCGGATGCAGCCGTTCTCGCACATCGGCGGCCCCGGATCGCAGCCGATCCGGATGCCGGGTCTGCGCCGCCGCCCGCGGACGTCCCGCGTCTGACCAGCCGCTCAGCGAGGGGGCCCGGCGCGCCGCGCCCCCATCAGCGTGAGCCTCAGTACGTCACTTCCGCCGTCACCGGCGGCACCTCCTCAGCGACTCTCCGGACCCGCGAGATGGCGGGCGATCACGACCCGCTGGATCTGGTTGGTGCCCTCCACGATCTGCAGCACCTTGGCCTCCCGCATATAGCGCTCGACGGGGAAGTCCGCGGTGTAGCCGTAGCCACCCAGCAGCTGGACGGCGTCCGTGGTGACCTTCATGGCGGTGTCGGTGCAGAACAGCTTGGCCATCGCCGCCTGCTTGGAGAACGGCCTGCCCGCGTCGCGCAGCCGAGCGGCCGCGAGGTAGAGGGCGCGGCCGGCCTCGATCTGGGTGGCCATGTCGGCGAACATGAAGCGCAGCCCCTGGAAGTCGGCCACGGGGTGGCCGAACTGCCGCCGCTCCGCGGTGTAGGCCAGCGCCTCGCCCAGCGCCGCCTGGGCGAGACCGATCGAGCACGCGGCGATGCCGAGGCGGCCCGCGTCGAGTGCCGAGAGGGCTATGGCGAAGCCCTGGCCCTCCTCGCCGATGCGGCGGGCGTCGGGCACATGGACGTCTTCGAGGTGGATCTGTGCGGTGGGCGAGCCCTTCATGCCCATCTTGCGCTCGGGCGCGGCGGCGGAGAGCCCGGGGGCGTCGCCGGGGACCAGGAACGCGGTGATGCCCCGGGTGCGGTCGGGCCCGGTGCGCGTCATGACGGTGTAGAAGTCGGCGATGCCGCCGTGGGTGATCCACGCCTTGGAGCCGGTCAGGGTCCAGCCGTCGCCCTCGCGGGCGGCGCGGGTGGTGAGTCCGGCCGCGTCGGAGCCGGAGGAGGGCTCGGACAGGCAGTACGCGCCCAGCAGCCCGCCGCCCAGCATCGCGGGCAGATGCTCGGCGATCTGCTCCTTGCTGCCGTAGTGGGCGAGCGCGTGGCAGGCGAGGGTGTGCACGCTGACGCCGAGGCCGACGGTGAGCCGGGCCGCGGCCAGCTCCTCCAGGACCTGGAGATACACCTCGTACGGCTGGTCGCCGCCGCCGAACTCCTCGGGGTACACAAGCCCCAGCAGCCCGGACCGCGACAACAGGGCGAACAGCTCGCGCGGGAAGCGCCCGGCGGCCTCCCCTTCGGCTGCGTTCGGCCTGATCTCCCGCTCGATCAACTCGCGGACGAGTGAGATCAGGTCGTGGGCCTCCTCGGTGGGCAGCTCACGCTCCACCGGCTGCGGTCGGTGGTCGGTCATGGCGGCGCTCTCCTCTCCCTCTTCGTCCTTGGTTCCCTCTTCCCCTGTCGGGGAGGGGTGCGGCGGCGGCGCGACGCCGGGGGTGCGGGCGGCGGGCCGTCGGGGGTGCTGCCGGGCGGTCGGAGACGCTTCCCTCGGGTTGCGAAGGGGGCGTGACCTGCGCCGTGGCGGTTGGAGTATGCCCGATCCGAGGCCCCGCGTCACCGGTCGGTGGATCTTCAACCAAGTTCTGCGAACGGCGAGCACATTGGTCCAAACCATTGACCTCACTGGTCTAGTCCTTCTACGGTGCTCCCACCGTGCCCTACGCGTTCATGTCAAGTCATGGGCAGGTCATCAGTGAGTACCACTTCCCCTCACCCCCACGGAGGAGAATCCATGCGCAGACCTCGCGGACTTCGCGGACTGCTCGCCGCCCTCGCGGCGCTGTGTACGGCGGTCCTGGCCGCCACGACGCTCGCCGGCCCGGCTGCCGCCGGTGAAGCACCCCACACAAAGGCCGCGCAGGCCGCCAAGGCCACCGCGGGCGGCAAGAAGGCCGCCGCGGGCAGCAAGGTGGTCGGCTACTTCACCGAATGGGGCATCTACCAGCGCAACTACCACGTCAAGAACATCGAGACCTCCGGGTCGGCCGCCAAGCTCACCCACATCAACTACGCCTTCGGCAATGTCACCGGCGGCAAGTGCGCCATCGGCGACGCGTACGCCGACTACGACAAGGCGTACGACGCGGCGAGCAGCGTCGACGGCGTCGCCGACACCTGGGACAACGGCGCGCTGCGCGGCAACTTCAACCAGCTGCGCAAGCTCAAGAAGCTGCACCCGAACCTGAAGGTGATCTGGTCCTTCGGCGGCTGGACCTGGTCCTCCGGGTTCGGCGAGGCCGCAAAGAACCCCGCCGCGTTCGCCCAGTCCTGTTACGACCTGGTCAAGGACTCGCGCTGGGCCGATGTCTTCGACGGGATCGACATCGACTGGGAGTATCCCAACGCCTGCGGCAACACCTGTGACACCAGCGGCAAGGACGCCTTCAAGAACGTGATGGCCGCCCTGCGCGCCAAGTTCGGCAGCTCCAACCTGGTGACGGCCGCGATCACCGCGGACGCCTCCTCCGGCGGCAAGATAGACGCCGCCGACTATGCCGGCGCCGCGCAGTACGTGGACTGGTACAACCCCATGACCTACGACTTCTTCGGGGCCTGGGCGGCCCAGGGCCCGACCGCCCCGCACTCCCCCCTCAACTCCTACAACGGCATCCCGCAGCAGGGCTTCAACACCGACGCCACCATCACCAAGCTCAAGAGCCTCGGCATCCCGGCCTCGAAGCTGCTGCTGGGCATCGGCTTCTACGGGCGCGGCTGGACCGGCGTCAGCCAGGACGCCCCCGGCGGGACGGCCAGCGGCGCGGCCCCCGGCACGTACGAGGCGGGTATCGAGGACTACAAGGTGCTCAAGAACTCCTGCCCGGCGACCGGCACGGTCGCGGGGACGGCGTACGCGCACTGCGGCAGCCAGTGGTGGAGCTACGACACGCCCTCCACGATCGCCGGGAAGATGAGCTACAAGCAGCAGCAGGGCCTCGGCGGCACCTTCTTCTGGGAGCTCAGCGGCGACACGTCGAACGGCGAGCTGATCAAGTCCATCAGCTGACCCCCATCAGCTGACCGCTCCCGATCGGGGGCGGGGCGCCGGAACATACCGGCGCCCCGCCCTCGTTTTTTCGGTCCCTGTCCCGCTGGCTGGGGCGCGGGGCAGCGTGCGAGTCTTGAGACCGTCCCGATCTGGAGGCGGAGGTTCCGGTGCCCCGGAGGGAGCGCATCCGCGCATACGCCAATCGCGTCTTCGCCGTGCTCCTCGTCTATCTGGCGCTGATCGTCCTCGTCGACTCCATTACCCCCCGCTCGTTCCGCCTGGACGTCTTCGCCGCGCTGGCCCCGCTTCTCGCCGCCGCCTTCTGCACCTACCGCCAGACGCTGGTGCTCGGCCTGCTCGACCTCGCCGTCATGGCCATCACCCACGGCGTGATCCCCGACAGCCTGGTCCCCCTCAACCGCGTCGCCTCGGTCCTCGGCAACACCCTCATGGTCGGTGCCAGCATCGCCGTCGCGCGGCTGCTGCGGGACCGCGAAGAGCTGCTGACCCAGGTCCGCGCCACCGGCGAGGCGGCACAGCGCGCCCTGCTGCGCGAGCTCCCGCTGCGCGGCAGCGACGTGGTCGTGGACGGCTTCTATGTCTCCTCACAGCAGGGCGCGCTGGTGGGCGGCGACATCTACGAGGTCGTCGACACCCCGTACGGGGCCCGGGTGCTGATCGGCGACGTGCAGGGCAAGGGGCTGCGCGCCCTGGGGGCGGGGGCGGCGGTGCTGACCGCGTTCCGGGAGGCCGCCTACCACCTGCGGAGCCTGAGCGACGGGGTGGACGCCATGGAGGTGGGGCTGCGCCGCTACAACTCCTCGCATGCGCGGGAGCGGAACGGAAGCGAGGAGGAGCGGTTCGTGACGGCCCTGGTGTTCGGGGTGGAGCGGGACGATGATCCCGCCCCCGCCCCCGTGCCCGGATCCCCGGCGGACACCCAGCCCGACGCCGATTCCGATGGATCGGATCCCGGGGACACCGCGCTCATGGTGTTGATCGACTGCGGGCACGTCCAGCCGTATCTGCTCCACGCCGACGGCACGGTCAACGAGCTGGACTCGGCAGAGCCCGGTCTGCCGCTCGGCCTCGGCGATCTGACGGGCGCCCCGCGCCCCGTCCAGCGGATCCCGATCGAGCCGGACACCCGGGTGCTCGCCTGTACGGACGGGGTGACCGAGGCGCGCTGCCCCACCGGGAAGTTCTACCCCCTGGCCGACCGCCTGAGCGGCTGGGCCTCGCTGCCGACCCCCGAGCTGCTGGGACGACTGAGGAAGGACCTGGACGCCCATACGAAGGGAAGGCTCCAGGACGATGCGGCGGTGCTCGTCCTGGAGCACGTCCCTGGCCGGCCCGGCTAGCGCGAGCCCACCGGCTCGGGCGCGCCGAGGCGGGCGGGCCTGCCGGACCGGCCGGCCCGGGCCTCGCGGGTCTCCCGGGCCTCGCGGGTCTCCCGGGCCTCGCGGGCCGAGCAGGCCAACCGGGCCGGCTCGGCCACACCACGAGGCCCAGCCACACCACCCGGCAGCTCAGCCGCGCCGGAGGCGACCCGCTCCGCCGTCGCCAGCTGCTCGATCAGCGCCTCCCGCGCACGGGCGACCCGGGAGCGGACCGTGCCCACCGGACAGCCGACGACGAGCGCGGCCTCGGCGTACGGCAGCCCGAGCAGCTGGGTGAGGACGAATACCTCGCGCCGGTCGTACGGCAGCAACGCGAGCAGCTGGGTCAGGGCCACCCCCTCGTCGAAGCCGGTGTCCGGCGCCGCCCGGCGCTGGGCCCGCTCGGCCGCCGCCTGCCAGTCGTCGGTGTCGGCGGCGCGCGGCCTGGCCGCGTTGCGACGCAGCCGGTCCACGACCGCCCGGCGGGCGATCGACAGCAGCCAGGTGCGCGCCGAGGATCTGCCCTCGAAGCGGGGCAGTCCGCGCAGCGCGCGCAGATAGGTCTCCTGGACGAGGTCGTCGGCCGCGTGCGGGTCGTCGCTGAGCCGGTGGACGTACCGCCACACATCGCGCCGGGTGGCACGTACGAAGCGGTCCACGGCCTCGGGGTCGCCGCCGCGCGCGGCGAGCGCCCAGGAGGTCAGAGTCTCGTCGTCGCGGTCAGTGCGGTCAGGCATCGCGGCCCTCCGCGGCATCGGGGACCATGTGGGGGTGTGCTGTGCTCAGTTCCGGGTCGCCGTGTCGGCCCGTGTCGACGGCGAGGCGCCGCCGCCGGAGGTCCCGGACGCGGTGCTCGACGCCCATCTGCTGGAGTGCCCGGAGTGCCGCCGCTGGGGCGAGCGGGCGCGGCGGCTGCGGGAGCTCGCGGCCGGTCTCGACGGGCCGTGACCGTGCGAGCGGGGGTACCGGCCAGGGGGCCGGGATACGGGCAGAGGTCATCGCCTGCGGTCCTTCCTGGAGTCCGGACGGCCCTGCGGGCGGTCCGGTGATGTGGTGGGCCTGGTCGGCCGCCGTCCGTCACAGGACGGCGGCCCCAGGCGGTGGACCACGGGTGGCGATGACATGGGCGAGCAGCAGCCGTCGCAGCCGCTGAGGGCCGCCGTGCCGCACGGGGCGTACGCGGGGCCGCGCGGGCACGCGCGGGGCGCCGTACAGCAGGGTCAGCAGGGGTACGAAGAGGCCGACGGCCAGGGTCCGCATCAGCCGGAACGCGGCCTGTTCGCCGCCGGAGAGCCACATTCCGCACAGCAGGGCGGCCAGCAGGTGCGCGGACCACATGCCGAGCGCGCCGTACCCCTGGCCCCCGGGCAGCGGCGCCGAGGCCATGGCGTCATGGGCGTGGGCCATGTGGTGGGCATGCCCGGACGGCATGGACACCGACATGGACGGCATGGGCATGCGCATTGGCGTCGCACCGGCACCCGCACCGGCACCGGCACCGGCACCGGCCATGGCGCCCTGCGCGAGCATGAACGCGACGTGGAGCGCGGTCTGCGCGCCCACGGTCGCGGCGACGACCGTCAGCGGCCCGCGCTCGCGCCCCGTCAGGCACCAGGCCGCGCCGCTGGTGACCGGCAAGGCGGCGCCGATCACCCACCACGGGACGGCGGCCCCCGACATCAGAGCGTGGCCGAGCGCCGCGAGCAGCACGCAGACCGCTGCGAACACCGCGGTTCGCAGCGCCCGCAGTACGAGGCCCGCTTCCATGACGTCCACATCGTCGCACCCGGCCCGCCCCGGACACCGCCAGGGGCGCGGAAGTTGAGCATGTTCGGCGCGGACCACCACCGTCCGGGCTCTTGCGAGCGGGCCCGCGCGCGGGAGAGTGTGAGGAATCGGGGCGTCCGGTGCGGCTCGGCCCGCCCGCGCCGCCCGTCGCCGACCTGACCGACCGTGACCTCGAGTGAGGACCTGTGGGCAATCCCTGGCTCGCGATGGCGTCGGGCGCGGATCCGGCGGAGCGCGTCCGCGCGGTGCGCCGCGCCCATGAGGCGTTTGTGACCGAGGGGGCGGTCTCCTCGGCCGTCCGCCCGGTGGTGGCGGACTCCTGGCGGCGTTCGGCCAGAGCGCGGGTGGGCCAGGAGGGGCTGGCGCCGATCGACCTGGCGGACGCCGAGTTGGAGGCGTACCGCGCGGACCATCCGCTGGCCCGGGTGATGCCGCTGTTCCGCGAGCTGCTGGGCACCATCGCCCACGACGGCGCGCATCTGCTCGCGGTCTGTGACGAGCAGGGCCGCATGCTGTGGGTGGAGGGGCACACCGGCGTACGGCACGAGGCCGAGCGGATGAACTTCGTGGCGGGGGCGCGCTGGGACGAGCGGCACGCGGGCACCAACGCGCCGGGCACGGCGCTCACCGTGGACCACGCGGTGCAGATCTTCGCCGCCGAGCACTACCACCACGCGGTGCAGCCCTGGACCTGCGCCGCCGCCCCGGTGCACGATCCGCACACCGGGCGGCTGTTGGGCGCCGTCGACATCACCGGCGGCGACCATCTGGCGGCCCCGCACAGCCTGGCCCTGGTCCAGGCGACCGCGCGGGCCGCCGAGGCGCAGCTGGCGGCCGAGGCGCCGCGCGCGGCGGGCCCGCGGGTGCTGCTCACGGCGCTGGGGCGGGATGAGGCGCTGCTGCTGACCGAGGGTCGGCGGCTGCGGCTCGGGCCGCGGCACAGCGAGATCATGGTGCTGCTGGCCGCCCATCCGGAGGGCCTGAGCGGCGACCGGCTGGCCCTGGAGCTGTACGGGGAGCGGGCGGACCGGCTCTCCCCGGTCACCCTGCGCGCGGAGCTGTCGCGGCTGCGCCGCCTGGTGGGGCCGCTGCTGGGCTCGCGCCCCTACCGGCTGTGCGCGCCGGTGCGGGCCGATGTGGCGGCCGTGACGGAGGAGCTGGCGGCGGGGAACGCGCATGCGGCGGTGCGCGCGTACACGGGGCCGCTGCTGCCGCTGTCGGAGGCACCGGGGGTGTGCCGGATGCGCCGGATCCTGGAGGAGGACATCCGCCGCACCGTGTTGGCCTGCGGCGATCTGGAGTTGCTGCGGTGGTGGGCCCGTACGCCGTGGGGCGAGGAGGACCTGGAGGCCGGTGAGGCCCTGCTGGCGGCCCTTCCGGCGCACGCCCGGGGCCGGGCGTCGCTGCTGCCCCGGGTGCGGCGGCTGCGCGCGGCGTACGGGCTGACGGCCGACGGCGGCCCGTACCCCGCCGAGGGACTGGCGAGACGCGCAACGTCCGTGCAACGTACCGGCCTCTAACCTCGCCGCCGACGTACCACCGACCAACACGGTCGGCTACGACGAACACTGGGAGGGCCGCCCATGCCTCGTTACGCAAGCCCGGGATCCGAGGGCTCGGTCGTCAGCTACCAGCCGCGCTACGACCACTGGATCGGCGGCGAGTACGTGCCGCCCAAGCAGGGCGGGTACTTCGAGAACCCGACCCCGGTCAACGGGCAGCCGTTCACCGAGATCGCCCGGGGCACCGCCGAGGACGTCGAGCGGGCCCTGGACGCCGCGCACGCGGCGGCCCCCGCCTGGGGCCGCACCTCGCCCGCCGAGCGCGCCTCGGCGCTGCTGAAGATCGCGGACCGGATGGAGGAGAATCTCGAGGCGCTCGCGGTCGCCGAGAGCTGGGAGAACGGCAAGCCGGTGCGCGAGACGCTGGCCGCCGACATCCCGCTGGCCATCGACCACTTCCGCTACTTCGCGGGGGCGATCCGGGCGCAGGAGGGCAGCCTCTCCGAGCTCGACGACGACACGGTCGCCTACCACTTCCATGAGCCGCTGGGTGTGGTGGCCCAGATCATCCCGTGGAACTTCCCGATCCTGATGGCCACGTGGAAGCTCGCCCCGGCGCTGGCCGCGGGCAACGCGGTGGTCCTGAAGCCCGCCGAGCAGACCCCGGCCTCCATCCACCTGTGGCTGAGTCTGGTCGCCGATCTGCTGCCGCCCGGCGTGCTCAACATCGTCAACGGCTTCGGCGTGGAGGCCGGAAAGCCGCTGGCCTCCAGCGCACGCGTGGCCAAGGTCGCCTTCACCGGTGAGACCACCACCGGGCGGCTGATCATGCAGTACGCGAGCGAGCATCTGAAGCCGGTGACGCTGGAGCTCGGCGGCAAGAGCCCGAACATCTTCTTCGACGACGTCTCGGCCGAGAACGACGACTTCCTGGACAAGGCCCTGGAGGGGTTCACCATGTTCGCCCTCAACCAGGGCGAGGTGTGCACCTGTCCCTCGCGCGCCCTGGTGCAGCAGGGCCACTACCGGGACTTCATGGCCGCGGCCGTGGCCCGTACGGAGAAGATCACCCAGGGCCATCCGCTGGACACCGACACCATGCTGGGCGCCCAGGCCTCCAACGACCAGCTGGAGAAGATCCTTTCCTACCTGGACATCGGCCGTCAGGAGGGCGCCCGGGTGCTGACCGGGGGCGCCCGCGCGGACCTGGGTGGCGAGCTGGCGGGCGGCTACTACGTGGAGCCCACGGTCTTCGAGGGCGCCAACCATATGCGGGTCTTCCAGGAGGAGATCTTCGGTCCGGTGGTGGCCGTGGCTCCGTTCGCCGACTTCGACGACGCGATCAAGATCGCCAATGACACGCTGTACGGGCTGGGCGCGGGCGTATGGACCCGTAACGGCACGACCGCGTACCGCGCCGGGCGCGCCATCCAGGCGGGCCGGGTGTGGACCAACTGCTACCACGCCTACCCGGCGCATGCTGCGTTCGGCGGCTACAAGCAGTCCGGCATCGGCCGCGAGACCCACAAGATGATGCTGGACCACTATCAGCAGACGAAGAACCTGCTGGTCAGCTACTCCCCCAAGAAGCTCGGCTTCTTCTGATGGCCGACTCTGAGTGTGTCGCGGATTCCGGGGTCGCGAGGGTCGCGCTGACCCCTGCCGCGGCGGAGCTGATCCGGCGGCTGACCGAGGCGCACGGTCCGCTGATGTTCCATCAGTCGGGCGGCTGCTGCGACGGCAGCGCGCCGATGTGCTATCCGCTGGGCGAGTTCCGTACCGGGGCGGCGGATGTGCTGCTCGGATCGCTGACGGTGGAGGGCGTCGCCGAGCCGGTCGGGTTCTGGATGTCGGCCGACCAGTTCGAGCGGTGGCGGCATACGCATCTGACGGTGGATGTGGTGCCGGGCCGGGGCAGCGGCTTCTCCCTGGAGGCCCCGGAGGGCGTCCGGTTCCTGATCCGCTCCCGGCTGCTCGACCCGCCGGGCTGACGGGGCCGCCGCGGGCGGCGGGGGGGTTGTTCCATCCCCCCCGCCGCGGGCGCGTCCCCGCGTCAGCTCGCGTCGGCCAGGGCGAGGGTGTGCAGGCGCTCGGGCGGGCCCGGGCGGGCGTAGTACCAGCCCTGGGCGGTGTCGCAGCCCAGGCCCCGTAGACACTCGGCCTGAACCGCGGTCTCCACGCCCTCCACCGTCACCGCCAGATCGAGGGTGTGGGCGAGCGAGACGATGCCCTCCACGATCTTGACGTCGACCGGGTCGATCGGGGCCCGCTGCATGCCCCGGGTGAAGGAGCGGTCGAGTTTGAGCGTCGAGACCGGCAGCCGGCGCAGATACGAGAGGTTGGAGTAGCCGGTGCCGAAGTCGTCCAGGGCGATGTCCACGCCCAGGTCGGCGAGTTGGCGCAGCGGGCGCAGCGCGTCCTCGTCCACGTCGATCAGGTCGTTCTCCGTCACCTCCAGGCACAGCGCGCTCGGGCAAAGACCCGCGTCCTCCAGGACGGCCACGGTGTCGGAGACCAGGCTGGGGTGGCTCAGCTGGCAGGGCGAGAGGTTGACGTTGACCCGCAGCTGATCGCCGACACCGGCGCCGACATCGGCGTCCCGCCAGTCGCGGGCCTGCCGGGCGGCCTGCTCCAGCACCCAGCGGCCGAGCGGCACGATCAGCCCGGTGTCCTCGGCCAGCGGGATGAACTGGTCGGGGCCGAGGACGCCGTGCTTGGGGTGGAGCCAGCGGACAAGCGCCTCGGCGCCGCGTACGGTGCCGTCGGCCAGCCGCACCAGGGGCTGGTACTCGATGAAGAACTCGCCCCGCTCCAGGGCGGCGGGCAGCCCGTTGGTCAGGCTGTGGCGCGCGATGACCTGGGCGTTGGAGTCGGCGTCGGCGAGTTCGAAGCGGTTGCCGCCGGCCGCCTTGGCCCGGTACATCGTGATGTCCGCGCTGCGCAGCACCTCGGCCCGGCTGAGCTCGCCGGCCAGCCCGTCCACGACGCCGATGCTGGCGCGTACCAGCAGCTCACGGCCGTCGACGCGGACCGGCTCCGCCAGGGCGTCGAGCATCCGGCGGGCGAGCGCGGTGGAGTCCTGCTGGGCCGTGGGGCCGGTGACCAGGGCCAGGAACTCGTCGCCGCCCACGCGTGCCAGCAGCTCGCCGGGGGCGGCCGCGCAGTCCCGCAGCCGCTCGGCGACGGCCTTGAGCAGCCGGTCGCCCGCGATGTGCCCGAGGCTGTCGTTGACCGATTTGAAGCCGTCCAGGTCCAGGTAGCAGACGCCGAAGCGCTCGGCGTCGGCCTCGCCGGCCAGCACCTTGTCCAGGCGCTCCACGAACAGGGTGCGGTTGGGCAGCCCGGTCAGCTCGTCGTGGGTGGCCTCGTAGCGCAGCCGCTCGCGCAGCAGCCGGTGCTCGGTGATGTCCTCGGCGAGGGTGAGCTGGTACTGCGGGGCGCCGGTCGAGTCGCGGAGCAGGGTGACGGTGAGATTGGTCCACAGCACGCTGCCGTCGTCGCGGTAGTGGGGCTTCTCGATGCGGAAGTGCTCGCGCCGGCCGGTCACCAACTCGCGGTAGATCTCGTGGACTCCGGGCGCGTCGTCGGGGTGGACGAACTCGTTGACGTTGCGGCCGGGGCGGAAGAAGTCCATACCGCCGAACATCCGGGCCATGGCGTCGTTGACGACCAGGATCTCGCCGTCGAGGCCGCAGATCCCGACGCCGATGACCGCGCCTTCGAACACCGCCTGGAACTTGGCCTCGCTGGCGTACAGCGCCTTCTCGGCCTCGGTGCGGGCGACCTCGGCGGCGCGTGAGATGGCCTCGTGCTGATCGCGTTCGCGCTTTCTCAGCTCGCGGACGAAACCGGCGGCGAGGGCGTGCTGCAGCCGGGTGCAGCGGGCTCGCGCCTCGTCCTCCGCCATGGGCTCGGCCATGGGTCCGACCATCGGCCCGGCCACCCGGTCGCCGGGCGGGCAGTGCGACACCAGATGGCCGTCGATCGCGCCCAGGATCGCCGGCAGCGCCTCGGGTTCGGTGCACTGCGCGCCCACCAGCGCGGCCCCGACCTCGTACGCCGGGGCGGTGTCGAAGGGCTGGGAGCCGAGGGCGTCGCTCAGCCGCCGGGCCAACGGCACCAGGCGCGCCTCGAATTCGGCACGGGTCAGCGTCGTCGCCGCCACCGGGTGGACGGCGCGGCTCCAGACCTCGGCGAACCGCCTGATCCGGGCGTCATCCGCCGCCGTGCTCTCCCCCGTGTCTCTCGGTCTCCGCCCGCCGCCCGGCCCGGAAGTCATATCGCGGGCCCCGCCGCGGTGCGGCCGCCATGAGCCGCCGCGTCCTCGCCTGCTCCGTCGTCTCCGTCGTCGCCCTTTGGCCGCCAGTACACGTCCTGCACTTCCTCGCCCTCTTCCGGCTTCCGGGGCCGCCCTCAGGGTCGTCCGCGTCCTCGGGGAAGTGGAGCATGACGAATAGCGGCAGGGCAACCCGCTGCTGAGCCGAGATTACTGATCAACCGTCCGTTGTGGAGCGTGAAGTGGAAATCGCTAGTCCGCTTCTTGGTCATTTTCGGCGTCAGGAACGGAAAAGCCGGGAGGAGCCGGGCAATTACCCGGCGGCGCTAAGGTATGACGGAGGCCAGCGACGACGGCAACCGCGCCTTCAGATCATTCCACTCGCCTTCGCTGACATGGTGCTCGAGGGCTTGCAGAACGGTGCGCACCAATTGCTCGGTGTCACCTTCGATCGCGTACGGGAAGTCCGCGCGGACCCGTCTGAAGAATTCTTCACTGTTCATCTTCACCGGTGTGTGCGCGGGCCGCCACCCGTCGTAGTAGACCCCCCGCAACAAGGTCGGGAGCTGCGCGCCGAACTGCACGGCCTCGTCGACCGGGAGCCGGTCCCGCAGATGGTGCAGCACCGCGCGCAGGGCCGCGTACGACTGCTTGCGGCGCTCCTTGGGCCAGCCGTACGCCTCTTCGATCTCTTTCAGAAGCCGGTTGGCCTTGTCGACCATGGTGTCGAACGAGGAAAAGCCTGTCGCAACCATCTCGTTGTCCTTCTGCCGTCCTTACTGACGTCCTGCCGCGTTCGTCCGCGGCGTTCCGCGTTCGTCCGCCGGCCGCGGCGGAACACGCCCGAAGGGGCGGGCCCCACCGCGGGACGAAGCCTCCTTCGGCGGGCTCAGCGGCCCCCGCTCTCGCCGGCCTCGGTGATTTCGATGTGGCGGAGCTTGGTGGTCTCCGCCTTGGGGATGTCGATCGACAACACCCCCTCGGACATGCTCGCCTTGACGCGTTCGGTGTTCACTTCGCTCGGCAGCCGCATCCGGTACTCGAAGCGGCCGGTACGGCGCGTGGTGCGGCGCAGGACGCCCTTGCTCTCCCGTTCCTTGATCTCCCCCGAAACGGCCAGTTCCGGCCCGCTCACCTCGACATCGACGTCCTGCCGGCTGACGCCTGGGAGCTCGATCTGCACGTGGTAGGACTCGTCGGTCTCGGACACGTCGGCGGACGGCGTCCAGGCCGCCAGGGCGGCGCCCGGCATCGTGCCGCCGACCGTGGATTCGAGCAGACCGCCCATCTGGTTGAGCAGATCGTCGAATTCGGCCAGCGGGCTGCGGGCCCAGCCGCGCTGACGCTCCAGCGCGCCCTCGTTTCGCGTACGTCGGACGGGCATGCTCATCGCCCATCACCTCCGTCCTCTCGGTGATCCGCGGATGTGTTGTGTCCACCGTCCGGCTCGAGGGGCGGGCCGGGCGGAGCATAGGTGGCGAGGTGGCTGAGGTGTTCATGGGCGTGGTGGATCGCCATCGCCCCTTCGCCGACGGCGGAGGCCACCCGTTTGACCGAGCCGCTGCGTACGTCGCCCGCCGCGAACACCCCCGGCAAGCTGGTCTCCAGGGGCATGGAGCCGCGGTCATGGCCCTCCCAGACCGCGGGTCCCGCCCGGGCGCGCGCCGGGGCGCCGGTGACCACGAAGCCGCGGTCGTCCAGGGCGAGCGAGCCGGCCAGCCAGGCGGTGCGGGGCACCGCCCCGATGAAGCAGAACAGCGCGCGGACGTCGAGCTTGCGCCGCTCGCCGGAGAGGTTGTTCTCCACCACGACGCCCCGCAGCGCGTCCTCGCCGATCACCTCGCGCGCCTCGGTGTTGCACAGCACCTTCACCCGGGGGTGGCGCTCGATCCGGTCGATGAGGTAGCGGGACATCTTGGCCGTGAGGTCGGCGCCCCGGACCAGCAGATACGCGCGCGGCACATGGTCCGCGAGGAAGAGCGCCGCCTGGCCCGAGGAGTTGCCGCCGCCGACCACCGCGACCGGGTCGGCGCGGCACTGCTGGGCCTCGTACACCGTGGCCGCGTAGTGCACGCCGGTGGACTCCAGGCGCTCGATCCCCGGCACGTCCAGGCGGTGGTACCGGGCGCCCGTGGCCAGCACGACGCTGCGGCTGATCACCTCGCCGCCGTCGGCCAGGGCGACGCGGTACCGGCCGTCGTCCGGCGCGAGCGCGGTCGCCTCGGCCGGGACACGGACCGCAGCCCCGAACTTATGCGCCTGGAAGACGCCCAGCTCGGCGAGTTCGGCGCCCGAGATCCCGGCCGGGAAGCCGAAGTAGTTCTCGATCCGGGACGAGGTGCCGGCCTGGCCGCCGGTGGCGATCGCGTCCATCACGACGGTGGACAGCCCCTCGGAGGCCCCGTAGACGGCCGCCGCGAGCCCGGCCGGGCCGGAGCCGATGACGAGCACATCGCAGCGGCCCTCCTCGGCGGCCGGCGGGGCGGTCAGCCCGATGAGCCGGGCCAGCTCGGCGTTGCTGGGGTTGCGCAGCACCTCCCGCGCCCGCCAGATGACGATCGGCGTCTCCTCGGGCCGGACGGAGAACCGCCGCAGCGCCGCCTCGGCCTCCTGGTCCGCCTCCAGGTCGGTCCAGCGGTGCGGCAGCCGGTTGCGGGCCGCGAACTCGCGGAGCCTACCGGTGTCCGGCGAGTAGCGGGAGCCGATGACGCGGAAGCCCGCGCCCGCGCCGACCAGCAGGGCGCGGCGGCCCAGATGGGCGCGCAGGACGAGATCGCCGAGGCCGGGGTCGCGGGCGACCAGCACGCGCATCCGGTCGACCGGCACGGACAGGATCTCCCCGGCCTCGCCTGCCCGGGTGGTGGTGAAGGCGACCTGGCCGCTGAGCAGCCCCACCTCGCCGAGGAAGCGCCCTTGGCCGTGCACGCGCAGGACCCGCTCACCGGGGCCGCCGAAGTCCTCGACAACGGCCACCGAGCCGCTGAGTACCACCAAGAACTCGGCAGCCCGTTCGCCCTCGCGGATCAGCACCTCTCCGGGCTCGACGGGGAAGCGGCGCCCGTGCTCGGCCAGGGACCCGATCTGCTCCTCGGTCAGCCGCGGGAACGCGCCGTACAGGTCCGGCGTTTCGAACGGGATCGCCTCGCCGGTCATCAGGCGGGCGGCTCGGGCTGGGTGGCCATGGACATTCACCCTTCCTCGCGCTGCGGGCGACGACCTCCCCCTGTCCAGGATGGGCAGCCGGAGGGCCGCCCGCACCTCGGATCATGGCCGAGGTGCGGTCGTAGAAGGGTGCAGGGCGGAGGGCGGCGCCCGGGGCCGCGGGCCCGGGGCCGGGCGCCGCCGGTGGGCTCAGCGGATGCCCAGTTCCTGCAGCGCCCGGCGCTGGCTCGCGGTCGGCTTGGCCGGGAAGTACAGGTAGCACACGCCCCCGGTGCCGGAGGCCACCTTGCCCTGGGCGTTGTAGCGCTTGGTGCGCAGCCAGATCGTCTCGAACTCGCGCCGCTTGTAGACATGGCGGACCGCCGCGTTGTCGGCGGACGCCGGGTCGTTGGCGATGACGTCGCCGTCGGCGGTGAAGCCGATCACGGTCATCAGATGGCCCGCGGTGCCGTAACCGGCCCCGGTCAGCTCCTCCTTGAGGAAGGACTGGGAGGTGATCACCGGAATGCCGGCGGCGATCAGCTTCTCGACGTCGTTCAGCGAGCCGAGCCGGGTGACCACGCCCTGCAGATCGCGGTACGTGGCGGCGTACGCGGCGTTGAACGGCCAGTTGCCGCAGCCCTCGTACTGGTAGTCGAAGGTGTACCGGGCGGCGTGGCAGACCTGCGGATCGGCGTAGTCGGGGTTGACCCAGGCCAGGTCCTCGGCGGTGGGCTTACGGCCCCAGTACTCGACGATCATCTGGGACGAGGTGGGGCTGCACCACGCCTCGCCGCCGTTGTCGTACTCCGGGTACTGGCCCTTGTGGATCTCCTGCGAGTAGCGCGGCACGGGCAGCTCCCGGCCGCCGGCCAGACCCGGGGTGGAGGCGGGCACCTCGAAGCGGTCGGGGACGTCCGAGCCCATCGCGCCCACGCGCCAGACCTTGGGCGTCAGGCCACTGCCGGGCTTGCGGTAGAGGGTGAGCCGCAGCTGGTACGAGGCGAGCCGCAGCCCGCTCGCCGGGTCGTCGACGGAGAAGGTGTCGGTCCACACCGCGCTCTTGCCGTCGCTCTGGTCGTCGACCGAGGTCCGCCGGATGGAGTCGATCCCGTCACCGGACGTCCAGCGGCCCATCACATACCAGGGGGTGTCGGTGCCGTCGGAGTAGGTGCCCTTCAGCTCGGCCTGGATCCAGGTGGAGGCCGGGGTGCGGGCGTTCCAGGAGACGATCACCTCGGTGGCCGGATGGGCCAGGGTGTGGATCGGGGAGGTCCAGGTCGCGTACTCCCAGGCAGCGGTGGTGCCGGTGTGCGGATCGGTGTAGTCGGCGGTGCCCGCGGGGCGGGAGATGACCACGCCGGGGCGGGCTCCGGCCTCGGCGCGGATGCCGTCGCCCGCTCCGGCCCGCCAGTCGGCGAGGCTGGTCCAGCCGTGGTAGCCGATGGCGGGGGCGGCGGCTCTCCGGGCGGGCCGGGCCCCCGGGCGCACCGCCTCGGCGGCCGCGGCGCCCGTGGCGGACAGCGCGGTCGCCGAGGTGACGGCGATGGCGGCGGCGAGCACGGTGCGGCGAGGTGTGAATCCGTCTCCGGATCTGGTCATACGGGGTTCCCCCAGTCGTCGTCCGGGTGGGCCGCGGGTGCGCGACAGTCGCACAACTATGGCCGCTGCGAATGGTGTCAGGCCAGTGATTCCCGGTGCGGCACCTCATCAATATTGGTGTGGACCATTGGAGTGAGGCGGAGGGAACGACGGGGTGCGCACGGAGCCGGAAAACGGCGGCGCGACCGGGCCGGGGAGGGGCCGTAAGGTGGTCGGCGATGGACCTCTCCGACATAGCCACCGCCCCGCCCGGTCCCCTCGCCGCCCCGGACACGCCCGACACGCCAGGCGAGCCCGATGCGCTCGACGCGCTGGCCGGGCGGCTGCGCGCGCTGCCGCCCTCGTGCGGACCGGTCCGGCTGGTCGCGGTGGACGGGCACGCGGGATCCGGTAAGACCACGTTCGCCGGGCGGCTGGCGGCGGCGCTCGGCGGCGCCCCCGTGCTGCACACCGACGACCTCGCCACCCATGAGGAGCTGTTCGCCTGGACCGGGCGGCTGCGCGAGCAGGTCCTCGTCCCGTTCGCCCGCGGCGCCGCCGCCCGGTACGCCGCGTACGACTGGGTGGAGCGCCGCTTCGCGGCCGACCGGCGGCGGCTCGCCCCCGCTCCCGTGGTGCTGATCGAGGGCGTGGGCACCGGCCGCCGCTCCCTGCGCGCCCATCTCGCGCGGCTGCTGTGGATGGAGGTGCCTGACGCGGAGTCCTGGCGGCGGGGACAGCTGCGGGACGGACCGGAGCTGTCCACATTCTGGGACGGCTGGCTTCCCGCCGAGCGCGCACATTTCGCCGTGGACCCTTCGCGCCCGTATGCCGAAACTCTGGTAGTGCAGCGAAAAGAGGGGTACGAGTTGCTGGCGGGGCCTGCCGTGGCGGCCCGAACCTCCCCTCGACCTCACACTGCGTAACCGCGAGCGTCCGGGCCGCACCCGGTCGGCGCTCCAGACCCGCGACGCGCGCCCCAACTCGGCTTGACCCGGGGCCCATACAGGTCTTACGTTCTCAATGTGCGACTCGTACGAGTCGCCCCACAACGCGAAGCCCCCGGTTGTTCCCCCGTGATCGGGGGCTTCGTCCTGTCCGGGGACCCCTCCGGGGGTTCGCCGGAAGTCCCTTTCCGCCGCTTTTGCTCCACGCCCCCCTCACCCTCGGTGACCAGCGTCTTCCGGCCTTTCGCGCCCCATGTGCGCCCCCGCGCACGCCGCCCGGCCAGGCAAGTTGGACACGAACAGCCGTGCGGCACCCTCGGCCCATGCGGCCTGCGCAGGTACGATGCGAAAACGGGGCAGCCGCCCCTGCGGCAACCACGGGGGCAGGGTTTGTGGGGGACGTGATGGATTTCGGCACGCAGAGTTCGCACGCCCCAGCCGATCTCGCCTGGCTGCGCGCCGTCGACGCCTACACCATGGGCGCATACGCGCAGGCCGAGGACGAGTTCCGGGCCGCGGTGCGGCAGGACCCCGGAATGGCCGACGCCTGGCTCGGCCTGCACGCACTCCGCGCCGACACCACGACCGCGCTGCTGCGGATGTACCGGCACCGCGACCGCTTCGGCGAGCAGCGCGCCCGCCACCACCGCACCCTGAACTCCTGGTACTGGCTGGGCTGGTGGGTTCAGCCGGTGCTGGAGACCAGCCGGGACCTGCTGCTCGCGCACGCCTCCCACTGGCTCGACGGCCGCCACGTACCCGAGCTCGACCGGGCCCTGGCCGGCTGCCCGCCCGTCGAGGCCGATCCGCAGGCGCGCTTTCTGCACGCCTGCCGGGCGTATCTGGTCAAGGACTGGGAGCAGCTGGTTCGGCACACCGAACCGCTGCTGGACGATCCGTTACTGGGCATCGAGGCGGGGCTGTTCGGCGGGATGGCCCGGGTGCGCCTGGAGATGTTCGGCCAGGCCGAACCGCTGCTCGCCGCCGCCCTGATGCGCTGCCGCAGCGAGCAGCCGCAGCGCAAGGAGCTGCGCTACTGGCTGGCCCGCGCCCATGAGGGCACCGGCCGCAGCGCCGCGGCGCTGCCCCTCTACCGCGCGGTGCACCGTATCGACCCGACGTTCATGGACACCTCGGCCCGGCTGGCGGCCATAGCCGAGGGCGACGGCCTGGACGAGACCGCGGATCTGGCCGCCGTATCGCTGGCCGGACTCGGCAGCCAGGACGCCGCCGAGGGCCGCGACGCCGCCACCGACCCCGACCCGCTGGTCACGGCCGATCCGCCGGACGGCCGCGAGCTGCGCACCACCGGCCCGGATCCGGAGGGCTCGCCGCTGGTGAGCTCCCCCGTGGTGGCCTCCGACGGCCCGCGCGAGCGGGTCGGCGTGCCCCCGCAGCCCGGCCCCTCCGACCCGGTCCTGCTGGAGAACGCGCTGCAGGAGCTGGAGCGCATGGTCGGCCTGGAGCCCGTCAAACGGCAGGTGCGGGCGCTGTCGGCGCAGCTCCATATGGCCCGGCTGCGCGCCGGACAGGGCCTCCCGGTCCAGCCGCCCAAGCGGCACTTCGTCTTCTCCGGCCCCTCCGGCACCGGCAAGACCACGGTCGCCCGGATCCTCGGCCGCGTCTTCTACGCGCTCGGACTGCTGGGCGGCGACCACCTGGTCGAAGCCGGGCGCGCCGATCTGGTCGGCGAGTATCTGGGCCAGACCGCCGTGAAGGCCAATGAGCTGATCGACTCGGCGCTCGGCGGGGTGCTGTTCGTGGACGAGGCGTACTCCCTGTCCAACTCCGGCTACAGCAAGGGCGACGCGTACGGCGACGAGGCGCTTCAGGTGCTGCTCAAGCGCGCCGAGGACAACCGCGACCGCCTCGTGGTGATCCTGGCCGGCTACCCCGAGGGCATGGACCGGCTGCTGGCCGCGAACCCCGGCCTCGGCTCGCGCTTCACGACGCGCGTCGACTTCCCCAGCTACCGCCCGCTGGAGCTCACCCGGATCGGCGAGGTGCTGGCCGCCGAGAACGGCGACATGTGGGACGAGGAGGCGGTGGAGGAACTGCGCTCCATCAGCGGGCACGTCGTGGACCAGGGCTGGATCGACGAGCTGGGCAACGGGCGGTTTCTGCGGACGCTGTACGAGAAGAGCTGCGCCTACCGGGATCTGCGGCTGTCCGGCTGGACCGGCGCGCCGACCCGCGAGGACCTGGCCACGCTGCGGCTGCCGGATCTGATGCAGGCCTACGGTGAGGTCCTTTCGGGCCGCGGCCCCATGTACCGCGACCCGCAGGACCCGCCGCTGGAGTGACCCGCCGCAGGCGCCGCGAAGCTCAGCCGACCATCGCCCGCTCCTCCTCCGACGAGGCCGCAGAAGCCGACTGCGCCGAGGGCGCCAGCTCGCCGCGGGGCTCGGCCACGCGGTCACGGGGCCCGGCCCGGTGGGCGGGGTCGCGTACCTCGCCCACCAGCATCTCCAGGACGTCCTCCAGGGCGACGAGCCCCAGCACCTTGCCCGAAGCGTCGGCGACGGCCGCCAGATGCGCCGCCGCCCGCCGCATCACGGTGAGCGCGTCGTCCAGCGGCAGTTCCGCCCGCAGCGTCCCGATCGGGCGCCACAGATGCTGGGGTACGGCCCGCTCCCGGGCCTCCAGGTCCAGCACGTCCTTCACATGCAGATAGCCCATGAAGGCCCCGCCGGCCCCGCGCACCGGGAAGCGGGAGTAGCCGGTCCGTACGGTCAGCTCCTCGATCTGTCGGGGCGTGACCGAGGGGTCGACGGTGACCAGGCCCGCCGGGTCGAGCAGGACGTCCGTGACCGGGCGGCTGCCCAGCTCCAGGGCGTCGGCAAGCCGCTCGTGCTCGCCCGGGTCGAGCAGCCCGGCCTGCCGGGAGTCCTCGACGAGGTGGGTCAGCTGCTCGCTGGTGAACACCGCCTCGACCTCGTCCTTGGGCTCCACCCGGAACAGCCGCAGCACCAGCCGGGCGCAGGCGCCGAGCAGCGCGGTGACCGGCCGGCAGAGCCGGGCGAAGGTGACGAGGCCGGGCCCGAGCCACAGCGCGGTCTTCTCGGGGGCCGCCATGGCCAGGTTCTTCGGCACCATCTCGCCGATGACCAGGTGCAGGCAGACCACCACCGCGAGCGCGATGGCGTAGCCGAGGGGGTGGACAAGACCGCTGGGCAGATGGACGGCGTGGAAGACCGGCTCCAGCAGATGCGCGACGGTCGGCTCGGCGACCGCGCCGAGCGTCAGCGAGCAGATGGTGATGCCGAACTGCGCGGCCGCCATCATCTGCGGCAGGTTCTCCAGGCCGGTGAGCACCGTACGGGCGCGGGCCGAGCCCTCGGCCGCGCGCGGCTCGATCTGGCTGCGGCGGACGGAGACGAGGGCGAACTCGGCGCCGACGAAGAAGCCGTTGGCGAGGACCAGGAGAGCGGCGAAGAGAAGTTGGACCAGACTCATCGTTCCGCCCCCCGCACGGCGCCGCCGGCGGCGCCGCTAGCCGTGAGTGTGCCGGTGGCGGCGGCCGCCTCGGCTCCGGTGCCGGTGCGTATGATCCGCACCCGCTCGGCCCGGTGGTGTCCGACCTGCCGGACCGAGAGCTTCCAGCCGGGCAGCTCGGCGGTGTCGCCGACGGCCGGGATCCGCGCGAGGAGGTCGGCGACCAGCCCGGCCACCGTCTCGTACGGCCCGTCCGGCGCCTCCAGGCCGATCCGGCGCAGGGTGTCGACGCGGCAGCCGCCGTCGGCCTCCCAGGCGGGGCGGCCGTCCTCGGCCGGGGCCGGCATGAGGTCCGGGGTGTCCGCGGCCTCGTCGTCGTGCTCGTCGCGCACCTCGCCGACCAGCTCCTCGACGATGTCCTCCAGGGTGACCACGCCCGCCGTACCGCCGTACTCGTCGACGACGACGGCTATCGGCTGCTCGCTGCGCAGCCGCTCCAGGAGCGGCTGGACGGGCAGCGTCTCGGGGACGAGCACCGGGGGCTGGGCGATCCGCGCGACCGAGGTGCGCAGCCGCTCCTCCGAGCGCACCGCGAGGGCGTCCTTGAGGTGCACCATGCCGACCACCTCGTCGAGGCGGTCGCGGTAGACGGGGAAGCGGGACAGCCCGGTGGCGCGGGTGAGGTTGAGCACATCCTCCGCGGTCGCCGAGGACTGCAGGGCGCTCACCCGCACGCGCGGGGTCATCACATGCTGCGCGGTCAGGTCGCCGAGGGAGAGGGTCCGTACGAACAGGTCGGCGGTGTCCTGCTCGATCGCGCCGGCCCGCGCGGAGTGGCGGGCCAGGGAGACCAGCTCACCGGGGGTGCGGGCGGAGGCCAGCTCCTCGGTGGGCTCGACGCCGAGCGCCCGCACCAGCCGGTTGGCGACCGTGTTGAGCAGGGAGATGACCGGGCGGAAGAAGCGCGCGAAGGCGTACTGCGGCCCGGCGACGAACCGCGCGACCTGAAGCGGCCGGGAGACGGCCCAGTTCTTGGGCACGAGCTCGCCGACGATCATCTGGACGGCGGAGGCGACCAGCATGCCCACGACGACCGCGACACCGGAGACGGCGCCGTGCGGCAGCCCGGTGGCGGTCAGCGGCGGGGTCAGCAGCTCACCGAGCGCCGGCTCCGCGAGCATGCCGACCACCAGGGAGGTGATGGTGATGCCGAGCTGGGTGCCAGAGAGCTGGAAGGACAGCTCGCGCAGGGACTCGACGACGGTGCCGGCCCGGCGGTCGCCCTCGGCGGCGGCGCGCTCGGCGTCCGGCCGCTCGACGGTGACCAGACCGAATTCGGCCGCCACGAAGAAGCCGTTGGCGAGGATCAATACGAGTGCTGCGGCGAGCAGCAGGAGGGACAGGGTGGTGCTCATGCCGCCGCCATCGGTTGATGAGGGGCGGCGCAGGTACTACAGGACGATCCGTCCATCTCTGGAGGGAGTCACTCCTCGGGTCGCAGGGGCCTGCCAGGGCGCGCACAACGGCGCGCGGACAGGTGGTACGGGCCGGGGCACTGGCAGCGCCCCCGCAACAGAGTAATCAAGGATCCGGCTTTCCGGGCAGGCCCCGGTACCCGGACAGGGCCGATCGGGCGGCGTCAGTGCGTGCCGTGCTGCTCGGCGAGCGCCCGCAGAGTGCGTGCGTCGTCGATGGCGCGGGCCTTGGCGATGCCGGGCTGGATGCCCATCGCGGCCAGGCTGGTGCCGTCGGAGAGGTCCAGGTAGACCCAGGGGTCACCGGGCCGCAGATTGACCCGGAGGACCTCCGCCCACGCCAGCCGGCGCTTGGTCGTCAGGTTGACGACGGTCACCCCGTCGGCGTCGGCGACCACCTTGGGCCGGCTGAGCAGCGCCAGCACCCCGAAGAACAGCAGACCGGTGAAGACGAAGCTCAGCTTCTCCCCCGGGCTCAGCCGCTCCAGGAGCAGCCCGATCGCGCTGAGGACGACGACCAGGGCGACCCCCGTGGTCAGCAGGACGGCCCGGGTGCGGGTCGGCCGGAAGGTGACGGGGAGGGCGGGGAGCCCGGCAGGGGGCTGCGCGGGCGCCGGCTCAGAGGCGGACACGTGGCGTGGGGTCTCTCCGTGAGAGGAACGGTGGGTCTGGTGCGGGGATGTCCGGGGCTCAGAGGCGGCAGGCGTGGATGCCGGTGGTCAGGATGGCCCGCGCCCCCAGGTCGTACAGCTCGTCCATGATCCGCTGGGCGTCCTTGGTGGGGACCATCGAGCGGACCGCGACCCAGCCCTCGTGGTGCAGCGGGGAGACGGTGGGCGACTCCAGGCCGGGGGTGAGGGCCACGGCCCGCTCCACCTGCTCGACGCGGATGTCGTAGTCCATCATCACGTAGCGGCGGGCCACCAGGACGCCCTGCATCCGGCGGAGGAACTGCTGGACCTTGGGGTCGTCGGCGGGGGCGCCGGTGCGGCGGATGACGACGGCCTCGGACTCCAGGATCGGCTCGCCGATGATCTCCAGACCGGCGTTGCGCAGGGTGGTGCCGGTCTCGACGACATCCGCGATGACCTCGGCCACACCGAGCTGGATGGCGGTCTCGACGGCGCCGTCGAGGTGTACGACGGCGGCGTCCACGCCGTTGTCCGCGAGGTGTTTGGTGACCAGGCCGGAGAAGGAGGTGGCGACCGTCATACCGCCGAACTCGCTGACGTCCTTCGCCGTACCGGGCCGGGTGGCGTAGCGGAAGGTGGAACCGGCGAAGCCGAGCTGCATGATCTCCTCGGCCTGGGAGCCGGAGTCGAGCAGCAGATCACGGCCGGTGATGCCGATGTCCAGGCGGCCGGAGCCGACGTACACGGCGATGTCGCGGGGGCGCAGGAAGAAGAACTCGACGTCGTTCTCGGAGTCGACGAGCACCAGTTCCCGACGGTCCTTGCGCTGCCGGTAGCCCGCCTCATGGAGCATCGCCGACGCAGGCTCGGACAGTGAACCCTTGTTGGGGACGGCGATGCGCAGCATGAGACCTTTTTCCTTACGTGGGCGAGGGTTGGGGCTGTGGGGCGTGCTCAGAGGTGAGCGTAGACGTCGTCGAGGGTCAGGCCCCGGGCGATCATCATCACCTGGAGGTGGTAGAGGAGCTGCGAAATCTCCTCGGCGGCCGCGGCGTCGCTCTCGTACTCCGCGGCCATCCACACCTCGGCGGCCTCCTCCACGACCTTCTTGCCGATGGCGTGCACACCCGACTGAAGCAGGTCGGCGGTGCGGGAGGTGGCGGGATCGGCCGTGAGGGCCTTCTGCTGAAGCTCGGCGAAGAGCTCCTCGAACGTCTTCTTGGGCATGATGCCCGTCATCCTACTGGGGTCGCGTGACCCGACTCGGCGCCAGGGTTACCCGGCTCGAGGCGCCAGGGTCAGGAGACCGACCGCAGGGTGACGACGGTGGCGACGGCCGCGGTGACGGCCTCGTGGCCCTTGTCCTCGTTCGACCCTTCGAGCCCGGCCCGGTCCAGGGCCTGCTCCTCGGTGTCGCAGGTCAGCACGCCGAAGCCGATGGGCACCCCGGTGTCCACGCTGACCTGGGTGAGGCCCTGGGTGACGCCCTGGCACACATAGTCGAAGTGGGGGGTGCCGCCGCGGATGACGACGCCCAGGGCCACGACCGCGTCGAAGCCGCGGTCGGCGAGGGCCTTGGCGGCCACCGGCAGCTCCCAGCTGCCCGGTACGCGCAGTACGGTCGGCTCGTCGATGCCCAGCTCGCGCAGGGCGCGCCGCGCCCCGTCGACGAGCCCGTCCATCACCTGGGCGTGCCACTGGGCGGCCACGACGGCCACGCGCAGGTCTCCGCCGTTCTCCACGGACAGCTGGGGGGCTCCCTTACCGCTCACGTCTACTTCTCTCCTTGGTGCGGGTGTTGCTCTGGTGCGGGTGTCGCTGGGGCTACGGGTACGGGGCTGCGGTTACTGATTGCCGCAGGCGGACATCGGCTGGGGGCGGCCGCTCTCCAGCCACGGCAGGTCGTGGCCCATACGGTCGCGCTTGGTGCGCAGATAGCGCAGGTTGTGCTCACCGGCCTGGACGGGCATCGGCTCCCGGCCGGTGACCCGCAGCCCGTGCCGGACCAGCGCCGCGGTCTTCTCCGGGTTGTTGGTCATCAGGCGCAGCGAGCGCACACCGAGGTCGGCGAGGATGCGGGCGCCGGCGGCGTAGTCGCGGGCGTCGGCGGGCAGGCCGAGTTCGAGGTTGGCGTCGAGGGTGTCGCGGCCCAGCTCCTGCAGCTCGTATGCGCGCAGCTTGGACAGCAGCCCGATGCCGCGGCCCTCGTGGCCGCGCAGATAGACCACCACGCCGCGCCCCTCGGCGGTGATCCGCTCCAGGGAGGCGTGCAGCTGGGGGCCGCAGTCGCAGCGCTGCGAGCCGAAGACATCGCCGGTCAGGCACTCGGAGTGGATACGGACCAGGACGTCCTCGCCGTCGCCGATGTCGCCCTGGACGAGGGCGATGTGCTCGACGCCGTCGGTGGTGGAGCGGTAGCCGTACGCCTGGAAGTCGCCGAAGGCGGTGGGCAGCCGGGTCTCGGCCTCGCGCCGCACGGTGGGCTCGATGGCCCTGCGGTAGGCGATCAGGGCCTCGATGGAGATGATCGCCAGCCCGTTCCGGCGGGCGAAGGCGACCAGTTCGGGCAGGCGCAGCATGGTGCCGTCGGGGCCCGCGATCTCGCAGATCGCGGCGGCCGGGCGCAGCCCCGCCAGCCGGGCGAGGTCGACACCGGCCTCGGTGTGGCCGTCGCGGGTGAGCACGCCGCCGTCGCGGGGGCGCAGCGGGAAGATATGGCCGGGGCGCGCGAAGTCCTCGGGGGTGGAGTGCGGATCGGCCAGCAGGCGCAGGGTGGTGGAGCGGTCGGCGGCGGAGATGCCGGTGCCGACACCGTGTTCGGCGGTGGCGTCGACCGAGACGGTGAAGGCGGTGCGCATGGACTCGGAGTTCTCCTCGACCATCTGCGGCAGCCGCAGCCGGTCGAGGTCGGCGGCGTCCAGGGTGGCGCAGATCAGCCCGCGGCACTCGCTCATCATGAAGGCGACGATCTCGGGCGTGGCCTTCTCGGCGGCGACGATGAGGTCGCCCTCGTTCTCCCGGTCCTCGTCGTCCACGACCACGACGGGGCGCCCGGCGGCGATCTCGGCAATCGCCCGCTCGACGGAGTCGAGGGACAGTTCGTCGGGCCATTCGGGAGCGCTCTGCGGGCTCGGCACGGCCTGCACGCTCTGTACGGGGGTCATGTGTCGCTGCTTCCTGGTGGTCGTGCCGTCCTTGCTGTTCGTGCTGTCCAGGGACGTCTGGGCGTCGCTGACGGGGGCGGTCATGCGACGGCCTCCTCGTCCGTGCCGGCCGGGGCGCCCGCGCCCTTCCCAAGCAGCCGCTCGACGTACTTGGCGAGCACGTCCACTTCGAGGTTGACGGGGTCGCCGGCCTGCTTGACGCCCAGGGTGGTCAGGGCGAGGGTCGTCGGGATGAGGCTGACGGTGAAGTAGTCGGGGCCCGCGTCGACGACGGTCAGGCTGATGCCGTCGACCGTGATGGAGCCCTTCTCGACGACATAGCGGCTCAGATCGGCGGGGAGCGAGATCTTGACGATCTCCCAGTGCTCGGAGAGCTTGCGCTCGATGACGGTGCCGGTGCCGTCGACATGACCCTGCACCAGGTGGCCGCCCAGGCGCCCGCCGAGCGCCATCGGGCGCTCCAGGTTGACGCGGGAGCCGACGGCGAGGGCGCCGAGGCTGGAGCGGTTCAGGGTCTCGGCCATGACGTCGGCGGAGAACCGGCCGTCCTCGAGGTCGACGACGGTGAGGCAGACGCCGTTGACGGCGATGGAGTCGCCGTGCTTGGCGCCTTCGGTGACGACGGGGCCGCTGACCAGGAAGCGGGACGCGTCGCCCAGGTTCTCGACGGCGACGATCTCGCCCAGTTCTTCGACGATTCCGGTGAACATTCAGCTCTCCTCGGGTGCGGCAGGGGCGGTGGGCGCCGGCACGGCGGTGATGCGCAGGTCGGGACCGAGCCTGGTGACGTCGGTCAGCTCGAGGCGCAACGCCTGCGTGATGGTGGTGATTCCGGCGTCGGCGAGGGCGGGGGCGCCGGCGCCGAGCAGTGCGGGGGCGAGATAGCCGACGACCTTGTCGACGGCGCGGGCGGCCAGGAACGCCCCGGCGAGCGTGGGGCCGCCCTCCAGCAGGACCGAGCGGATCCCGCGGCCGTGGAGCTCGCCGAGCAGCGCCGGGATGTCCAGGCCCGGCCCGGACGCGGCGCGCGGCAGCCGTACGGTCTCGGCGCCCGCCAGCCGTACGGCGGGGGCGTCTTCGGCGACGGCGACGAGGGTGGGCGCGGTGCCGTCCAGGACCCGGGCGTCCGGGGCGATGGTGGCCTTGCTGTCGAGGACGACGCGCAGCGGCTGCCGGGCGCCGCCTCGGCCACGTACGGCGAGATGCGGATCGTCGGCGCGCAGGGTGCCGGAGCCGACCAGCACGGCGTCCGACTCGGCGCGCAGCCGGTGCACATCGGCGCGGGAGGCGGCGGAGGTGATCCACCGGCTGGTGCCGTCGGCGGCGGCGCTGCGCCCGTCCAGGGTCGCGGCGTACTTCCACAGCACGAAGGGGCGGCCGAACCGCATCGAGGTCAGCCAAGCCTCGTTGACCGCGGCGGCCTGGTCGGCGAGCAGTCCGCTCTCGACGGCGGTCCCGGCGGCGGCCAGGGTGGCGGCCCCGCCGGCGGCCTTGGCGTTGGGGTCGGCGACCGCGTAGACGACGCGGACGATCCCGGCGTCCAGCAGCGCCTGGGCGCAGGGGCCGGTGCGGCCGGTGTGGTTGCAGGGTTCGAGGGTGACGACGGCGGTGCCGCCGCGGGCCCGCTCACCGGCCGCGCGCAGGGCGTGGACCTCGGCGTGCGGTCCGCCGGCCTGCTGGTGCCAGCCCTCGCCCGCGGTACGGCCGTCGGCGTCGAGGATGACGCAACCGACCACGGGGTTGGGGCTGGTGTGGCCGAGGCCCCGGGCGGCGAGCACTACGGCACGGCGCATCGCTTCGGCTTCGGCGGTGGTGGCCACCGGGTCCTCCTGCCTCTTCGGGCACGGACTCCGGGGCTGTCGAGATGACAGAAGCGGAAAGACGACACCGGGGAACGCCTGGGCCGGGATCCGGTCCGCCACAAAAAGCGGGCCGCCGAGCACGGCGCACCGGTGCACTACTCCCGCCGCGCACTGCCTCCCATCCGGACTTTCACCGTCGGTCCAGGAATTTCACCTGGTCAACCGGCCGCTGGCAGCGGACGGGTCGCGGACTGTAACCGCCGGTTCGGATTTTCACCGACCCCGGAGTGCGCTGACGTCACTGGTACGGCCCCAGTGTGCCATGGGACATCGGCACAGCTGGGGCCGCGGGAGTGTGGCTTGCCTCACCCGTCCGTCAACCAGTGGTGGCGATGCTGTCAAGCTGCTCGACGGCCGGCCGCAGCGCCCACAGGTCGCCGCCGGGCGGTGCCTGGAGCGCGGGGAGCGCCGCCTTGGCCTTGCGGTCGCCCGCGTCGGCCGCCGCGTGCACGATGTCGCTGGCCGCGTAGGCGCGGAAGTCCAGCTCCGGGTACGGCCAGGGCTTGGCCCCGGTGGCCGCGGGGAGCAGCACGTCGACGGCCTTGAAGAGGTTCGCTCCGTCCGGCCCCGTGTAGTGCCACAGGTCCACGCCGACGTGCTCGCCGACGGCCGCGAGGCGGGTGAAGGCGACGAGGTTGAAGGTCGAGTAGTGGAAGCTGCGGGTGCGGGAGAGCTCGCCGGGCTGGGTGCCGTCCGCCGCGATCTGGGCGTCCACGCGCTCGGTGCGGGCCTCGCGGACGACCTGGCGGGCCAGGTCCCGGTCGCCCACGGCGGCGGCGATGGCGGCGATCTGCATGTCGGCGAACGTGCCGTGGTTGTTCTTGGCGGCGCTCTCCTCCTTGCCGAAGTCGCTGTTCACCAGCCAGTCCAGGAACTGCTTGTTCCAGGTGCGGAAGCCGCCGTGGTCGCCGCGGGACCAGCCGGGGGCGCCGGTGTCGAGGATGGCGGCGGCGTCCAGCAGGCTGGTGAAGCCCTGAGAGAAGTCGATGATGCCGATCGAGCGGCCGTCGTACTTGCAGGGGATGAACTGGGCGTGGTTGAGGCTGGGGTTCATCCGGGTCGCGGGGTCGACGAACCAGGTGCGCAGGATCTCGGCGGCGTGCTCGGCGTAGCCGCGCTTACCGGTGTAGTACCAGGCCAGGGAGAGCTCATAGGCGGACTCGAAGACCTTGCCCACCTCGGGACGGTCCGTCATCTTGTCCACATCGGGGTTCCGTTGGCCATCCTTCTGAACGTAGGGGCAGCCGTACGGATTGTCTTCGGTCTTCGGCTGGGTGGGCCACCAGTACGGGGCCTGGCTGAAGTAGTCGTGCTTGTCGCCGCTGGGCGGCACCTGGTCCTTGTCGGTGACCGTCCAGGGGCCCTGGTTCATCCACTGGTCGGCCTGGGCGGTCAGATCGCGTACGGTCCGCTTCAGCCGCGCGTCTCCCAACTGCAGCTTCGCCTTGGTCACGGCCAGCCGCGGGCCGTCGAGCACCACGGTCTTGGGCACCGGGGCCGGATGGCGGGCGGGTTCGGCGCCCTGGGCGGAGGGGGCGGCGGGGAGGGCGAACACTGCGAAAAGCGCGGCGAGGGCGACGGCGGCGCGGGCGATCGGCCCACGTGCCGGAGAGGATGCACCCATCGAGGGACCCCAATCAGCTATCTGAACAGAATTCAGGAGCGCGATCGTGGGTCAGGCTATGCGGAGGCCATGCTCACGACAAGGGATCGCGCATAACTCCGCGGCGGCGAGAAGAGGCGGGAGGACGGATGAGGAGAGGAGAGGCGAGGGGGCGGCGTGGCACCGGGCCGCGGACCGGCTAAGGGGCGCGGACCGGCTAAGGGGCGCCGAACAGCTGGTTCTGGGCGGCATCCGTGGCGGTCAGGACCGCGCCCCGCAGCACCCCGCCGCCGCCCACCACCCCGGCCCGCACCTGGGTGCGCAGCGGCGACATGCCCCGCAGCCGGTCCTCCACGCGGCGCGCCAGGGCGGCGCCCCCGGCCCGGCCCACCTCTCCGCCGAGCACCACACAGCCCGGGTCGAGCACCGCGCACACCGCGGCCGCCCCCACCGCGATCCGGCCCGCGAGCGCGTCCAGGAACGGCTCGCCCCGCTCCCCCTCGTTCACCGCCGCCCGCACGACCGCCTCCGCCGCGCGCGCGTCGTCCGCCGGGTCGGCCGACAGCCCCAGGTCGCGGGCGAGTTCACAGACCGCGGGGCTGCTCGCGAGCGAGTGGAAGCCGCCGTCGCAGGCGGTCGCGGACGGCAGCCCGGACGTCCACGGCACCGGCATGAAGCCGATCTCCCCCGTCCCCCCGGAGGCCCCGCGTCTGAGCACCCGGTCGAGCACGACGGCCGCGCCGACGCCATGGCCCAGCCACAGCAGTACGAAGGTGTCCCGGTCGCGGACCACACCGAGCCGCTGCTCGGCGACGGCGGCCAGATTGACCTCGTTCTCCAGTAGCACCGGCGCCCCGAGGGCGCCGTGCAGGGCCGCGCTCAGCTCACGGTGCCAGCGGGGCAGGGCGTCGGTGGCGGCGAGCTCACCGGTCGCCGGATCGACGAGCCCCGGGGCGCCGATGCCGATGTGGTGCAGCCGCTCGGCCCCGGCCTCCCGGGCGGTGCGCCGCACCAGGTCCACCGTGGCCTCGGCGGCCCGCGCGGGCTCGACGTCGGCGGCGACCGGCAGCGACGCCTCGGCGATGGTGTTGCCCAGCAGATCGGCCACGCACACCGCCACGCTCCGCGCGCGGACGTCCACGCCCGCCACATGCGCGCTGTCGGCGACGATGCCGTACACCCGGGCGTTGGGCCCCCGGCGCTCGGCGCCCGTCTCCCCCACCACGGCGATCAGCCCGGCGTCCCGCAGCCGCTCCACGAGGTCCGCGATGGTGGGCCGGGACAGCCCGGTCAGGTTCTTGAGCTGGCCGGCGGTCAGTGGCCCCTCATCCTTGAGGAGGTGCAGTGCGAGGCGGTCGTTGATCGCCCGCGCCGTACTCGGAGAGGCGATACGGCCCGCCAGGGGCACGCGCGTCGACGTCATGGCGGGATCCTTTCAGAGGCACCGCTCATATGGACTCTATCTATCAGGGAGCCTTCCTGATAGTTTCCTTGGTCGAATCGCGTCTCCAGACGGTCTCCAGAAGGTCTCCGGAAGGGTGGGCAGCGGGGTATGGACAGCGATATGGACGCGAAAGCGCTACGCCGGGCGCGGGTGGCCGTGGCGACCGTATTCGCCGTCCACGGCGCGGTCACCGGCAACTTCGCCACCCGCGTCCCCTGGATCCAGGAGCAGCTGGACCTCAGCGCGGGCCTGCTCGGCCTCGCCCTCGTCTTTCCTGCGATCGGGGCCTCCGTCGCGATGCCCCTGGCCGGGCGGATCAGCCACCGCTTCGGCGCCCGCACCGCCCTGCGCGGACTGATCGCGCTGTGGTGTCTGTCGCTGGTGCTGCCCCCGCTCGCGCCCGGCCTGGTCTGGCTGTGCGCGGCGCTGTTCGTCTACGGCGCCTCGGCCGGGATGGCCGATGTCGCCATGAACGCACTCGGCGTGGAGATCGAGACACGGCTGGGCCGCTCCATCATGTCCGGGCTGCACGGCATGTGGAGCGTCGGAGCACTCCTCGGCTCGGCGGCCGGCACGCTCGCCGCCCACGCCGACGCGGACGCCCGGCTGCATCTCGGCCTCGCCGCCGCCGTGCTCACCGTGATCGGCGCGGTCGTCTGCCGCTGGGTGCTCGATCTGCGCAGCGCCCCCCAGGAGCACCCGCCGCCCCGCTTCGCCCTGCCGCCCCGCTCGGCGCTGATCATCGGCGCGGTCGGCTTCTGCGCGGTGTTCGCCGAGGGCGCGAGCCTGGACTGGTCGGCGGTCTATCTCCGGGACGTCCTGGACTCCTCCCCCGCCCTCGCCGCCGCCTGCACCACGGCCTTCTCCTGCACCATGGCCGCGGCCCGGCTCGTCGGCGACGCGGTGGTGGGGCGCTTCGGCGCGGTGCGGACCGTACGGGTGGGCGGCGTCCTGTCCACGGCCGGCGGTGTGCTGATCGTGACCGCCAACGGCCCCGCCCTCGCCATCGCCGGATTCGGCCTGCTCGGCCTGGGCGTCGCGGTGGTCGTCCCGCTCGCCTTCGCGGCGGCCGGGCGCAGCGGGCCGAATCCCAGCCAGGCCATCGCGGGCGTCGCCACGATCACGTACACCTCGGGGCTGATCGCCCCGGCCGCGATGGGCTCGATCGCCGACGCGACATCGCTGACGGCCTCGTTCGGTGTGGTGGCGGTGCTGACGCTGGGGTTGGTGGTGGGAGCGGGCGTGCTGCGGAGCGCGTCGTCCGAGCACGCGGGCGCGGCGGCGCGCGACGGGCACACGGACGCCGCGGCGCCGAGCACTACGCCGCACTGACGGGGCGCGAGGCGCCCCTTTCCCGCTACGCCGCTCCGTCGCGTGGGGGCGTGGCCCGCCGCAGCCAGGCGTGATTTCGGCCGGGGCCGAAGTGTCCGGGGCGCATGATGGGCGTATGTCGCAGCCCCATTCCCGCGGTCCGCAGCTCGCCCGGTTCGCCGCGCTGCTCGCGGACGAGACCCGCGCGTCGTTCTGTCTGGCGCTGCTCGACGGGCGGGCCTGGACCGCCGGGGAGCTGGCGCGGCTCGCCGGGGTGGCCCCGTCGACCACGAGCGAACATCTGAGCCGGCTGGTCGAGGGCGGTCTGCTGGCGGAGGAGCGGCAGGGCAGGCACCGCTACGTACGGCTGGCGGGGCCGCAGATCGCGCAGCTGATCGAGGACCTGTCCGGCCACGCCGCTCCGCCGCCCGCGCCCCGGACGCTGGGCGCCGCCGGCGCCGGTGCGGCCATGGCGCGGGCCCGGACCTGCTACGACCATCTCGCCGGGCGGCTCGGCACGGCCATCACCGACGCGCTGCTGGAGCGGGGGCTGCTCCAGGCCGTGACGGGCTTCTCGCTGACCGACGCCGGTCTGGTGTGGTTCCGGGACCTGGGCGTCGATCTGACGGGCGCGCCGCGCGGCCGTCGGCCGATGGCCCGCAGTTGCCTGGACTGGACCGAGCGCAGACCGCATCTGGCGGGCGTGGCGGGGGCCGCGCTGTGCCGGCACGCACTGGACGCGGGGTGGTGTGTGCGGATCGGCAGCCAGCGGGCGCTGCGGGTCAGCGAGGACGGACAGCGGGCGCTGCACGACCTGCTGGGCGTGCGCGTCGCTGACCTGCAGGATCTTTAATCGTCGGCCTCCGGGATCTCTATCGCCGGCCTCCAGGATCTTTAGGGGGATGAAACACACTTTCGACCCACTAACATTGCTGCGATCCCCCTGAGCAATGAAGTGGAGCACAACCATGGGCCTCGGCGTGCGCTGGACCCTGCACGGCGACGGGCGTACGCCCGCCCCCGGAGCCGTCGTCAAGCCGGATGAGCGGCTGTCCTGGCCCAGGACGGCGGGTCTTGGCGCACAGCACGTCGTGGCGATGTTCGGGGCGAGCTTCGTGGCCCCCGTGCTGATGGGTCTCGACCCCAATCTCGCGATCATGATGTCCGGGGTCGCGACCATCCTGTTCCTGCTGGCGACCCGCGGCCGGGTGCCCAGCTACCTGGGCTGCAGCCTCTCCTTCGTCGGCGTCGCCGCCGTGATCAGGGCGCAGGGCGGTGGCAGCGCCGCCATCACCGGCGCGATTCTCGTGGTCGGCGGGGTGCTGTTCCTCAGCGGTCTGGCGGTCCGCAAGTTCGGCGCGCGCATCATCCACGCGGCGATGCCGCCGGTGGTCACGGGCGCGGTGGTGATGCTGATCGGCTTCAACCTCGCGCCGGTGACGGCGAACACATACTGGCCCGCCGACCAGTGGACCGCGCTGCTGACCATGCTCTTCACCGGTCTCGCCGTGGTCTGTCTGCGCGGCTTCTGGTCGCGTATCGCGATCTTCCTGGGCCTGGTCTTCGGCTATGCGATCTCCTGGCTCTTCGACCGCGTCTTCGGCAAGATCCACTCACTGGACGGCAGCGGACGGGCCACCGACCACTGGCGGCTCGACCTGTCCGGGGTGTCCAAGGCGGACTGGATCGGACTGCCCTCCGTCCACGCGCCCAGCCTCCAGTGGTCGGCCATCCTGGTCGCCCTGCCGGTCGTCATCGCGCTGATCGCCGAGAACGCCGGGCATGTGAAGGCGGTCAGCGAGATGACCGGCGACCCGCTCGACGACACCCTCGGCACCGCCATCGCGGCGGACGGCGCGGCCACCATGCTCTCCACGGCGGTCGGCGGCCCGGCCAACACCACGTACTCCGAGAACATCGGCGTCATGGCGGCCTCCCGTGTCTACTCCACCGCCGCCTACTGGGCCGCGGCCGGCTTCGCCCTGCTCTTCGGGCTGTGCCCCAAGTTCGGGGCGGTCGTCGCGGCGATACCCGGCGGCGTGCTGGGCGGGATCACCGTCATCCTGTACGGCATGATCGGGCTGCTCGGCGCCCAGATCTGGGTGCACAACAAGGTGGATCTGCGCAATCCGCTCAATCTGGTGCCGGTCGCGGCCGGTGTGGTCATCGGCGTCGGCGGGGTCAGCCTCAAGGTCAGCGACAACTTCGAGCTCAGCGGGATCGCGCTGGGCACGGTCGTCGTGCTCAGCGGCTACCACCTGCTGCGCGCGCTGGCCCCGGCCCATATGAAGCGGGAGGAACCGCTGCTGGACTCGGGCACCAGCGCGTACGACGACGAACCGGCGGCGGCCGAGACCGCCACCAAAGCCTGAGGGCCTGAAGGGCCTGAGGCCCTGTGCCTCTGAGGCCCTGTGCCTCTGAGGAGGGCGCGCGGCGCTATCCGTGCGCCGCGAGGTCCTGGAGGCCCACCACCCGCAGCAGCTCAAGACGCTCGTACGACTCGGTGCCCGGGCGGGCCGAGTGGACGATGAGCCGCTGGGCGTGTTCGGAGCTCAGCAGCACCTCGCACTCCAGCTCGAGCAGCCCCACCACCGGGTGCAGAAAACGCTTGACCGCCGAGCGCCGCACCGCGACCTCGTGCGCCTCCCACAGCGCGGCGAACTCCTCGCTGGCCGCCCGCAGCTCGGCGACGAGCGCCGCCGGTGCGGGGTCGTCGGGGCGGGCGGCCAGCACGGCCCGGAGGCTCGCGACATGGGACCGCGCATGCTCCTCCTGGTCCTCGGGCGGGACGAGCCGACGCATGTCCGGGTCGGTGAAGTAGCGGCGGATCATGTTCCGCCGGCCCGGCGGCCGGGCGCTGACGTCGCCGGACAGGGCGGCGGCCATCGGGTTCTGAGCCAGCACCTCGCCCCAGTCGTTGACCACCATCGCCGGGGTGTCGTACAGCCGGTCCAGGACCAGCAGCAGACCGGGCCGCACATGCCCGGAGGACGACCGGTCGCGCGGCGGCTCCTCCCCCACCAGATGGAAGAGGTGGTCCCGCTCGTCGTCGGTGAGCCGCAGCGCGCGGGCCAGCGCGGTCAGCATCTGCCGGGACGGGCGCGGGCTGCGGGCCTGCTCCAGACGGGTGTAGTAGTCGGTGGACATACCGGTCAGCTGGGCCACCTCCTCGCGGCGCAGCCCCGGGGTGCGGCGGCGCGCGCCCGGGCCGAGCCCGACGTCGGCGGGTGAGAGCCGGGTGCGGCAGCGGCGCAGGAAGTCGGCGAGTTGAGTGCGGTCCACGCCTCAAGGATCGCCGGTCCCCGGCTCCTCATCCAGGGTCTGCCAATCCCTGGATCGGCGGTGCTCTCCCGGTCGGCCGCGGACTCCCGCAGGGTCGGAGCCGACGAACACCGATAAGAGGAGTCAGGACATGCTGACGTTGGTGACCGGGGTGACCGGCCGGGTGGGACAGCGGTTCACGCCACGGCTGCTGCAGTGGCGCGCGCCCGGCGACGAGGTACGGGTGCTGGTGCGCGACGAGGCGAAGGGCGCGCCCTTCGCCGCGCTGGGCGCGCAGGTGGCGGTCGGCGATGTGCGCGAGGAGCAGGACGTGCGCAAGGCGCTGACCGGGGTGGACGCGGTGGTCAACGTGGCGGCGGCGTTCCGGGGGGCGCCGGACGAGGAGGCGTGGGCGGTCAACCGCGACGCGGCCCTCGGCCTCGCCCGCGCCGCCCTGGAGGCGGGCGCCTCGCGCTTCGTCCAGGTCAGCACCAATCTGGTCTACGGCCTCGGGCGCGGCCGGCCGCTGGTGGAGGACGACGAGTCGGTGCCGGGCGGGGATATGTGGGGCGCGTACCCCGCGTCCAAGGCCGAGGCCGAGCAGGGGCTGCTGGAGCTGCACCGCGAGCGCGGGCTCGACGTCCGGATCGGCAGCCTGCCCTTCGTATACGGCGAGGGCGACCCGCATCTGGCGGAGTCGCTGCGCTGGGCGGGGCAGTGGGCGGGCCATCAGCGGCTGCAGATGGCGCATCACGCGGATGTGGCGCGGGGGCTGGTGCGGCTGCTGACCGCGCCGGGCGTGGCCGGGCGGAAGTACAACATCGTCGATGACGCGCCCGTCACGGCGGTGGATCTGCACCGGGTCAACGGCGTTCCGCTGCCGGAGGGCATGGCGGACCGCGCCGACCCCGACCCCTGGTTCGGAGTGTGCTCCAACGCCCGGCTCCGCGCCGAGCTGGGCTGGCGGCCCCTGTACCCGACGCTGTGGACGGCCCTCGACGCGGGGGCGCTGTGACGGGGGCGCTGTACGAAGACGCCGTGACGGGGGCGCTCTGACGAGGACTCGTTAGTCCGTTTCGGGGAAGCGGCGGCGTACGGCCGGACGGGCCGCGGCTCGGCTGCGACGCTTGCGTCCATGACGACGTCGGCCGAGCGGCGCGCGCCGCGGACCGTGGAGGGTGTCGTGGCGCGGATGCGCGCGCTCGGCGCCACGCTGCCGCCCCGGGACGGGGTGGCGGTCTTCAACCGGGTGTATCTGGCGGTCACCGAGGAGGTCGGCCGCCGGCTCACGGACGGTTACTTCCAGGACCCCGCCGCCACCCAGGACCTGGATGTGCGCTTCGCCGCCCGCTATCTGGCCGCGGTCGACGCGGTGGCGGCCGGGCGGCGGCCGTCCGCCTGCTGGCGGCCGCTGTTCCAGCTGCGCCGCCATCCCGGGGTCCGTCCGCTGCAGTTCGCGCTGGCCGGGATGAACGCGCACATCGGCCATGACCTGGCCCTCGCGCTGGTGGAGACCTGCCGGGAGCGGAAGGCGGAACCGGAGGGGCTGGAAGGCGACTTCGACCGGGTCGGCACCCTGCTCGCCGGTCTCGAGGAGCGGATCCGCGAGGACCTGATGCCCGGCCCCGACCTGCTGGACGTGGCCGATCCGCTCACCCACCTCGTGGGCGCGTGGAGCCTGGACAAGGCGCGGGGCGCCGCGTGGGCGGCGTTCCGCGCCCTGTGGGGGCTGCGTGGACTGCCGGAGCTGACCGAGGAGTTCGTCGAGCGCGTCGACGAGAGCGTCGGGCTGGTGGGGCGGTTTCTGCTCACCCCGCTGCCCGGCGCCAAACTCAGTGCAAACGCACCGGCTCAGTCCTCCGGGAGTTCGACGGGCACGATCTCGTCGTAGACATCGCCCGGGCCCGGGTTCTTCGGGTCCGTCCGCCCGCCGAAGTGGGTCATCACGCCCCACACCGCGTTGAGCGCGGTCTGTATGGCGCCCTCGGCCCACCCCGCGGTCCAGGAGATGTCGTCGCCCGCGAGGAAGACACCGCGCCGGTCGGCCGGGAGCCGGTCCTGCATGAAGTGGGTGAACAGACGGCGCTGGTAGCGGTAGTGGCCGGGGAGGTTGGCCTTGAACGCGCCCATGAAGTAGGGCTCGTTCTCCCAGGAGACGGTGACCGGGCTGCCGATGATGTGCTTGCGGATGTCGACCTTCGGATAGATCTCCGACAGCGACTTGAGCATGACCTCCATACGCTCGTTCGCCGACAGCGGCAGCCACTTGAGGCTGTCGTCGCACCAGGTGTACGAGAGGCAGATGACGGCGGGCCGGTCCGGTCCGTCGTCCAGCAGATAGGTGCCACGGGTCATCCGGTCGGTGAGCGTCATGCTCATCACGTCGCGCCCGGTGACGTCGTCCTTGTCCAGCCAGAAGGGCCGGTCCACCGGCACGAACAGCTTGCTGGACTCCATGTAGTGGGTGCGCTCCATCGCCGTCCAGTGGTCGATGGGGAAGAGCGAGTCATCGCAGTCGATCTTCGAGAGCAGCATCCAGGACTGCGCCGTGAACACCACCGCCGGGTACGAGCGGATATCGCCGGCCGCGTCGGTGACGACGATGCGGTCGCCCGCCGCGCGGTGCAGCCGGGTGACGGCCGGGCGCGGCCGGCCGCCGTGCAGGGAGGCCAGCGAGGTGCCCGGGGTCCAGTGCACGAGCTTGCGCGGCTCGCGCTCCCACAGCCGCAGCGGGAGCTGCTGGCTGCCGCCGACGATGCCGCGGTGGTCGTCGTCCGCGCCGGTGTAGACGACGCGCAGGATCTCCAGGATGGAGTTGGGGAAGTCGGTGTCCCAGCCGCCGGTGCCGAAGCCGACCTGGCCGAAGATCTCGCGGTGCCGGAAGGAGGCGAAGGCCGGGGAGTCGCAGAGGTAGCCGTAGAAGGTCTGGTTGTCGAGCCGCGCGACCAGGCGGGACCAGATCTCCCGGATCCGCGGGACGTCGCGCTCGCGGATGGCGCGCTGCATGGCGGAGAAGTCGGCGCCGTCTTCCAGGCAGGCGTTCCATGCCTCCATCACCTGGTGGTAGACCTCGGGCAGATCCTCCAGGGTGCGGGCGTAGTGCGACTCGCCCTTCAGGTCGACGACGGTCGAAGGGGTGTCGGGCGCGAGGGGGTTGGGGAAGGGCCGGGTCTCCAGGCCCACCAGGTCGATGTAGTGCTGGAGCGCGGTGGAGCTGGGCGGGAAGCGCATCGCGCCCAGCTCGGCGGTCAGCGACGGATCGCTGCCCTCGAAGCCGACGGTGCGCAGCCGCCCGCCGATCCGGTCGGCCTCGTAGACGACCGGCTTCAGGCCCATCTTCATCAGCTCGTACGCGGCGACGATGCCGGAAAGACCGCCGCCGATGACCGCGACCTCGGTGCCGTGCTCGGTCGCCGGGATCTGGCCGAGGCCCGCGGGGTGGGCGAGGTAGTCGTCGTAGGCGTAGGGGAAGTCCGGGCCGAACATGGTCAGCGGCGGAGCGGGCTGCCGCTCGTTCTGCTGGTCGTCGTGCTGGTCGGGGACGGCGGTGGGCACCATGGACGTCATCGGGTACGGACTCCTTGCGGGGGTTGAACGAGGGGCGCGCGGGGCCGAGCGGGTACGGGGTCAGGTCAGGGGTGAGTACAACTCGGGCCTGCGGTCCCCCAGATACGGGTTCGCGGTACGCGAGGCGGCGAGCAGCCCCGGGTCGACCTCGCCGAAGACCAGCTCCTCGCCGCGCCCGGCGCGGGCCTTGACCGTGCCGTCGGGCCCGGCCAGACAGCTCAGCCCGACGAAGTCGAAGTCGCCCTCGGGCCCGGTGCGGTTGACGTACGCGATGTACAGCTGGCTCTCGAACGCCCGGACCGGGACGAGGGCTTCGGCCACGAACTGGAAGGGGTGCATCTGCGCGGTGGGCACCAGCAGCAGATCGGTCCCGGCCAGGGCGTGGGCCCGCACGTTCTCCGGGAACTCCACGTCATAGCAGATCATGACGCCCAGCCGTACGCCGCCGAGCGTGGCCTGGACGACGGGGGTGTCGCCGGGGGTGAACCACGCGCGCTCGAAGTCGCCGAAGAGGTGGGTCTTGCGGTAGTTCGCGAGCTCGGCGCCGTCGGGGCCGACCAGCCGGGCGGAGTTGAAGATCACGCCGCCCCTGTCCGCTGCCTCGCCCGCGCGCTCCGGGTAGCCGTAGAGGACGGCCAGCCCGTGGGTGGCGGCGATACGGGCCACCGCCCGGCCGCCCGGCCCGTCGGCCGGCTCGGCCAGCCGCCGTACGCCGTCGCCGATCGCGTATCCGGTGAGGAACAGCTCCGGGGCGATCAGCAGCCCGGCTCCGGCCGCCGCGGCACGCCCGGCCGCCTTGTCGAGGGCCTTGAGGTTCTGGGCGGTCTCGCCGGGGTGGCCGGAGCTCTGGAGCAGGGCGATGCGCAGCGGGGGCATGGGCAGACCTCGGGTGGGCGGGAGGGAGAGGCACAGCTGGGCGGGAGGGAGAGACGCAGCCGAAAGAGAGAAGGGGGGAGACGTAATGGCACAAAGACGGTACGTCGGCCCGAGATCGGCGGACAAGGCACGTCCGTTGCGCATCCGGCGTCGATTCATTACGTCTTCCGGGCCCGCGACGGCGATTCGTTGCGCCGCTCGCCCCGGGGCCTACGCAGGGGCCCCCGAGCCGTAGCGGCGCAGCAGCGGCGAGAGGACCAGGACGGACTTGGTGCGCTCCACGAAGGGCTCGCCCGCGATCCGCTCCAGTACGCGTTCGAAGTGCCGCATATCGGAGGCGAAGACCTGGACGATGGCGTCCGCGTCGCCGGTGACGGTCGATGCGGAGACCACCTCGGGGTAGCGGTTCAGGCCCCGGTGGATGTCCTCGGGCGAGGTGTTGCGGCGGCAGTAGAGCTCGATGAAGCCCTCGGTCTCCCAGCCGAGGGCGGCCGGGTCGACCCGTACGGTGAAGCCGGTGATGGCCCCCTCGGCCCGCAGCCGGTCCACCCGCCGCTTGACGGCGGGGGCGGACAGGCCGACCTCCTCCCCGATGTCGGCGTAGCTGCGGCGGGCGTCCTCGGCGAGGGCGTGGACGATTCGTTCGTCCAGATCGTTCAGTCGCACTGCGGGGATGTCACTTTTCTGCCGTGGCCAGTCGGGAGCGGCGCATGCCGTATGCGAAGTACAGCACAAGGCCGACGGCCATCCAGACGCCGAAGACCATCCAGGTCACCCGGTCCAGGCTGCCCATCATCCACAGGCACAGCCCGAGGCCGACGAGCGGGAACAGCGGCGCAAGCGGCACCCGGAAGGTGCGCTCCATCGTGGGCCGGGTCCGGCGCAGCACGATCACGGCGATGTTGACCAGCGCGAAGGCGAAGAGGGTGCCGATGCTGGTGGCGTCGGCGAGCTGGCCGAGCGGGATCGCGGCGGCCAGCACACCGCAGAAGAGGGAGACGATCACGGTGTTGGCGCGCGGCCCCCCGCTGCCCGGGTGGACCCGGGAGAAGACCTTGGGCACCAGCCCGTCCCGGGACATCGCGAAGAGGATGCGGGTCTGCCCGTACAGCACGGTCAGCACCACGGAGGCGATGGCCACCACCGCGCCGGCCGCCAGCAGCACGGCCCAGAAGCTCTGCCCGGTCACGTCCTTCATGATCCCGGCGAGCGCGGCCTCGGAGCCCGCGAACCGCTTCCAGGGCAGCGCGCCCACCGCCACGGCCGCGACCAGGCAGTACAGGGCGGTGACGATCACCAGCGAGAGCATGATCGCGCGCGGCAGGTCGCGCTGCGGGTTCTTGGCCTCCTCACCGGCCGTGGAGGCGGCGTCGAAGCCGATGTACGAGAAGAAGAGGGTGGCCCCGGCGGCGCTCACGCCCGCCATGCCCAGCGGCATGAACGGCGTGTAGTTCCCGGCGCGGATACCGGTGAAGGCGACGGCGCAGAACAGCACCAGGGCGGCGATCTTCACCCCGACCATGATCGTGTTGGCCCGGGCGCTCTCCTTGGCGCCGCCCAGCAGAAACGCCATGGCCAGCAGGACGACCAGCAGCGCGGGCAGGTTGAACAGACCGCCGTCGCCGGGCGGGGCGGCCAGCGCGTCGGGGATGGTGACGCCGAGGGTGCCGTCGAGGAGTTCGTTCAGGTACTGGCCCCAGCCGACCGCGACGGCGGCCACCGACACCCCGTACTCCAGGATCAGACACCAGCCGCAGACCCAGGCGACCAGCTCACCGAGGGTGGCGTAGGCGTACGAGTACGAGGACCCGGAGACCGGGATGGTGCCCGCCAGCTCGGCGTACGACAGGGCGGAGAACAGCGCGGTCAGCCCCGCGATCACAAAGGAGACGATCACCGCGGGCCCGGCGTCCGGCACGGCCTCGCCGAGCACCACGAAGATGCCGGTGCCCAGCGTCGCACCGATGCTGATCATGGTCAGCTGCCACATGCCGAGCGAGCGGCGCAGATTGCCGCCCTCGCCCCGACCGCCCTCGGCGACCAGCAGCTCAACAGGCTTGCGCCGCGTCAGCCGGGAGGAGAGCCGGGGTTCGGCGGTGGGCATGGCTGCGCCCTGGTCCAACAATTCAGTGGCTCCTTATCGCTGCCGGCCGGGTGGTTCGAATGACAGTGACCGGCGGCGTACACACAGCGGCCCAATTATTGCGCATATGCGTACGAACGTTGCGCATGGGGCGGCTGTACGGTGAATCGTTGCGGGAGGCCGGGCCGCGCTGAAGCGCGTTTCACCCGAATGCCACGATACGGCACCAATTTGGCCCTCGTTGGTGGGAACGTGACCCCAGACAGCCTGCAGAGCACCGATCATGACCCCCACGGCCCGGACGGCGGGTGCCGTCCAGGAGGCCACGGAGGCGCCGACGAGCGGCTTCCGCTCGAGTACTGCGCCCGGGTGTGGGAGGACTTCCTGCGCACCCTGAACCGCATCGAGACCGACTTCGTCCACCACCGCGGCACCACGGAACCGGGCGTACAGGCATGACGTACACCGAGCCGAGGCCGGGCGGCTACGGCGCCCCGCCCCCCAGCGGCCACCGGAGCGCTCCCGGCGAGCGGTTCGCTCCTGGCGAGCGGTTCGCTCCCGGCGAGCGGTTCCAGATGGCCCCCGACGACCCGCTGGGCTTCCCGCTGCCGGACCCCGAGACGATCGAGAGCCGGTGGGACCTGGAGGGGGACCTGGCCCGGCTGCTCCAGACCTCCGCCCCCGCGTCCGCCCCGGCCCCCTCCCCCGCTTCCCCCTCTTTCGACTCGCACTCCTTCGACTCGTCCTCTTTCGACTCGCCCGTCGGCTCACCCCTCGACGAGCCGCCCGAACGGACCACCGGGAGCTTCCCCGCCGCCCGCTCCCCCGCGCACGTCCGCGGGCGCGGACGGCGCCGCCGGGTCCGCTTCCGGCTGCCGACCATGCCGTGGCTCCAGCTGATCAGCCTGATCTTCGCGGCGCTGACCACGGTGATCGTGGCCATGCTGAGCGTGCTCGGCGGGATGGTCTCCTACGGACCGCTGCGCTATCTGGCCTCCCCCAGCACCTCGGAGTCCATGGCCGCGTGGTGGCCACTGCTGGTCTACGGGCCGTGGCTGGTCGCCTCGCTGTCGGTGCTGCGCGCCGCCCTGCACCGCCGGGGCGCGGCGCACTCCTGGGCGGTGGTGGTGCTCTTCTCCACCATCGCGGTCTTCCTCTGTGTCGCACACGCGCCCAAGGACCCGCCCAGCATGGCCGTCGCCGGGCTGCCGCCGGTCGCCGCGCTGGTCTCGTTCCACCAGCTGGTGCGCCAGATCACCCTGACCAGCCCACCGCGCCACGCCCTGCCCCGCACCCGGGGGGCCGAGCCGCGCGACAAGCCGCGTGCGTAACAGGCCCCCGCTCGGCCGAGCGGGGGCCACACCATGTCATCCGCCCGGTCGTCAGTCCCAGCTTGCGTGGAGCGGCTTGCCCTCCGCGTAACCGGCGGCGCTCTGCACCCCGACCACGGCCCGCTCGTGGAACTCCTCCAGCGAGTCCGCGCCCGCGTAGGTGCAGGAGCTGCGCACGCCCGCGACGATCGAGTCGATCAGGTCCTCGACGCCCGGCCGGGCCGGGTCCAGGAACATGCGGGAGGTGGAGATGCCCTCCTCGAACAGCCCCTTACGGGCCCGGTCGTACGCCGACTCCTCGCTGGTGCGGTTGCGCACGGCGCGGGCGGAGGCCATCCCGAAGCTCTCCTTGTACGGCCGCCCGTCGGCGGTGTGCTGAAGGTCGCCCGGCGACTCGTACGTCCCGGCGAACCACGAGCCGATCATCACATTGGACGCGCCCGCAGCCAGCGCCATCGCGACATCCCGCGGATGCCGGACGCCGCCGTCCGCCCATACGTGCTTGCCGGACTTCCGCGCCTCGGCGGCGCATTCGAGCACCGCGGAGAACTGCGGCCGCCCCACACCCGTCATCATGCGGGTGGTGCACATCGCGCCGGGGCCGACCCCCACCTTCACGATGTCGGCGCCCGCCTCGATCAGATCGCGCACACCCACGGCGGAGACGACATTGCCCGCGGCCACCGGCACGCCCGGGTCGAGCGCCCGGACCGCCTTCAACGCGCTGATCATCGACTCCTGGTGGCCATGCGCGGTGTCCACCACCAGCGTGTCCACCCCCGCCGCGAGCAGCCCCTTGGCGCGCCCCGCCACATCGCCGTTGACCCCGACGGCCGCGGCGATCCGCAGCCGGCCGTCCGCGTCCACCGCGGGCCGGTAGAGCGCGGCGCGCAGTGCGCCCTTACGGGTCAGAATGCCCGCCAGCCGCCCGTCCGCGTCCACGGCGGGGGCGAGCTTGCGGTGTGCGGAGTCGAGCCGGTTGAAGGCCTCGCGCGGGTCGATGTCCGCGTCGAGCAGCAGCAGCTCCCGCGACATCACCTCGCTCAGCTGGGTGAAACGGTCCACGCCGGTCAGATCCGACTCCACGACCACGCCCACCGGGCGGCCGTTCTCCACGACCACACCCGCGCCATGCGCCCGCTTGGGCAGCAGCGCCAGCGCGTCGGCGACGGTCCCGGTCGGGCCGAGCACGATCGGCGTGTCCAGCACGAGGTGTCGCTGCTTGACCCAGCCGACCACATCGGCGACCACGTCCAGCGGAATGTCCTGCGGTATGACGACCATCCCGCCACGGCGGGCGACGGTCTCGGCCATCCGGCGCCCGGCGATCGCGGTCATATTGGCCACCACGATCGGGATGCTGGTGCCGCTGCCGTCGGGCGAGGACAGGTCCACATCCTGGCGTGAGCCGACCGCGGAGCGGCTGGGCACCATGAAGACGTCGTCGTACGTCAGGTCGTAGGGCGGCTGCTGATCATTGAGGAAACGCACGCTCGGAACTTCCCAGTCGTTCGGAATTGGCCCTCGACGAAGGAAGCCGAGGAAAACGCACGTACTTCATTCTCCCACGTCGGCCCCGGTACCCGGGCCGGGACGATCATCCAGAACGGCCGGGAACCGCCTGGTCGGATCGTCCAACGCCGCCCGCGTACTCCAACCCTGTCACACCCCGTCGGGGTCTGCCCGGTCCAGCGCGGGGCGCGGGCCGGGGCCCGTCTCCAGCAGCAGGTGATCGGCGGCGGCGGTGTCCGTGACCAGGCTGGTGACCAGGCCGGAGCGGAGCACCGCGCCGATCGCGGGGGCCTTGCGGCGCCCGCCCGCGATGGCGACGACCTCCGGGATCCGCCGCAGCCTGTCGGCCTCGACCGTGATGCAGCGCTCGCCCAGGTCCCGGCCGATGCGCCGGCCCTCGGCGTCGAAGAGGTGGGCCGACATCTCGGCGGCGGCGCCGAGGCTCGCGTAATGGGCCCGCTCCTGCTCGGTCAGCATGTCGTACACCGTCGAGATACCGGCCTCCCACGAGCCGATGGAGACGGCGGCGACGGTGACCTTGTCGAAGTACTCGAAGGCGCGGGCGATACCGGTCTGGCCGCGCAGCACATCGGCGGTGGCCGTATCGGGCAGCAGCATCGGCGCGTAGATGGGGTGCGCCTCGCCGCCGGAGACGGCGGCGGCGCGCCGGACCGCCTCGACCGAGCCGCGCTCGGCGGTGCCCGCGTCGTACACGCCGGTGAGCTGGACGACGGTGCACGGGGGCAGCTGGTGCAGCGCCGCGGCCATGTGGATCGTGGACCGCCCCCAGGCCAGGCCCAGCACATCGCCCTCGGTCACCAGCTCGCCCAGCAGATCCGCGGCGACCTCGCCGAGGTTCTCCGGGTCCGGGGTGTCGGCCTCGGCCTCGGCCGGGGACTCGACCACGACTGCGTGGCGCAGCCCGTACCGGGCGCGCAGCGCGTCGGAGCGCTCCGCGTCGAGCTCGGCGGGCACTCGGATCTCGATGCGCACCAGATCGCGCTCCAGCGCGGTCTCCAGCACCCGCGCCACCTTGAAGCGGCTGACGCCGAACTCCTCGGCAATCTGGATCTTGGACTTGCCTTCGAGGTAGAAGCGGCGCGCCATGGCGGCCGCCTGCACCAGTTCGGCGGGTCCCATCCGCGTGCCTGAACGGCCCGTCGACACCGCGGTCTCCTCACTGCTTCCTATGTTCTGGACTCACCGTTCATCCTGTCAGAAACGGCGGACTTGATCTGCCCTTTACCGATGAGTTCATCGGGCGGTCGCGGGCCCGTCTTCCGCACGCCGCGCAATGGGGGTGGCCTGCCGGGCCAGACCACGCAGTTCCTCCACCGCCTTGGCCGGGTCCTGCGCCCCGTACACCGCGGACCCGGCGACGAACACATCGGCGCCCGCCTCGGCGCACCGCTCGATCGTCGAGGCGGAAACCCCGCCGTCCACCTGAAGCCACATCTCCAGGCCGTGCTTGGAGATCAGCTCGCGGGTGCGCCGGATCTTCGGCAGCATGATGTCGAGGAACGCCTGCCCGCCGAAGCCGGGCTCAACCGTCATCACCAGCACCATGTCCAGCTCGGGCAGCAGGTCCTCGTACTGGTCGATGGGGGTGGCGGGCTTGAGCGCCATCGACGCCCGGGCGCCCTTGGCCCGGATCTCACGGGCCAGCCGTACGGGGGCGGCGGCGGCCTCGGCGTGGAAGGTCACCGAGCCGGCGCCCGCCTCGACGTACTGTGGGGCCCAGCGATCCGGGTCCTCGATCATCAGATGGCAGTCCAGCGGCGTGTCCGTCGCCTTACCCAGCGCTTCGACCACCGGCACGCCGAGAGTCAGGTTGGGAACGAAGTGGTTGTCCATCACATCGACATGGAGCCAGTCGGCGCCCTCGACGGCCTTGGCTTCCTCCGCGAGGCGGGAGAAGTCGGCGGACAGGATGCTGGGGTTGATCTGCACGGCCATGGCACCAGCCTGCCACGGCCGCCGCCGGTCCATGGACCCGGGTGATCACGCACACATGACGCGACACCGAATCTCCACGACACCGGACCGCTCCCGGCTGGTCCAGGGCGTCCTGTCCGTGGCCCTGGCGGCGGGACTGCTGGTGGCACCAACCGCCGGGGGCGGGACCGCCACGGCGGCCGGTGCCTGGCGGCCGGGGTGCACCTCCGCCCGGCCGGGGCTGGCCACCAGGCTCTCCACGGACATCGCGACGGCGCTGCGCGGCCGGCCCGAGGCGGTCGCGATCGCCCTGCGCGACCCCGCCACCCACACGGTCTGCACCCTGCGCGGGAACCGGGCCTTCGACTCCGCGAGCGTGGTCAAGGTGACCGTCCTGGCCACCCTGCTGTGGGACGCGGACAAGCGGCACCGGCGGCTCACCGAGCGGGAGGCCGAGCTGGCCACCGCCATGATCACCAAGTCGGACAACGCCGCCACCAGCACGCTGTGGCGGCAACTGGGTGCCGACGAGGTGGCGGCGTTCCTCCGGGCCGCCGGGATGTCCCGGACCGTGCCCGGCGCCGACAACCACTGGGGCCTGACCCAGATCACCGCGCGCGACGAGATGAGGCTCCTGGACCTGGTGACCAGCCCGAACCCGGTGCTGAGCGGCGGCGCCCGCGCGTACGTCCTCGATCTGATGGGCAAGGTGGTGCCCTCCCAGCGCTGGGGCACCCCGGCAGGCGCCCCGCACACCGTGCAGAGCCATGTGAAGAACGGCTGGCTGTCCCGCGCCACGCACGGCTGGCGGGTGCACAGCATCGGTGTCTTCACGGGCAGCGGCCCCAGCTACACCATCACCGTGCTGACCCAGGACAACCGCACCATGGCCGCCGGAGTCGCCACCGTCGAGGCCGTCGCCCGCGCGGTGCACCGGGACCTCCGCGGCTAGCCGGTAAGGTCCCGGTCTCCCGTCAGTCCGTGCGCCGCAGCAGCGCCAGATACATCGCGTCCGTGCCGTGCAGATGCGGCCACAGCTGCACATCCGGGCCGTCCCCGAGCGCGGGCACCCCGGGCATCAGCGGCCGGGCGTCGATCCACTCGGCGGCGGGCGCGGTGCCGCCGCGGCCCTTGAGGACGTCGTCGACCACGGCCCGCGTCTCGGCGAGGTGCGGCGAGCAGGTCGCGTAGCCGACCACGCCGCCCACGCGCACCGCGCTCAGCGCCTGCCGCAGCAGCTCCCGCTGCAGCGGCGCGAAACCGGCCAGATCCTCGGGGCTGCGCCGCCAGCGCGCCTCGGGGCGGCGGCGCAGGGCGCCGAGCCCGGTGCAGGGCACGTCCACCAGGACCCGGTCGAAGGTGCCGGGGCGCCACGGCGGCCGGGTGCCGTCCGCGGCGATCACCTGGTACGGGCCGGGGTTGCCCGCCAGCGCCCGCTCGACCAGGCCCGCCCGGTGCGGCTGCTTCTCCGAGGCGAGCAGCGCCGCGCCCCGCTCCGCGGCCAGCGCGCCGAGCAGCGCGGCCTTGCCGCCGGGGCCCGCGCAGCCGTCCAGCCAGCGCTCGTCCGCCCCGGTGAGCGGCGCGTTCGCCAGCGCGAGGGCGACCAGCTGGCTGCCCTCGTCCTGCACCCCCGCGCGCGCCTCGCGGACCGCGTCCAGCGCCCCCGGCTCGCCGCCCTCGACGAGCCGCACGGCGTACGGGGACCAGCGGCCCGGCAGCGCGGAGCCCTCGCCGACCGCCGCCATCAGCTCCTCGGTCGTGCTCCGGCCCGGCCGGGCGACGAGGGTGACCTCGGGCCGTTCGTTGTCGGCCTCCAGCAGGTCCTCGACCCCGGCGCTGCCGCCGCCCAGCGCGTCCCACAGGGCGGAGACGATCCACCGCGGATGGGAGTGGACGACGGCCAGGTGCTCCTCGGGGTCCTCGTCGTACGGCGGGGCGACCTTCTCCAGCCATCCGTCGAGGTCATTGGCCGCGACCTTGCGCAGCACGGCGTTGACGAACTTCGCCCGCCCGTCGCCGAGCACCACCCGCGCCAGCTCGACGCTCGCCGAGACGGCGGCGTGGGTGGGGATACGGGTGCCGAGCAGCTGATGCGCGCCGAGGCTGAGCACGTCCAGCACGGGCGGGTCCACCTCGCGCAGCGGCCGGTCCACGCATTCGGCGATGATCGCGTCGTAGGTGCCCTGGCGGCGCAGCGTGCCGTAGACCAACTCGGTGGCCAGCGCGGCGTCCCGCGCGTCGAAGGGCTTGGCCTCGGTGCTGTCCTGGCGGGCCTTGCGCAGCAGCGGCGGCAGGACGAGGTTCGCGTACGCCTCGCGTTCGTCGACGGCCCGCAGCGCCTCGAAGGCGAGGATCCGTACGGGGTCCTTCTTCGGGCGCCGGTAGGGCTTACCGGGGGCGCTGCGGCGGGGACGGCCGGGCTGGGGACTCACGGGAAATGTGCTCCGGGGAGAAATGGGGCTCTGAGAGTCCCAGCCTACGGCCTGCCCTGTCAGTGGCTCGGTTGTCCCCCGGCTACCGCTGGGAGGTGCCCCCTAGTTCAGGGCGCCCTTGGCAGCCTGGGCCGGGCCCTCGACGAGGGCCGACTCGCTCAGGGCCGCCTCGCTCAGCGCCGACGGCTGCTCGAACTGGGTGCGGTACAGCTCCTCGTAGCGCCCGCCGGCCGCGAGCAGCGCGGTGTGCGTGCCGCGCTCCACGATCCGCCCGTCCTCGACGACCAGGATGAGGTCCGCGGCCCGTACGGTGGACAGCCGGTGGGCGATGACCACGGCGGTGCGCCCGTCCAGCGCCTCGGCGAGCGCCTCCTGGACGGCCGCCTCGGAGGTGGAGTCCAGATGGGCGGTGGCCTCGTCGAGGATCACCACGCGGGGGCGGGCCAGCAGCAGCCGGGCGATGGTCAGCCGCTGGCGCTCGCCGCCGGAGAGCCGGTAGCCGCGCTCGCCGACCACGGTGTCCAGGCCGTCGGGCAGGGCCGCGATCAGCCCGTCGAGGCGGGCCCGGCGCAGCACCTCCCACAGCTCGTCCTCCGCCGCCTCGGGCCGGGCCAGCAGCAGGTTGGCGCGGATCGAGTCGTGGAAGAGGTGGCCGTCCTGGGTGACCATGCCGAGCGTCCGGCGGATCGACTCGGCCGTCAGATCGCGGACGTCCACGTCCGACAGCCGTACGGCGCCGCCGTCGGCGTCGTAGAGCCGGGGCAGCAGCTGCGCGATGGTCGACTTCCCGGCGCCCGAGGAGCCCACCAGCGCGACCATCTGGCCCGGTTCGGCGCGGAAGGACACCGAGTGCAGCACCTGCTCCCCGCCGCGGGTGTCCAGGGTCGCGACCTCTTCCAGGGAGGCGAGGGAGACCTTGTCCGCCGAGGGGTAGCCGAAGTCCACACGGTCGAACTCCACCGCCACCGGCCCCTCGGGCACCGGCCGGGCGTCCGGCTTCTCGGCGATCAGCGGCTCGAGGTCCAGCACCTCGAAGACCCGCTCAAAGCTGACCAGGGCGCTCATCACCTCCACCCGGGCGCCGGCCAGGGCGGTCAGCGGCGCGTACAGGCGGGTGAGCAGCAGCGCGAGGGCGACGACCGCGCCGGGGTCCAGCTGGTCGCGCAGCGCGTAGTAGCCGCCGAGGCCGTAGACGAGGGCGAGGGCCAGGGCGGAGACGAGGGTCAGGGCGGTGACGAAGGAGGTCTGCACCATCGCGGTGCGCACCCCGATGTCGCGCACCCGCCGGGCCCGCGCCGCGAACTCGGCGGACTCCTCGTCCGGCCGGCCGAAGAGCTTGACGAGGGTGGCGCCGGGCGCGGAGAAGCGCTCGGTCATCTGGGTGCCCATGGTGGCGTTGTGGTCGGCCGCCTCGCGCCGCAGCCGCGCCAACTTGCCGCCGACGCGCCGGGCGGGCAGCAGGAACATCGGCAGGAGCACCAGCGCGAGCAGGGTGATCTGCCAGGAGATGCCGAACATCACCGCGAGCGTGAGCAGCAGCGTCACCAGGTTGCCGACCACCCCGGAGAGGGTGTCGCTGAACGCCCGCTGTGCGCCGATGACATCGTTGTTGAGCCGGCTGACCAGGGCGCCGGTGCGGGTGCGGGTGAAGAACGCGACGGGCAGGCGCTGCACGTGGTCGTACACGGTGGTGCGCAGGTCGAGGATGAGCCCTTCGCCGATGTTCGCCGACAGCCAGCGGGTGAGCAGCCCCAGCGCGGCCTCGGCGACCGCGATGACGGCGATGAGCGCCGCGAGACCGAGGACGGTGCCCTGGCCCGAGCGGTGCACGATCGCGTCGACGACCCGGCCGGCGAGCAGCGGGGTGGCGACCGCGAGCACCGCCGTGACGACGCTGCTGACCAGGAAGAAGGCGAGGCGGCGGCGGTGGGGGCGGGCGAAGCCGCCGATACGCCGCAGGGTTTCGCGGGAGAAGGGACGTTTGTCGTCGTTGGCCATCGCGGTCCGGTAGAGCGAATGCATGGCGGTGGCTTCCATGTCCATCGCGCACCTCCGTCGGTCTCGGGGTGCCGTCCCTGGATCGCGGCTCTTCCGGACCGGCGGCACACCTCAGGACCGTAAGACTTAAACCATTGTTGAGGTCAAATTCGCCCGGTCCCGCGCCCGGAGGCGCGGGACGGACAGGAGAGGGGTCGCTACCCGCCCAGCCGCTCACCCTGAGCGATCCGCACCCCGCGCGCCCAGTCGGCCCCGGGCATCGGCCGCTTGCCCTGCGGCCGCACCCACGTCAGCTCCACCGCGTGGCTGCCCGTGCCCACGTATACGGCCTTCTTGGTGACGGCGAGCTCGCCGGGCGCCAGGTCCGTACGGTCCGTCACCAGCGCCGCCGCGTTCACCTTCAGCCGCTCACCGCGGAAGGCGGTCCACGCCCCCGGCGCGGGGGCACAGCCCCGCACCAGCCGGTCGACGCGCAGCGCGGGCGCGGCCCAGTCGATCTCGGCGTCCTCGACGTTGATCTTCGGGGCGAGCGAAACGCCCTCGGCGGGCTGCGGCTCGGCGCGCAGGGTGCCGTCCTCGATGCCGTCCATGGTGGCGGCCAGCAGCCCGGCCCCGGCCAGGGACAGCCGCGTCAGCAGATCGCCGCTGGTGTCCGTGGGCCGTACGTCCTCCGTCACCACCCCGTACACCGGGCCGGAATCCAGGCCCTCCTCGATCAGGAAGGTCGACGCGCCGGTCACCTCGTCGCCCGCCAGCACCGCGTGCTGCACGGGCGCCGCGCCGCGCCAGGCGGGCAGCAGCGAGAAGTGCAGATTGACCCATCCGTGCGCGGGAATCTCCAGCGCCGCCTTGGGCAGCAGCGCGCCGTACGCGACCACCGGGCAGCAGTCCGGCGCGATCTCGCGGAGCCGGTCCAGGAACTCCGGATCGCGCGGCTTGGCCGGCTTCAGCACCTCGATCCCCGCCTCCGCCGCCCGCTCGGCGACCGGGCTTGCCACCAGCCGCCGACCGCGCCCGGCCGGTGCGTCCGGCCGGGTGACGACGGCCACCACCTCATGCCGGTCGGACGCGATCAGCGCGTCCAGGGCGGGCAGGGCGACCTCGGGAGTACCGGCGAAGACGAGCCTCATGGGTGGCGAACTACCTCTCACGCGCAGCGGGAACAGCGCACCAGTCTAGGACCTGTCGTCAAAGGGGGCGCCCTGCTCCCGACGCCTGGCACGCCACCTCGCTGCGTTGTCGCATCGCCCGAGTACGCCCAGTACGAGGGCGACGCTCCGCCTTGCGAGGCACCGCACCAGACGCCGCTCGCGGCCGGACGCCCCCTTTGACGACAGGCCCTAGGCGCCGCGCTCCGGGGGGGCGTACGAAAGCGGTGGCGCACGCCCCCGGACCGTGACCCGACGGGCAGGTGTCGCGTTGGTCAAGGCAGTCAAGGCAGATTGACCGCGTCGGGCCGCTGCGGCGGCCCGACGCGTTTCCGACTTCCCGTCCGCTGTCTTCGAGTACCAACTGTCTTCGAGTACCAACGCCGGATTCGAGAGGCTTGTTCATGGCCGACCACGCAACCCACGACGCCCAGGCACGGGCCAGCCTGCACCTCCTGGTCCGGGACATCGAGCGGGTCCGCCGACAGGTGGACGCGCTGCGCACGCTCACCGCCCAGCTCGGCAATGTCTACCGCCCACGGCGCACGGGCCCGTCCGCGGGCTTCGTCGTCTACGGGCGCGCCCCGGCCCCCACCGTGCGCCTCGCCCAGGAGCTGCGGGACAGCGTCGAGACACTGGTCACGGCCGCCGTGGACTTCGACCGCTCGCTCGGCTTCTCCTGGGACGCGGTGGGCTCGGCACTCGGCGTCACCAAGCAGGCGGTGCACCGCCGTTACGGGGCGCGCCGGGCCGCCGCGCAGAGCGCCGCCGCCGAGGGCACCGAGGCGCCGCCGGTGCGCACGGCGGAGCCGGGAGCCGTGCCGTCGGTGCCCGCGGCGCGCTCAATGCCGCCGCAGCCCGCCCCGGCGCTGCGCGAGGAGCCCCGCCCGGGTGCGCTGCCCAACCCGCGCAACGGCTGAACGGGCGCAACTGGCTGAGCAGACAAGGCAGTTGAGCAGGCGCACCGGCCGCAGCCCGGCTCGTCCGAGGCCCGACGCGTCCGAAGCCCGACTCAGCACTCAGCCGATGTCGAACGGATCGATCCGCACCGCCGGATCCTTCTCGCCCCGGGCCAGCCGCTGCGCCTTCGCCGCCTTGACCGCGGCCGCGAGCGCGCTGCCCTGTCCGGGGCGTACCCGCAGCAGCGCCCGCTGCCACTCCTCCCCCGGCGGCGGCTGACCGGGGCGGCGGGGGCGGCCGGGCTCCGTCAGGGGCAGCGGGACCGGGCCCAGGGTCTCGGTGCCCTCCGGCAGCGGGGCCGCGGCGATCAGTTCGGCCACCGCCTCGGCGGGGCCGGCGACCGAGGCCATCCGGGAGACCGGCGGAAAGCCCAGCTGGGCCCGCTCGGCCAGCTCCCGCGCCGCGTAACCGGCCGGGTCCCAGCGCACCAGCGCCTGCACCGGCCGCTGCGTCGGCTCGGCCGTCACCACGACAAGACCGCCGTCCCCCTGGCCCCGTACCAGCGCCGCCGCGTCCAGCCAGCGGCGCAGCGCCTCCTCGCCCGCGCGCAGATCGGGGCGGCCGAGCAGGGCCCAGCCGTCGAGCAGCAGCGCCGCCGCGTATCCGCCGTCGGCGACCGGTTCGGCGCCCGGGGTGCTGACGACGAGCGCGGGACGGTCCGGCACCCGGTCCAGCACATGGTCGCGCCCGGACGTCCGTACCGGCACGGCCGGGAAGGCCCGGCCCAGCTCCTCGGCGGTGCGCCGGGCGCCGACGATCCGCGCCCGCAGCCGTACGCCCCCGCACTCGGCGCAGTGCCAGGAGGTCTCGGCCCGGCCGCACCAGCCGCACGCCAGCCGGTCCGCGTCCCGGGCCTCCAGGGGCCCGGCGCAGTGCGCGCAGCGGGCGGGCGCTCGGCAGCGCTCGCAGGCCAGCCGGGGTACGTACCCCCGGCGCGGCACCTGCACCAGCACCGGGCCCCGGGTCAGCGCGTCCCGTACGGTCTGCCAGGCGAGCGTGGGCAGCCGGGCGGCGCGCGCCTCGGCGTCCCGGGCCACCTCGCCCTCGTCGACCGTACGGATCAGCGGGGCCGCGGCCCGCACCTGCTCGCGGTCGGCCTCCAGGGGCCTGGCCCAGCCGTTCTCGACGAGCTGGGCGGCCTCCACGGTGCGGCCGAGGTCGCCCAGCAGAAACCCCGTCCGCTCGTGGACGGCGCGCAGCAGCAGGACGTCGCGGGCGTGCGGCTGCGGTGCGTGGTCGTCGCTGTGGCTCTGGTCGCCGTCGTCCCAGATCCCCACCAGCCCCAGGCCCCTGACGGGCGCGAACATGGCCGCCCGGGTGCCCACCACGGCCCGCACCGAGCCCCGGCTGACGGCCAGCCACCGCCGGTAGCGCTCCTCCGGCCCGAGGTCAGCGGTGAGCAGCACATGCCGCCCCGCCCCGCCGAGCACTTCGGTGAGCGCCGCGTCGACCCGCGCGGCCGTCCGCCCGTCGGGGACGACGACGAGCGCGCCGCGCCCCGAGGCGAGGGTGGCGGCCACCGCGACGGCCCATTCGCGCGGCCAGTGCGGTCCGGGCAGCGCGGTCCACACCGCCCGCGGTATCCCGCCGCCCGCGAGCGCGTCCAGAAACCCGGGCCCGGCCGGATAGCGCTCCCAGCTCCCGGCCGCGGGCGCCCCCGGCGGCGGCAGCGGCGGCGCGGACGGCTCGCCCTCGGCCCGTACGTTCCGCTTGGGCACGGCCAGCTGGAGTACGTCCGCGAGCGATCCCGCGTACCGGTCGGCGACCGCCCGGCACAGCGCGAGCAGCCCGGGCCCCAGCACCGGCTCCGGCGAGACCACCTGCGCGACGGCCGCCAGCGGCCCCCGGTAGTCGGATTCGGCGACCCGCTCGACGATGTACCCGTCGAGCAGCCCCCCGCCCTCCCGGCGCCCCTCGCGCACCTTCCCCGTACCGGCCCCGAACCGGACCCGCACCCGCACACCCGGTTTGGCCTCGGCGTCCATCTCGGCGGGCACCGCGTAGTCCCACAGCTTGTCCAGGTGCACCGGGCCCTTGTCCACCAGCACCTTGGCGACCGGCAGCTCCCGCGCCAGCGCGGCCCCCCGCCACGTCCGCGGCTTGGCCTTCGGCGCCTTGGCCTTGCGCACGCTCTCCCGAATGAGCGCAAGCTGCTCGCCACCCGGCTCCCCCGCCGCGGGCTCCGGCCGCCCGTTGTCGCTGCTCACAGCTTCAGTCTTAGCAGACGACACGGACACCGGCCCGGGCTTGCCCCTTTCATCAGGGCGCCCGGGCCGGTGTCCGATTCGTACAGGGGGCCTTACAGACCCACGGCCGTGCGGAGCGCGTCCACGCGGTCGGTCCGCTCCCAGGTGAAGTCCTCAAGCTCGCGGCCGAAGTGGCCGTACGCGGCCGTCTCGGCGTAGATCGGGCGCAGCAGGTCCAGATCGCGGATGATCGCGGCCGGGCGGAGGTCGAAGACCTCGGAGATGGCCTGCTCGATCTTCTCGGGGTCGACCGTGGCCGTGCCGAAGGTCTCGACGAACAGGCCGACCGGTTCGGCCTTGCCGATCGCGTAGGCGACCTGGACCTCGCAGCGCGCGGCCAGGCCGGCCGCGACGACGTTCTTGGCGACCCAGCGCATCGCGTACGCCGCGGAGCGGTCGACCTTGGACGGGTCCTTGCCGGAGAAGGCGCCGCCGCCGTGGCGGGCCATGCCGCCATAGGTGTCGATGATGATCTTCCGCCCGGTGAGACCGGCGTCGCCCATGGGGCCGCCGATCTCGAACCGTCCGGTGGGGTTGACCAGCAGGCGGTAGCCCTCGGTGTCCAGCTTGATGCCGTCCTCGACGAGCCCGTTCAGGACGTGCTCGACCACGAACTCCCGGATGTCCGGTGCCAGCAGCGAGTCGAGGTCGATGTCGGAGGCGTGCTGCGAGGAGACGACCACGGTGTCCAGGCGGACCGGCTTGTTGCCGTCGTACTCGATGGTGACCTGCGTCTTGCCGTCCGGGCGCAGGTAGGGGATGGTCCCGTTCTTGCGCACCTCGGACAGGCGGCGGGAGAGCCGGTGGGCCAGGTTGATCGGGAGCGGCATCAGCTCGGGGGTCTCGTCGCAGGCGAAGCCGAACATCAGGCCCTGGTCGCCCGCGCCCTGCTTGTCCAGCTCGTCGTCATCACCCTCGACCCGGGCCTCGTACGCCGCGTCGACACCCTGCGCGATGTCCGGGGACTGGGAGCCGATCGACACCGAGACGCCGCACGAGGCTCCGTCGAAGCCCTTCTTCGACGAGTCGTAGCCGATCTCGAGGATCTTGTTGCGCACGAGCGTGGCGATCGGTGCGTACGCCTTGGTCGTCACCTCACCGGCCACATGCACCAGGCCGGTGGTGATCAGTGTCTCGACGGCGACCCGGGAGGTCGGGTCCTCCTTCAACAGCGCGTCGAGGATGGTGTCGCTGATCTGGTCAGCGATCTTGTCGGGATGACCCTCGGTGACAGATTCCGAGGTGAACAGGCGGCGGGACACATCGCTCCCTGGGGTTGCAGCGGCTGCTGGCTGATCATGGTTGGGACCGCTCGAGAGCTGCGCTCGGTGCGGTTCCTCGGCCAGTTTATCCGGCACGGTCACCGGTCGAGCATCCCCGTCCCACAGGGCGGGCAGGCCGTGACGTGGAACATACCTCTCTCTGACCGGAAAATCAGCCTTGTCAGGGAGGCAGGAAAGTGTCATTCCCTCCGTTGGCCCGATGGTGACCGATCAGCGGGCCCGACGTCTGCCGGGCAACGCGCCGATCGGCCGGACCGCACCGGGCGCCGATCAGCCGAGGCGGCGGGCGACCAGGTCCCAGACCGTGTCGGCCAGGACCTCCTTGGGCCCGTACGGCACCGGCGTCTCGGTGCCGTCGGCCGCCAGGACGACGGCCTCGTTGGTCTCCGAGCCGAAGGTCTTGTGCTCCCCCACCTCGTTGACGACCAGCAGGTCACAGCCCTTGCGGGCGAGCTTGGCGCGTCCGTTGGCGAGCACGTCGTCGGTTTCGGCGGCGAAGCCCACGATGACCTGGCCGGGGTGGGCGCGGTCGGCGGAGATCTCGGCGAGCACGTCCGGGTTGCGGACCAGCACGATCGGGTCGGGCTCGTGTCCGTCCCGCTTCTTGATCTTTCCCTCCGCGTAGGTCGCGGGCCGGAAGTCGGCGACTGCCGCGGCCATCACCACGGCGTCGGCGTCCGCGGCGGCCTTGACCACCGCCTCGCGCAGCTGCACCGCGGTGCCCACCCGCACCACATCGGCGCCGGCCGGGTCGGGCAGCTCGCTGTTGGCCGAGACCAAGGTCACCCGGGCGCCGCGGGCGACGGCGGCCCGGGCGAGGGCGTAGCCCTGCTTGCCGGTGGAGCGGTTGCCGAGGAAGCGCACCGGGTCCAGGGGCTCACGGGTGCCGCCGGCGCTCACCACGACATGGCGTCCGGCCAGGTCGAGGCGGCGCTCCTCGGTGCCGCGGGCGAGCACCCGGCGGCAGACCTCGAAGATCTCGCCGGGCTCGGGCAGCCGCCCCTTGCCGGTGTCCACGCCGGTCAGCCGCCCGACGGCGGGCTCGATGACGACGGCCCCGCGGCGGCGCAGCGTGGCGACGTTCTCCTGGGTGGCCGGGTGCTCCCACATCTCGGTGTGCATGGCGGGCGCGAAGACGACCGGACATCGGGCGGTGAGCAGGGTGTTGGTGAGCAGGTCGCCGGCGAGGCCGTGGGCGGCCTTGGCGAGCAGGTCGGCGGTGGCGGGGGCGACCACGACGAGGTCGGCGGACTGGCCGATGCGTACGTGCGGGACCTCGTGGACGGAGTCCCAGACCTCGGTGGTGACGGGGTTGCCGGACAGGGCCGACCAGGTCGCCGCCCCGACGAAGTGCAGCGCGGAGTCGGTCGGTACGACCCGTACCTCATGGCCGGATTCGGTGAGGCGGCGCAGCAGCTCGCACGCCTTGTAGGCGGCGATCCCGCCGCTCACCCCCAGGACGACCTTCGGCTTGTCCATCGCTCGCCTCTCCGCGCGCCGCGTCGCGCGCTGCCCCGTCACGTATGTACCCATGACACACCACGGGCCCGGCGGCCATGCCGCCGGGCCCGTGGTCGGAGTTCCGACTACTGCGCCGGGGCCTCGATGGCCTCGGAGGTCAGCAGGCCGGCGTTGATCTCGCGGAGCGCGATCGACAGCGGCTTCTCGTGGACGTGGGTGTCCACCAGCGGGCCGACGTACTCGAGCAGGCCCTCGCCGAGCTGCGAGTAGTACGCGTTGATCTGACGGGCGCGCTTGGCCGCGTAGATCACCAGGCTGTACTTGGAGTCGGTGGCCTCGAGCAGCTCATCAATCGGCGGGTTGATGATGCCCTCGGGCGCGGTGATGGGAGAGGACACTCTCTGCCTTCCGAACGGGTGATGAAGAGATGAGAAATTCGATCAGCATTCGTTCTATGGTGACCGGCGCTTCGGCCGAGACCGGCGCAATGAAACCAGTGAAGATCAAACCACTCGCATCAAGGTTAGCAGCTCTTGCGCCACGTCCTCGACGGAGGTATTGACCAGGGTCGTATCGAACTCGGGCTCGGCGGCCAGCTCGGTCCTGGCGGCCTCCAGCCTCCGCTCGATCACCTCGGGCGGCTCGGTCCCCCGGCCGGTGAGCCGGCGCACCAGCTCCTCCCAGCTCGGCGGAGCGAGGAAGACCAGCTGCGCCTCCGGCATGGAGTCGCGAACCTGACGGGCGCCCTGCAGATCGATCTCCAGCAGCACCGACTCACCCGCGGCGAGGCGGTTCTGGACCGCCTCGCGCGGGGTGCCGTAGCGGTTGCCCGCGAACTCGGCCCACTCCAGCAGCTCACCGTTGGCGATGAGCTTGTCGAATTCCCCGTCGTCCACGAAGAAGTACTGAACACCGTGGCGCTCGCCGGGGCGCGGCTTGCGGGTGGTGGCCGAGACCGAGAGCCACACCTCAGGGTGTGCCTTGCGCATATGAGCGACGACCGTGCTCTTGCCGACCCCGGAAGGGCCGGAGAGCACGGTCAGCCGCGGACGTGCGTCCGGGGGTACGGGGGTCGCCCCGCGGGAGTGTGCTGCCATGCAGCGATTATCCAGGTTCCCCGGAGTGCCTGGAAACGTCAGCCGGCGGCGCCGCCGAACTCACGCTCAAGCGATGCGATCTGGTTGGAGCCCAGACCGCGGACACGACGGCTCTCGGAAATGCCGAGCCGCTCCATGATCTGCTTGGCGCGGACCTTGCCGACGCCAGGCAGGGACTCCAGGAGAGCGGACACCTTCATCTTGCCGATGACATCGTTCTCCTGGCCCTGCTTGATGACCTCGTGCAGGGAAGCGCCGGAGTGCTTGAGTCGATTCTTGACCTCGGCGCGCTCCCGGCGAGCCGCGGCGGCCTTTTCGAGCGCGGCTGCGCGCTGTTCAGGGGTAAGGGGCGGAAGAGCCACGCCTACGTCACCTCGGATGTCGAACTTGTCGGATACGGACCGGTGAGGAACCTAGTCGCCCCTCACCTGCGGAGCAACGCGCAACGCAGCTGCGCGTTGGCTCTGGTCGGAGACTAGCGGCCGATCCCGCTCCAGTCAGCGAGAACAGACGAAAAGTCCTGGTCAGACTCGCTCGACTTGGACATTTAGGGGCAAAATACCCTGCTTATTCGGCCACAGCGCGCACTTGATCAGCCATTCGGAGCGCCGCCGAGGCGAGCGAAGCCGGGTCCGGACCGTGCCGGAGCACCCCTCGGCTGACGCTCGGGACCACATTCCGCACCGCCGCGCCGAAGACTCCCGGAAGGTCCGCGGGCGTCGCGCCCTGGGCGCCGATGCCCGGAGCCAGCAGCGGGCCGCCGATCGCCAGATCCGCCCCGGCCTCCGCCGCCGCGCCCCCCAGCGTCGCCCCGACGACCGCGCCGTACGAGCCGAGCCGGCCCGCGCGGGCCTCCTCCGCGTTCTCCGCCTTGAGGTGATCCAGCACCGTGGCGGCGACCGTCGCCCCGTCGGCCCGTACGGCGTGCTGCACCTCGGCGCCCTCCGGGTTGGAGGTCAGCGCCAGTACGAACACCCCCGCCCCGCTCGCCCGCGCCGCGTCCAGCGCCGGGCGCAGCGAGCCGAAGCCCAGGTACGGGCTGACGGTGACCGCGTCCGAGAACAGCGGGCTGCCGGGGTCCAGGTAGGCCGAGGCGTACGCGGCCATCGTGGAGCCGATGTCGCCGCGCTTGGCGTCCATCAGCACCAGCGCGCCCGCGGCCCGGGCGTCCGCGACGGCCCGCTCCAGCACCGCGATACCGCGCGAGCCGAAGCGCTCGAAGAACGCGGACTGCGGCTTGAGGACCGCGACCTTGTCGGCGAGGGCGTCGACAACCGTACGGGTGAACCGCTCCAGGCCCGCGATGTCGTCCCCGAGCCCCCAGTCGGCGAGCAGCGAGGCGTGCGGGTCGATGCCGACGCAGAGCGGGCCGCGGGCGTCCATGGCGCCGCGCAGGCGCGCACCGAAGGGGGTCATGCGTTCTCCTTGTCAGCCTTGTGGGCTTCACCAGCGTCGTCGGCCTTGCGGGCCTCGGCGCCGATCGCGTCGGCGAGCGTGGCGTACGGGCTTGCCGCGAGGCGGGCCGCGAGGCCGCGGTGGATGCGGCGGCTCCAGAACGGGCCCGCGTAGATGAAGCCGCTGTAGCCCTGGACCAGCGTGGCCCCGGCCAGGATCCGCTCCCAGGCGTCGTCGGCGGTCTCGATCCCGCCCACGCCCACCAGCGTGATCCGGTCGCCGACCCGGGCGTACAGGCGGCGCAGCACCTCCAGGGAGCGGGCCCTCAGGGGCGCCCCCGACAGACCGCCGGTCTCGGCGGTGAGCTCCGGTCCCGAGGCGAGGCCGAGGCCGTCGCGGGCGATGGTGGTGTTGGTGGCGATGATGCCGTCCAGGCCCAGTTCGACCGCGAGGTCGGCGGCCGCGTCCACGTCCTCGTCGGCGAGATCGGGCGCGATCTTGACCAGAAGCGGCACCCGGCGGCCGGGGACGGTGCGGTCCGCGGCCTCGCGTACAGCGCTCAGCAGGGGCCGCAGCTGGTCCACGGCCTGGAGGTTGCGCAGCCCGGGGGTGTTGGGCGAGGAGACGTTGACGACGAGGTAGTCGGCGTGGCCGGCCAGCCGCTCGGTGGAGGTCACATAGTCGGCGACGGCTTCCGCCTCAGGGACGACCTTGGTCTTGCCGATGTTGACGCCGACCGTGGTCCGGAACGCGGGGCGGCCGGCGCGGCGGGCCGCGAGGCGGGCGGCCACCACCGCCGAGCCCTCGTTGTTGAAGCCCATCCGGTTGATCAGCGCCCGGTCCGCGACCAGGCGGAAGAGCCGCTTCTTGGGGTTGCCGGGCTGCGGCTGGGCGGTGACGGTGCCGATCTCGACATGGTCGAAGCCGAGCATGGCCATGCCGTCGACGCCGACGGCGTTCTTGTCGAATCCGGCCGCGAGCCCGAAGGGCCCGTGCATGCGCAGGCCGAACGCCTCGGTGCGCAGCGCCCGGTGGCGCGGCGCGAGGAGGGCCGCCACGAAGGTCCGCAGGACCGGAACGCGGGCGGCCAGCCGGATCCAGCCGAAGGCCAGGTGGTGTGCCCGCTCCGGGTCCATATGGCGGAAGACGAGACGGAAGAAGAGCTGGTACATGGCGGGCTTTCTGCGACAGTGAGGGCCAAGACGGCGAGGACCAAGGCGTGCGGGCCAGGGGCGGACACGGAGCAGCGGGCGCCGGGGCGGGTGCCCCGGCGCCCCCTCCGCTACTGCGCGCGGGCCGCGGTCAAATGCTCCGCGTGCTCCTGCAGCGACCGGACGCCGACCTCGCCCCGGCCCAGCGCCTCGATGCCCTGGACGGCGGCCGCGAGGGCCTGGACCGTGGTCAGGCAGGGGACGGAGCGGGCCACGGCCGCCGTACGGATGTCGTAGCCGTCCAGCCGGCCGCCGGTACCGTACGGCGTGTTGACGATCAGGTCGACCCCGCCGTCGTGGATGAGCTGGACGATGGTCTTCTCACCGTTCGGCCCCTCGCCCTCGCTCTGCTTGCGCACCACGGTCGCGTTGATGCCGTTGCGCTTGAGGACCTCGGCGGTACCGGAGGTGGCCAGCAGCTCGAAGCCGAGGGCGACCAGTTCACGGGCCGGGAAGATCATCGAGCGCTTGTCGCGGTTGGCGACGGATACGAACGCCCGGCCCTTGGTGGGCAGCGCCCCGTACGCCCCGGCCTGCGACTTGGCGTACGCCGCGCCGAAGACCGAGTCGATGCCCATGACCTCGCCGGTGGAGCGCATCTCCGGGCCGAGGACGGTGTCCACGCCGCGCCCCGACGCGTCGCGGAACCGGCTCCACGGCATCACGGCCTCCTTGACGGAGATCGGCGCGTCCAGCGGGAGCGTGCCGCCGTCGCCGCCGCTCGGCAGCAGGCCCTCGGCGCGCAGCTCGGCGATGGTCGCGCCCAGCGAGATACGGGCGGCGGCCTTGGCGAGCGGCACGGCGGTGGCCTTGGAGGTGAAGGGGACCGTACGGGAGGCGCGCGGGTTCGCCTCCAGGACGTACAGGATGTCCCCGGCCATGGCGAACTGGATGTTGATCAGCCCGCGCACCCCGACGCCGCGTGCGATGGCCTCGGTGGAGGACCGCAGCCGCTTGATGTCGAAGCCGCCGAGGGTGATCGGGGGCAGCGCGCAGGCCGAGTCGCCGGAGTGGATACCGGCCTCCTCGATGTGCTCCATGACGCCGCCGAGGTAGAGCTCATGGCCGTCGTAGAGCGCGTCCACGTCGATCTCGATGGCGTCGTCGAGGAAGCGGTCGATGAGGACCGGGTGCTCGGAGATCAGCCCGGCGTGCCGCTCCAGATAGGCGGCCAGGGACGGCTCGTCGTAGACGATCTCCATGCCGCGGCCGCCCAGCACGTACGAGGGGCGGACCATGACCGGGTAGCCGATCTCGGCGGCGATGCCCTTGGCCTCCGCGAAGGAGAAGGCGGTGCCGTACTTGGGCGCGGGCAGCCCGGCCTCGGTCAGCACCCGGCCGAAGGCGCCGCGCTCCTCGGCGAGGTTGATCGCCTCGGGCGAGGTGCCGACGACCGGCACGCCGTTGTCCTTGAGCGCCTGGGCCAGGCCCAGCGGGGTCTGGCCGCCGAGCTGGACGATGACGCCCGCGACCGGGCCCGCCTGCTGCTCGGCGTGGACGATCTCCAGCACGTCCTCCAGGGTGAGCGGCTCGAAGTAGAGCCGGTCGGAGGTGTCGTAGTCGGTGGAGACGGTCTCCGGGTTGCAGTTGACCATGACGGTCTCGTAGCCCGCGTCGTGCAGCGCGAAGGAGGCGTGCACACACGAGTAGTCGAACTCGATGCCCTGGCCGATCCGGTTGGGGCCCGAGCCCAGGATGATCACTGCGGGCTTCTCACGCGGCGCGACCTCGGACTCCTCGTCGTAGGAGGAGTAGAAGTACGGGGTCTTGGCGGCGAACTCGGCGGCGCAGGTGTCCACGGTCTTGTAGACGGGGCGCACGCCCAGCGCATGGCGCACCTCGCGGACCACGTCCTCGCGCAGCGAGCGGATGGCCGCGATCTGGGCGTCGGAGAAGCCGTGCCGCTTGGCCTCGGCCAGCAACTCGGGCTCCAGCTTCTCGGCGGCCGCGAGCTCGTCGGCGATCTCCTTGATCAGGAAGAGCTGGTCGACGAACCACGGGTCGATCTTCGTCGCCTCGAAGACCTCCTCCTGGGTGGCGCCCGCCCGGATGGCCTGCATGACCGTGTTGATCCGGCCGTCGGTCGGGCGCCGGGCCTCGTCCAGCAGGGCGGCCTTGTCGCCGGGCTCGCCGACGAACGAGAACTGGCTGCCCTTCTTCTCCAGCGAGCGCAGCGCCTTCTGCAGCGCCTCGGTGAAGTTACGGCCGATCGCCATGGCCTCGCCGACCGACTTCATGGTGGTGGTGAGGGTGGAGTCGGCGCTCGGGAACTTCTCGAAGGCGAACCGCGGGGCCTTGACGACCACATAGTCGAGCGTCGGCTCGAAGGAGGCCGGGGTCTCCTGCGTGATGTCGTTCGGGATCTCGTCGAGGGTGTAGCCGACGGCGAGCTTGGCCGCGATCTTGGCGATCGGGAAGCCGGTCGCCTTGGACGCCAGGGCCGAGGAGCGCGAGACGCGCGGGTTCATCTCGATGACGATGACCCGGCCGTCGTCGGGGTTGACCGCGAACTGGATGTTGCAGCCGCCGGTGTCGACGCCGACCTCGCGGATGACGGCGATGCCGATGTCGCGCAGCACCTGGTACTCGCGGTCGGTGAGCGTCATCGCGGGCGCGACGGTGATCGAGTCACCGGTGTGCACGCCCATCGGGTCGAAGTTCTCGATGGAGCAGACGACCACGACGTTGTCGTGCTTGTCGCGCATCAGCTCCAGCTCGTACTCCTTCCAGCCGAGGATGGACTCTTCGAGCAGCACCTCGGTGGTCGGCGAGAGCGTCAGGCCCTGGCCGGCGATGCGGCGCAGTTCCTCCTCGTCGTGGGCGAAGCCGGAGCCGGCGCCGCCCATGGTGAAGGAGGGGCGTACGACGACGGGGTAGCCGCCGAGCTGGTCGACGCCGGCGAGGACGTCGTCCATGGAGTGGCAGATGACCGAGCGGGCGGACTCGCCGTGGCCGATCTTGGTGCGGACGGCCTCGACGACGTCCTTGAACAGGTCGCGGTCCTCGCCCTTGTGGATGGCCTCGACGTTGGCGCCGATCAGCTCGACGCCGTACTTCTCGAGCGTGCCCGCCTCGTGCAGGGAGATCGCGGTGTTGAGCGCGGTCTGCCCGCCCAGGGTGGGCAGCAGCGCGTCGGGGCGCTCCTTGGCGATGATCTTCTCGACGAACTCCGGGGTGATCGGCTCGACGTACGTCGCGTCGGCGATCTCCGGGTCGGTCATGATCGTGGCCGGGTTGGAGTTGACCAGGACGACCCGCAGCCCCTCCGCCCGTAGGACGCGGCAGGCTTGGGTGCCGGAGTAGTCGAATTCGGCGGCCTGGCCGATGACGATCGGGCCGGAGCCGATGACCAGAACGGACTGGATGTCGGTGCGCTTAGGCACGCTGGCCCTCCATCAGGGAGACAAAGCGGTCGAACAGGTAGGCCGCGTCGTGCGGACCCGCGGCGGCCTCGGGGTGGTACTGGACGCTGAACGCGGGGCGGTCGAGCAGCTGAAGGCCCTCGACCACGTTGTCGTTGAGGCACACATGGGAGACCACGACCTGCCCGTACGGGGTGTCGGAAGGCCCGTCCAGCGGGGCGTCGACGGCGAAGCCGTGGTTGTGCGCGGTGACCTCGACCTTGCCGGTGGTGCGGTCCTGCACCGGCTGGTTGATGCCGCGGTGACCGTACTTGAGCTTGTACGTGCCGAAGCCGAGCGCGCGGCCGAGGATCTGGTTGCCGAAGCAGATGCCGAACAGCGGGGTGGAGCGCTCCAGGACCGCCCGCATCACGGAGACCGGGTGGTCGGCGGTGGCCGGGTCGCCCGGGCCGTTGGAGAAGAACACCCCGTCGGGCTTGACGGCGTAGACGTCCTCGACGGTGGCGGTCGCGGGCAGGACGTGCACCTCGATGCCGCGCTCGGCCATCCGGTGCGGGGTCATGCCCTTGATGCCGAGGTCGACCGCGGCGACGGTGAACCGCTTGGTACCGATCGCGGGCACGACATAACGCTCCGTGGTGGCGACCTCACCGCTCAGGTCCGCGCCCTTCATCTCGGGCACGGCCCGCACCTTGGCCAGCAGCGCGGCCTCATCGGCGATCTGCTGCCCGGAGAAGATGCCGACGCGCATGGCGCCGCGCTCGCGCAGATGGCGGGTGAGGGCGCGGGTGTCGATACCGCTGATGCCGACCACGCCCTGGGCGGCCAGCTCCTCGTCCAGGGAGCGGCGCGAGCGCCAGTTGGAGGGCACCCGGGCGGGGTCGCGGACCACATAGCCCGAGACCCAGATCCGCTTCGACTCCGGGTCCTCGTCGTTGACGCCGGTGTTGCCGACGTGCGGGGCGGTCATGACGACGACCTGGCGGTGGTACGAGGGGTCGGTCAGGGTCTCCTGGTAGCCGGTCATACCGGTGGAGAACACCGCCTCGCCGAAGGTCTCCCCCACGGCGCCGTAGGCCCGGCCGCGGAAGGTGCGGCCGTCCTCCAGGACGAGGACTGCGGGGCTCTCGGCCCCCCTGTTGGAGGTGGTCATCGTGCGCCTTCCGTGTCGTGCGAGGTGGCGGCCGCTTCGCTGGGGCCGCCGGAGAGTTCGGTGAGGGCGTCCACCCACGCGGTGTGCTCGGCCGCGTGGTCGGAGCGGAAGCCGGAGTCGATCAGGCGGTCGCCCAGCTGCCAGGTGATCACCAGCAGGCCGCCCTCGGTGAGGACCTTGCCGGCGATGCCCTTGTCGAGCCGGGCGCCGCGCAGGCCCGCGGCCGGGATGAAGAAGTCGCTTGCCCCGGGCCGTACGACGGCCAGGCCCTGCTCGGTCAGGGTGAGCTCGGCGCGGCTGCGGGTGCCGAGTCCCTGGGCGACGATCCGGTCGAGCCACTGCCCGGCGGTGGTCGAACCGTGGTAGCGGCCGGAGAGGTGCAGCCGGGCGGGCCCGAGCTCCGCCGGGTCCGGGGCCTGGGGCAGCTCGGGCAGATCGCCCTGGAGCGTGCCCCGCCACTTCCATCCCTCGCGCATCAGCCAGTAGACGAGCGCGATGACGAGCAGCAGGCCCACGACCCAGCCGACGCGCGCGGCCCAGTCCGTCACGTCCTGCGACTTCTGCTCGGCCGCCAGGCCCACCAGGTGGCCCGCCGCCGGATGTGTCAGGTTGCTCAGACTGCTCAGAGGTGTCACGCCAGTTTCCCGTCCACGACCGTCGCCCGGCCCCGCAGGAAGGTGTACGTCACTCGGCCCGGCAGTTCACGGCCCTCGTAGGGGGTGTTGCGGCTGCGGGAGGCGAAGCCCGCGGGGTTCACCACACCACGGTATGCGGAGTCGAGCAGGGTGAGGTTGGCGGGCTCCCCCGGGGCGATGGGGCGCCCGTGGCCGGCCAGGCGGCCGATGGCCGAGGGGCGGTGCGACATCCGGTCGGCGACGCCCGCCCAGTCCAGCAGGCCGGTGTCGACCATGGTGTGCTGGACGACGGAGAGCGCGGTCTCCAGGCCGACCATGCCCATGGCCGCCGCGCCCCACTCGCAGTCCTTGTCCTCGTGCGGATGCGGGGCGTGGTCGGTGGCGACGCAGTCGATGGTGCCGTCGGCCAGTGCCTCGCGCAGCGCCATGACGTCGGCCTCGGTGCGCAGCGGCGGGTTCACCTTGTAGACGGGGTTGTAGGAGCGTACGAGCTCGTCGGTGAGCAGCAGGTGGTGCGGGGTGACCTCGGCGGTCACGTTCCACCCCTTGGACTTGGCCCAGCGGACGATCTCGACCGAGCCCGCGGTGGACAGGTGGCAGATGTGCACCCGGGAGCCGACGTGGGCGGCGAGCAGCACATCGCGGGCGATGATCGACTCCTCGGCGACGGCCGGCCAGCCGCCGAGCCCGAGCTCGGCGGAGACCACGCCCTCGTTCATCTGGGCGCCCTCGGTCAGCCGCGGCTCCTGGGCGTGCTGGGCGATGACGCCGTCGAACGCCTTCACGTACTCCAGGGCGCGGCGCATGATCACGGCGTCGTCCACGCACTTGCCGTCGTCGGAGAAGACCCGCACGCCCGCGGCCGAGTCGTTCATGGCGCCCAGCTCGGCGAGCTTCTTGCCCTCCAGACCGACGGTGACGGCGCCGACGGGCTGCACATCGCAGTAGCCGGACTCCTTGCCCAGCCGCCACACCTGCTCGACGACGCCCGCGGTGTCGGCGACCGGGAAGGTGTTGGCCATGGCGTGGACGGCGGTGTAGCCGCCGGCGGCGGCCGCGCGGGTGCCGGTGTGGACGGTCTCGGAGTCCTCGCGGCCGGGCTCGCGCAGATGGGTGTGGAGGTCGACGAGGCCGGGCAGCAGGATCTGCCCCGTGGCGTCGATCACGGTCGCGTCGCCCGCGTCGATGCCGGTGCCGACGGCGGCGATCCGCTCGCCCTCGATCAGCACGTCCCGCGGCTCGCCGCCGAGGACCTTCGCACCGCGGAGGAGGGTCTTGTGGGTGTCGCTCATGGTTACTTGCTCTCCTCGGTGGCGGTGCGGGACGTGGTGACGGCGGGCTCGTTCCCGCCGAGCAGCAGATACAGGACGGCCATGCGGATCGAGACGCCGTTGGCGACCTGCTCGACGGCGGTGCAGCGGTCGGAGTCCGCGACCTCGGCGGTGATCTCCATGCCGCGGTTCATCGGGCCGGGGTGCATGACGATGGCGTGCTCGGGCATACGGGCCATCCGGTCGCCGTCAAGCCCGTAGCGGCGCGCGTACTCGCGCTCGGTGGGGAAAAAAGCGGCGTGCATACGCTCGCGCTGGACCCGCAGCATCATCACGGCGTCGGACTTGCCGACGACCGCGTCGAGGTCGTACGAGACCTCGCACGGCCAGCTCTCGACCGCGAAGGGCACCAGGGTCGGCGGGGCGACCAGGGTCACCTCGGCCCCCAGGGTGGACAGCAGATGGACGTTGGAGCGGGCGACCCGGCTGTGCAGGACGTCGCCGACGATCGTGATCCGGCGGCCCGCCAGGTCCTGCCCGGTGCCCGAGGTCAGATGGCGGCGCATGGTGAAGGCGTCCAGCAGCGCCTGGGTGGGGTGCTCATGGGTGCCGTCCCCGGCGTTGACGACCGAGCCGCCGATCCAGCCGGAGGTGGCCAGCCGGTGCGGGGCGCCGGAGTCGTGGTGGCGGATGACGACGGCGTCGGCGCCCATCGCCTCCAGGGTGAGCGCGGTGTCCTTCAGGGACTCGCCCTTGGAGACCGAGGAGCCCTTGGCGGAGAAGTTGATGACGTCCGCGGACAGCCGCTTGGCGGCCGCCTCGAACGAGATACGGGTGCGGGTGGAGTCCTCGAAGAAGAGGTTGACGACGGTGCGGCCGCGCAGGGTCGGCAGTTTCTTGATCGGCCGGTCGGCGATACGGGCCAGCTCCTCGGCGGTGTCGAGGATCAGGACGGCGTCGTCGCGCGTGAGATCGGCGGCCGAGATGAGGTGGCGCTTCATCCGGTTGCTCCGTGGGTGAGGGAGATGTTCAGGCGTGCGGCGGGCAGGCGGGGGCGAGGGGGCGTCGTCGTGGCCGGTGCACCGGGCCCGCGGCGGTCGCCGGGGCTCCGGTCCAGTCCGTGGGCGGCCGTGGTTCCGCGGTTCCGTAGCTGTGGTTCCGTAGCCGTGGTTCCGTGGTCCGTGGTTCCGTGCCGCGACGGCTCCGTCCGGGCTACTGCCCGTCCGCGGGGGCGGTCCCGCGCACGCCGAGGAGCACGCTGTCGCGGCCGTCCTCCTCGGTGAGCTGGACCTTGACCGTCTCCCGCAGCGACGTGGGGAGGTTCTTGCCGACGTAGTCGGCGCGGATCGGCAGTTCGCGGTGGCCGCGATCCACCAGGACCGCGAGCTGCACGGCGCGCGGCCGGCCGATATCGCCCAGGGCGTCGAGCGCGGCGCGGATGGTGCGGCCCGAGAAGAGCACATCGTCGACCAGCACCACCAGACGGCCGTCGATGCCGTCGCCGGGGATGTCGGTGCGGGCGAGCGCGCGAGCCGGGCGCAGCCGCAGGTCGTCGCGGTACATGGTGATGTCGAGCGAGCCGACCGGCAGCTCGCCGGGCGCCTTGCCGGTGATCTCCTCGAGCCCTGTGGCCAGCCGCCGGGCGAGGTGCACACCACGGGTCGGGATGCCGAGGAGCACCACGTCGTCGGCGCCCTTGGCGCGCTCGACGATCTCGTGGGCGATGCGGGTCAGAACGCGGGCGATGTCCGGTGCCTCGAGCACAGAGCGCGCCGCGTCCGCAGTACGTGCGTCCATACGAAACGGACCTCCTTCTCCGCCTCACGGGACGGACCTTAAAGGACGTCGGAATTGCGCCATTCACAGTAGCAGGGGCGGCGGGCCGGTCCGGCATCGCCCCTGGCCGAGGCCCCCTGCGCTCCGTTCGGCTTGACGAATGGAGATTACGCTGCGTAACCTCACAGTGAGTTACCAGTCTTCGTCCGGGGAGCTTTATGTCCAGCGAATACGCCAAACAGCTCGGAGCCAAGCTCCGTGCCATCCGCACCCAGCAGGGCCTCTCCCTTCACGGTGTCGAGGAGAAGTCCCAGGGCCGCTGGAAGGCCGTCGTGGTCGGCTCGTACGAGCGCGGGGACCGTGCCGTGACCGTGCAGCGCCTCGCCGAGTTGGCCGACTTCTACGGCGTCCCGGTCCAGGAGCTGCTTCCGGGCACCAGCCCGGCCGGGGCCGCCGAGCCGCCGCCGAAACTGGTGCTGGACCTCGAGCGGCTGGCCCATGTGCCGGTCGAGAAGGCGGGGCCGCTGCAGCGGTACGCCGCCACGATCCAGAGCCAGCGCGGGGATTACAACGGCAAGGTGCTGTCGATCCGCCAGGACGACTTGCGCACTCTCGCCGTGATCTACGACCAGTCGCCTTCGGTGCTGACCGAGCAGCTGATCAGCTGGGGTGTGCTGGGCGCGGATGCGCGTCGGGCCGTCCAGCACGAGGACGTCTGACGCCGCGCGCGGCCTCTTTGGAAGTCACCAGAAAACCGATAGTGACCAGCAGAAACGTGCCGCCGGGGGCGGTGGAACCACTCGGTTCCACCGCCCCCGGCGGCTTTGTACGCGTAAAGCTCGGAGCGCTCGGACTCGGAGCGCTCAGGCTTCCGTGGTGGACTGCTCGCCGCCCCGTCGCAGGCTCGGCTTCAGCTCCTTGAAACGGCCGAGGAGCCCATTGACGAAGGCCGGTGAGTCATCGGTGGAGAACTCCTTGGCGAGCTGCACCGCCTCGTCGATGACGACGGCGTCCGGAGTCTCGTCCTCCCACACCAGCTCGTAGGCGCCGAGCCGCAGAATGTTCCGGTCGACGACCGGCATCCGGTCCAGCGTCCAGCCCACCGCGTAGGTGGAGATCAGCTCGTCGATCCGGGCCGTGTACTGGGCGTACCCCTCGACGAGCTGCATCGTGTATTCGCTGACCGGCGGCTGCCGGTCGTCGGTCCGGGCGTGCCGGATCCAGTCCGCGAGGACCGTCTGCACGGAGGTGCCACGCTGATCGGCCTCGAAAAGGATCTGGAAGGCACGCTTACGGGCCTTGTTGCGGGCAGCCACGGTTAGCTGTTCACCCGACCGAGGTACTCACCGGAGCGGGTGTCGACCTTGATCTTCTCACCGGTGGTGATGAAGAGCGGGACGCCGATCTCGTAGCCGGTCTCCAGCTTGGCGGGCTTGGTGCCGCCGGTGGAGCGGTCGCCCTGGACGCCGGGCTCGGTGTACTCGATCACCAGCTCGACGGCGGCCGGCAGCTCGACGTACAGCGGGTTGCCCTCGTACATCGCCACGACGGCCTCGAAACCCTCGAGCAGGTATCGGGCGTTGTCGCCGACGACCTCGGGGCTGATGTAGATCTGGTCGAAGGTGTCCATGTCCATGAACACGAAGCTCTCGCCGTCCTTGTACGAGAACTGCATGCCGCGCTTGTCGACATTGGCCGTCTCGACCTTCACGCCGGCGTTGAAGGTCTTGTCGACCACCTTGCCGGACAGCACGTTCTTGAGCTTGGTGCGGACGAAAGCAGGGCCCTTGCCGGGCTTGACGTGCTGGAACTCGACGACGGACCAGAGCTGGCCCCCGTCGAGCTTGAGCACCAGGCCATTCTTGAGGTCGTTCGTGGATGCCACGGTTGCGGGATCTCCTGGACTACAGCTGGTGGGACCGCAAAGATGCGACGCGCAGAGTCAGAGCGCCAGCAGCTCCTTGGTCGTGATGGTGAGTAGCTCGGGTCCGCCGTCCGCCTCGGGGCGGACGACGAGCGTGTCGTCGATCCGGACACCGCCCCGGCCCGGGAGGTGGACCCCCGGTTCGACAGTGACCGGCACACAAGCGTCCAGTTTACCCATGGCCGAGGGTGCGAGCCGAGGGTCCTCGTCGATTTCCAGGCCCACGCCGTGTCCCATCCGCGGTCCAAGACCCTCGCCGAACCCCGCGGAGTCCAGCACCTGACGGGTCGCGCGGTCCACATCCCGGCAGGCCGCACCGGGTACCAGCGCCTCCCGCCCGGCCCGCTGCGCCGCGAAGACCGCGTCGTACAGCTCCACCTGCCAGGTGGCGGGAGACGGTCCGATCACAAACGTGCGCCCCACCTCGCAGCGGTAGCCGCGGTAGTCGGCGCCCAGGCCGATGGCGAGGAAATCACCCTCCTCGACCCGCCGGTCGGTGGGTGTGTGCCCGGCCCGGCCCGAGTTCGGCCCGGTGGCCACGACCGTGGGGAAGGCCGGGCCGTCCGCGCCGTGATCCACCAGCCGGCGCTCCAGCTCCAGTGCCAGATGCCGCTCGGTCCGGCCGACCAGGATCGACTCGAGCAACTCGCCGAGCGCCTGATCGGCGAGCTCGGCGGCGATCCGCAGACAGGAGATCTCCTCGTCGTCCTTGATCAGCCGCAGTTGCTCCACGGCCCGGCCCAGATCCACCAGCCGCAGCCGGGGGGCCGCCGCGGCGAGCGCCCGGTGGCGGGCGACGGTCAGATGGTGCTCCTCGACGGCCAGCGACTCGGCGCCGTCCGCGGCGGCCAGGTCGGCGGCGGCCCCGGCCGGGTCCCCGCCCTCACCTGGCAGCACGAGAATCCGCAGGTCCTCGGGGTGGTACGAACCACCGGGCAGCGGCTCCCAGAACGGCGTCAGGGGCGCCACCAGCACATCCTGGACCGGCCCCAGCAGCAGCACGGCACCGGGCGGCACCCCGCCGCCGCACAGATAGCGCACATTGGCCGACCTGGAGACCAGCGCGGCCTCACCACCCGCCGCCGCGCACTGATCGCGCAGCCGGGCACGTCGGGCCGCGTACGCCTGGGACATGATCCTGAGCCTACGCAGTGCGGCCCGCCACGGCCGGTCGGGCGACCCGAATGGGGGCCCGCCCACCTTCTCCACTTACCAGCTGCCGCCCACTTACCAGCTGGGCGGGGAGGCGATGCTGCGGGCGACGACCTCGTCGAGCATGCGGGCCGTGGTCTCCACGTCGTACGTGGAGTTGTCGATGATCGGCAGGCCCGAGCCGTACCAGCCGGCCATCCGGCCGTGGATGCGGGCCACTTCCTCGTCGCTCAGCCGGCGATTGCCGCTACGGGCCGCGTTCCGCTCCAGGACGATCTCGAGGCCCGGCAGCACGACGACCGGCAGCAGGCCGGGGCCGACATGGCGCTTCCAGCCGCCGAGGCCCACGACCGGGCGGTCCGGGAAGACGGCGTCGTCCAGGATGCAGGAGATCCCGTTGGCCAGAAAGTTACGGGCGGCGAAGCCGCAGGTGCGGCGGGCGAGACGGTACTGCGCCTCGGAGTTCTCGTTCCACCCCGACTGCGGATTGGCGAAACCGGACCTGACCCATTCGCGCACATCGTCCAGGCTGATATGCGCGGTCGGCACCCGCCGGCGGTCGGCCCAATGGCGGGCGACGGTCGTCTTGCCCGCCCCGGCCGGGCCGATCAGCAGCACGGCCACCGCCGCCTGCGAGGCGTCGGCCATCGCCGCGCCGCCGGCCGGCGGATGCGGCAGCGGCACCGGGCCGCCGGGCGGAAGCTGAATATGGCCGGTGACGCCCGAGGGGTCCATGGGCGGCGGGGCCGGCGTCGGATGGAGCGGGGCCGGAGGGACGGGGGGCGGCGGGGCGGGGTGGGCCGGGTGGGAGCCAGGGGGGCTGGCCGGGTGGGAGCCAGGGGGGCTGGCCGGGTGGGAGCCAGGGGGGCCGGGCGGACTGGCCGGGTGGGGGCCGGGGTGGTGGGCCTGGTGAGGGCCCGGGTGGTGGCCGGTGCCCTGGGCCCAGCCCGCGCCGCCCGCGTCGGGGGCCGGTCCGGGCTGATGGGGCGGTGGCAGCGGAGCTCCCACTGAGTGCTGCATCCGGTGGCACTCCGTCTCGTGCAGGCGGTCTGGTACTGGCAACTGTCGCGTGAAGACGCGGCGGTGAGGCCGGTTCTACCGAACGGTACCTGCCCCGGCCGCCACTGTGTGAACGGCCGGGGAATACGGTGTGTGCCCAGCGACAGCCGTCATCCGGCCAATTCGTCGGCCAAAGCCCGCAATGCGAGGCGATACGACCCGATTCCGAACCCGGCGACGGTGCCGCTGGCGACCGCCGCGATGACAGAGTTGTGACGGAACTCCTCCCGCGCGTGCGGGTTGGAGATATGCACCTCGACCAGCGGCGCGGTGCGCTGTGCCGCCGCGTCCCGCATCCCGTACGAATAGTGCGTGAAGGCCCCGGGGTTGATGACGACCGGGATCGCGCCGTCCGCCGCCTCGTGCAGCCAGCGGATCATCTCGCCCTCGTCGTTGGTCTCCCGCACATCGACCTCGAAGCCCAGCTCAGCGCCGAGTTTCCCGCACTCCTCCACGAGCCCGGCGTAGGAGGTCGCGCCGTAGACGTCCGGCTCACGGCTGCCGAGCCGCCCCAGGTTGGGGCCGTTGAGGACGAGCACCCTGCGGGTCACGCGGACACCTCTCCGTACGCCGCGAGCAGCACGGCCGGGTCCGGGCCCTCCAGCACCGCGGGCTTGGCCAGACCGTCGAGGACGATGAAGCGCAGCAGGTCGCCGCGGGACTTCTTGTCGACCTTCATGGTCTCCAGCAGCCGGGGCCACTGGTCGCCGCGGTAGGTCAGCGGCAGGCCGACGGAGCCCAGGACCGCGCGGTGCCGGTCGGCCGTGGCGTCGTCCAGGCGCCCGGCGAGTCGGCCCAGTTCGGCGGCGAAGACCATGCCGACGGAGACCGCCGCGCCGTGCCGCCACTTGTAGCGCTCGTTCTTCTCGATGGCGTGGGCGAGGGTGTGGCCGTAGTTGAGGATTTCCCGCAGCCCCGCCTCCTTGAGGTCGGAGGAGACGACCTCGGCCTTCACCCGGATGGAGCGCTCGATGAGCTCGGCGGTGTGCGGTCCCGCGGGGGTGCGGGCCGCCTCCGGGTCCGCCTCGATCAGCTCCAGGATCGCCGGGTCGGCGATGAAGCCCGCCTTGATGATCTCGGCGAGGCCGCTGACGTAGTCGTGGACCGGCAGCGACTCCAGCGCGGCCAGGTCGCACAGCACCCCGGCCGGCGGGTGGAAGGCGCCGACCAGGTTCTTGCCCTCGGCGGTGTTGATACCGGTCTTCCCGCCGACCGCCGCGTCCACCATGCCGAGCACGGTCGTCGGGACGGCGATCCAGCGCACCCCGCGCAGCCACGTCGCCGCGACAAAGCCCGCGAGGTCGGTGGAGGCGCCGCCGCCGACGCCGATGATCACATCGCTGCGGGTGAAGCCGGTCTGGCCGAGCGCCTTCCAGCAGTACGCCGCGACCTCGGCGGTCTTGGCCTCCTCCGCGTTGGGCAGCTGGATCGCGATGGCCTCGTAGCCCTGCCCGAGCAGGTCCTGGCGGATGGCGTCGCCGGTCTCGGCCAGCGCCTCCGGGTGCAGCACGGCGACGCGCTTGGCCGCCGTGCCGATGAGGCCGGGCAGCTCGCCGAGCAGCCGGTGGCCGACCAGGACCTCGTACGGCTCGCTGCCCGCGGTGCCGCCGACCTGGATACGGGTGGGTGTGTCGGTGCTCATGCGTCCTTCAACTCCAGTGCGTCGAGGACCGCGTCGGCGACGTCCTCGGGGGTGCGGCCCTCTGTCGACACGACCGCGCGGGCCACCTCGGTGTACAGCGGACGGCGCTGCTCCATGAGCTCGCGCCAGCGCTGCCGCGGGTTGACGGCGAGCAGCGGGCGCGGCGCGTCGAGGCCGGTGCGCTTGACCGCTTCGGCGACGCCCATCTCCAGGAAGGCGACCGGCAGGTCGGCCAGCAGGGCGCGGGTCGAGTCGTCCAGGATCGCGCCGCCACCGAGGGCCAGCACCCCGCGGTGCTCGGCGACCGCGGCCCGTACGGCCTGCCGCTCCAGCTCGCGGAAGTGCGGTTCGCCCTCGTCGATGAAGATCTCTGAGATCGGCTTGCCGGCCGACTCGACGATGTCGGTGTCGGTGTCCCGGAAGCCGGTGCCCAGTCGCTCGGCGAGCACCCGTCCGACGGTGCTCTTCCCCACGCCCATGGGCCCGACCAGCACAATCACGGGCCCGCTCGCTCCCGGGCCGGTCGCCTGGCCGCTCACTTGATGGCCAGGTTGTCGAGGAAGCCCTTGACGTTGCGCCGGGTCTCGGTGACCGAGTCGCCGCCGAACTTCTCCGCGACGGCGTCCGCGAGGACGAGCGCCACCATCGCCTCCGCGACGATGCCCGCGGCCGGGACCGCGCAGACGTCCGAGCGCTGGTGGTGGGCCTGGGTCGGCTCGCCCGTCGTGACATCCACCGTGGCCAGGGCCCGCGGCACGGTCGCGATCGGCTTCATCGCGGCGCGCACCCGCAGCAGCTCGCCCGTGGTCAGCCCGCCCTCGGTGCCGCCGGAGCGGCCCGAGGCCCGCTTGATGCCGTCCTCGCCCGGCACGATCTCGTCGTGCGCCTTGGATCCCGGCACCCGGGCCAGGCCGAAGCCGTCGCCGACCTCGACGCCCTTGATGGCCTGGATACCCATCAGGGCGGCGGCCAGCCGGGCGTCGAGCCGCCTGTCCCAGTGGACATGCGAGCCCAGGCCCACCGGCACGCCGTACGCCAGCACCTCGACGACGCCACCGAGCGTGTCGCCGTCCTTATGGGCCTGGTCGATCTCGGCGACCATCGCGTCGCTCGCGTCCGCGTCCAGGCAGCGCACCGGGTCGGCGTCCAGTCGCGCCACATCCGCGGGGGTCGGGTAGACGCCGTACGGGGCCTTGGCCGCGGCCAGCTCCACGACGTGGGAGACGATCTCGATGCCCGTCGTCTCCTTCAGGTACGAGCGGGCGACCGTGCCGAGCGCGACGCGCGCGGCGGTCTCGCGGGCACTGGCCCGCTCCAGGATCGGCCGGGCCTCGTCGAAGCCGTACTTCTGCATGCCCGCCAGATCCGCGTGGCCCGGGCGGGGCCGGGTCAGCGGGGCGTTACGGGCCAGCCCGGCGAGCACGTCCGGGTCCACCGGGTCGGCCGCCATGACCTGCTCCCACTTGGGCCACTCGGTGTTGCCGACCATGATGGCCACCGGGGAGCCGAGGGTGAGGCCGTGCCGAACGCCGCCGAGGAAGGTGACCTCGTCGCGCTCGAACTTCATCCGGGCACCGCGCCCATAGCCGAGCCGCCGGCGGGCGAGGGCGTCCGCCACCATGTCGGTGGTGATCGGCACACCGGCGGGCAGTCCCTCCAGCGTCGCCACGAGTGCGGGGCCGTGCGACTCCCCCGCGGTCAGCCAGCGCAACCTGCTCAACGGTGCTCCTCATGCTCGCGCCTCGACGTACGGCGGCATGGCCCGGGCAGCGCGCGGCCCTGGCCCGCCACCTCCGATCCTCCCACGTCCGGTGACGCCCCCGAGCCCCGGTCCAGCTGGCGGACCCCATCTCTTTTAGGGCTCGGGAGAATCAGAGGGCGCGACCGGCGAGGGCCGCCTCGCCCGCTTCGCGCATGGTGGCCAGGGGGGCCGGGGTCCGGCCGGTCATCTGCTCGACCTGGAGCACCGCCTGGTGCACCAGCAGGTCCAGGCCGCTGACGACCGCGCCGCCGCGGTCCGCCCAGGCGGCCGCGAGCCGGGTCGGCCATGGGTCGTACAGCACGTCGAAGAGGGCACCGGGGCGGTCGGGGACGGACGCGGCCAGCTCGTCCGTGGTGCCCGCGGGGGTGGTGGCGATCACCAGGGGTGCGCGGAACGCCTCGGCCGCGGCGTCCCAGTCCGCCGTACGGACCGTCACCCCCAGCCGCTCTCCCCACTGCCGCATCTCCGCGGCCCGTGCCTCGCTGCGCACATACGCGGTGACCTCGCCCTCGCAGACGCGGGACAGCGCGGCCAGGGCCGAGGAGGCCGTGGCCCCGGCGCCCAGCACGGCGGCGCCCGCCACCCGCTCGACACCGCGCTCGCGCAGCGCCGCGACCATGCCGGGGATGTCGGTGTTGTCGCCGACCCGGCGGCCGTCATCCGTGAAGACAACCGTGTTGACCGCTTCCACCGACGCCGCCGTATCGCTGATCTCGTCGAGCAGCGGGATGACCGCGCGCTTGAGCGGCATGGTCAGGGACAGCCCCGCCCACGGCCGGTCACCGGCCGTCGCGTCCAGCCGCTCGAAGAAGCCGGGCAGCGCGGTCTCGTCCACCTCGTGGCGGTCGTAGGCCCATCCCGCCAGGCCCAGCTTCTCGTACGCGGCGCGGTGCAGCACCGGGGACAGGGAGTGGGCGATCGGCGAGCCGAGCACCGCGGCCCTGCGGTTTTCCGACATCTTTCCTCAGCCGTTCTTGCGCTGCCGGTTGAACTGGTCGAAGAGCTTTTTGTGCTCGGCGTACGTCTTGGTGAACTTGGTCGTCTTGCCGTCGAGCGAGATGAAGTAGTACCAACCGTCGTCGGTGGGGTTCATGGCCGCCTTCAGCGCGTCCTCCCCCGGGTTTCCGATCGGTCCTGGCGTCAGACCCCGGTAGAAGTACGTGTTGTAGGGATTGTCGTAATTCTTGATCTCTTGCAGCGAGATATCGATCTTGCTCTGGTTCTTGATGTAGTTGTACGTCGAGTCGAATTCCAGCTTGCCGTTGGTCTGGGTGTTTCCGGGCGCGAGGCGGTTGTAGACCACCTCGGCCATCTTGCGGAAGTCGTCGTGGGTGACGCCCTCCGCCTGGACCAGGCTGGCGACGGTGATGAGTTGGAGCGGCGACTTCAGGCCCAGCTCCTTGGCCTTGCCCTCGAGGTCGTAGTTGGCGTAGTGCCTCTTCGCCTGGGCGACCATCTTCCGCAGGACGTCCTCAGGTTTGGTGTCCTTGCCGGCGCTGTAGCGGGAGGGGTAGAGGAACCCTTCCAGCGGATCCTTGATCTTGGAGTTGTCGTCGGCCCAGTCCGGCAGCCCGAGGTTCTTGGCCTCCTTAAGGGCGACGTTTTTGGTCGTGCCCGCCTTGAGGCCGATCTTCTTGTCGATCGCGGCGTAGATCTGCGCGTTGCGCATGCCCTCCGCGACGATCAGGCCGTTGCTGCTGGCCGGGTCGACCATGAGCTTCACTGCCTCAGCCGCGGACATGTGCTTGCGCAGCGTGTACGAGCCCGGCTGGATGCTGCCGCCCTTCTCGTTCGCGTTGGCGGCCTCGATGAACGCGTCCGTGCTCTTCACGACGCCCTTGTCCTTGAGGATGTTCCCCATGGCGGTCACGCTCGCCTCTTCGGGGATCTCCACCGCGACCTCACCGTTGCCCGCGCCCGAGTAGTCGGGCGCCGGGCCGAAGCGGCTCTGCCAGAACTGATAGGCGAAGTAGCCGCCTCCGCCGACGACGCCGACCAGCACCACGGTCACGAACAGGCAGGCGACTCCGCTGCGGCGCTTGGCGGGCTTGTTCCGGCGCCCGCGCCCCTCGTCGTCGTCGGCGTCTTCGTCGTCGTACTCGTCGTCGGCACGGTCGTCGCGGTCGTCGCGGAGTATGTCGCCTCCGCCGTCGCCGTCCCGGAAGAAGGGGTGGTCGTCGGCCGGTTCGTCGTGCTCGGCCTGCATGGCCTGCTCGGCTACGGGCTCCTGGGGCTGGGCAGCCTGGGAGCCGTCCCAGTCGCCATTGCCGTACGGCTGCTGAGGCTGCTGGGGCTGGGCAGCCTGGGAGCCGTCCCAGTCGCCATTGCCGTACGGCTGCTGAGGCTGCTGGGGGTGCCGAGGCTGCTGCGGGTGCTGCGGGTAGCCGCCGGTGTCGTGCCCGTGTCCGTCCCAGTGGGGCTGCTGCTGAGGCTGCTGGTGCTGCTGGGGCTCCTGCGGGTAGCCCTGGGGGTACTGCTGGTGGGCGTACGGGTCCTGCGCGTACGGGTCATGGCCGTAGCCCTCGGGCCCGTAGCCGTCGTTCCCATAGCCCTGCTGGGGGTACTGCTCCTGCTGGTGACCGCCCTGGCCGTAGGGGTCCTGTCCGTAGCTGTCCCGGCCGTAGGAGTCCTGGTTGTAGCCGCCGTGCCCCTGGGAGCCGGGCTGGGCGTAGGGGTCCTGTGCGTATGCCTCCTGGGCGTACGGATCGTGACCGGTCGCCGTCTGGTGACCGCCCCATCCCTGATCCCCGTACAGCGGGTCCTGAGGATCCCACGGTTGGGAGCCGGTACCCCGGCCGTAGTCAGTCATCGAACCCCTAGCGACGCACGGCGGCAGCCGAGGTGTCACCCATGTCACACTCACGCACCAGGCGACGGCTGCCCTGGCCGCGCGGAACGTTACCGTATCGCGATCAGATGACCACTTCGACGGCCTCGCCCGGTGCCCGCCCGGAGACACGCTCGGTCTCCAGTGCGCTTTGCAGAATGACGACGGCAGCCGCCTGGTCAACGACCGAACGGCCTTTCTTCGAGGTCACGCCCGAGGCCCGCAGGCCCTGAGCAGCTGTGACAGTCGTCATACGCTCGTCGACCAGCCGCACCGGAACCGGCGCGACGCGGCGCGCCAGCTCCCGTGCGAAGGTGCGCACCTTGGCCGCGGCCGGCCCCTCCCGCCCGCTGAGCGAGCGGGGAAGGCCGACCACCACCTCGATCGGCTCGTACTCCTCGACGACGGCCGCCAGCCGCTTGTGGGCGGCCGGGATGTCCCGCCCCGGCACGGTCTCCACCGGGGTGGCGAGGATCCCGTCGGGGTCGCACGAGGCGACCCCGATCCGGGCGTCCCCGACGTCGATCGCGATGCGCCTGCCGCGTCGCACGGCGGTCAGGCGGCTTCCGAGACAAGCCGTTCGACGGCGGCCGCGGCCTCGTCGACGGCGTCCGGGTTCGTGCCGCCGCCCTGGGCGACGTCCGGCTTGCCGCCGCCTCCGCCGCCGAGGGCCTTGGCCGCGGCGCGGACCAGGTCACCGGCCTTGAGGCCACGCTCGCGGGCGGCCTCGTTGGTGGCGATGACGGTCACCGGGCGGCCGTTGGCGACGGAGAACAGGGCGACGACGGCCGGGCGGTCGCCAGGAATGCGCCCGCGCACATCCAGCACCAGCTTGCGCAGGTCGTCGGCGGCCGTGCCGTCCGGCACCTGGCCGGTGACCAGGGCCACGCCCCGTACGTCCTTGGCGCCCGCGGCCAGCCCGGCGGCGGCCTGGAGCACCTTCTCGGCGCGGAACCGCTCGATCTCCTTCTCGGCCTCCTTGAGCTTGGCCAGCATCCCGGAGATCTTCTCCGGCAGCTCCTCAGGACGGCCCTTGACCAGGTCGGTGAGTTGGGAGACGACGGTGTGCTCGCGGGCGAGGAAGTTGTACGCGTCCACGCCGACCAGGGCCTCGACCCGGCGCACGCCGGAGCCGATCGAGGACTCGCCGAGCAGCTTCACCAGACCCAGCTGGGCGGTGTTGTGCACATGCGTGCCACCGCACAGCTCCTTGGAGAAGTCGCCGATGGTCACCACGCGCACCCGGTCGCCGTATTTCTCGCCGAACTCGGCGATGGCGCCCTGCTTCTTGGCCTCCTCCATGCTCATCACCTCGGCGGTGACATCGAGCTCACGGGAAAGGACCTCGTTGATCTTCTGCTCGACGTCGGTGAGGACCGCGCCGGGCACGGCGGCCGGCGAGCCGAAGTCGAAGCGGAAGCGGCCGGGCGAGTTCTCCGAACCGGCCTGGGCGGCGGTCGGGCCCAGGGCGTCGCGCAGCGCCTGGTGGGTGAGGTGGGTGGCGCTGTGGGCGCGGGCGATGGCGCGCCGGCGCTTGACGTCGATCTGGGCGTACGCCCCGGCGCCCACGGTCACCTCGCCCACCTGGACGGTGCCCTTGTGCACGCTGACCCCGGGCACCGGCTGCTGGACGTCGCGCACCTCGACGACGGCGCCGGAGTCCAGCCGGATCCGGCCGGAGTCGGCGAGCTGGCCGCCGCCCTCGGCGTAGAACGGGGTGCGGTCGAGGACGACCTCGACCTCGTCGCCCTCGGTCGCGGCGGGCGAGGGCAGGCCGTCGACCAGCAGGCCGACGACGGTGGACTCGCCCTCGGTGTCGGTGTAGCCGGTGAAGACGGTCGAGCCGGAGGTGTCGGCGACCTCGCGGTAGGCGGACAGGTCGGCGTGGCCGGTCTTCTTGGCCTTGGCGTCGGCCTTGGCCCGCTCCCGCTGCTCCTTCATCAGGCGGCGGAAGCCGTCCTCGTCCACCGAAAGGCCCTGTTCGGCGGCCATCTCGAGGGTGAGGTCGATCGGGAAGCCCCAGGTGTCGTGGAGCAGGAACGCCTTGTCACCGGCGAGCACCGTGCTGCCCGCGGCCTTGGTGTCGGTGACGGCGGTGTCGAGGATGTTGGTGCCGGCCTTCAGCGTCTTCAGGAAGGCGGCCTCCTCGGCGAGGGCGACGGTCTCGATGCGCTTGCGGTCGGTCAGCAGCTCCGGGTACTGCTGGCCCATCGTCTTCAGGACGACGTCGACGAGCTCGTTCACGACCGGCTCGGTGGCGCCCAGGATGCGCATATTGCGGATGGCGCGGCGCATGATGCGGCGCAGCACATAGCCGCGGCCCTCGTTGCCGGGGGTGACGCCGTCGCCGATGAGCATCACGGAGGTGCGCATGTGGTCGGCGACCACGCGCAGCGAGACATCGCTGTCGTGGTGGGCGCCGTAGGCGACGCCGGTGAGCTCCGTGGCCTTGTCGATCACGGCGCGCAGGTTGTCGGTCTCGTACATGTTGTGCACGCCTTGCAGGATCATCGCGAGGCGTTCAAGGCCGAGACCGGTGTCGATGTTCTTGGAGGGCAGGTCGCCGAGGATCGGGAAGTCCTCCTTGCCCTCGCCCTCGCCCCGCTCGTACTGCATGAAGACCAGGTTCCAGATCTCCACGTACCGCTCGTCGTTGACGGCCGGGCCGCCCTCGACGCCGAACTCGGGGCCGCGGTCGTAGTTGATCTCGGAGCACGGGCCGCAGGGGCCGGGGACGCCCATGGACCAGAAGTTGGGGCCCATGCCCAGGCGCTGGATGCGCTCGGCGGGGACGCCGATGACGTCACGCCAGATGCGCTCGGCCTCGTCGTCCTCCTTGTAGACGGTGATCCACAGCTTCTCGGGCTCCAGGCCGTAGCCACCCTCCTCGACGGAGGTGGTCAGCAGCTCCCAGGCGAGCTTTATGGCGCCTTCTTTGAAGTAGTCGCCGAAGGAGAAGTTGCCGCACATCTGGAAGAACGTGCCGTGGCGGGTGGTCTTGCCGACCTCTTCGATGTCCGGCGTACGCACACACTTCTGCACGCTGACGGCACGGTCGAAGGGGGGCTTCACCTCGCCGAGGAAATACGGCTTGAAGGGGACCATTCCCGCGTTGATCAGCAGCAGGGTCGGGTCGTCCGCGATGAGCGACGCCGAAGGCACAACGGTGTGCCCGCGCTCTTCGAAGAAGCGCAGCCAGCGGCGGCGGATTTCAGCCGACTCCATCAGTGGTCCTCATTTCCGGCTTTTGGGTGGTTGTACAAGTAATTCTGCGTGAGCTGGGCGCGGCCGCGCTGGGCGGGCAGCTGCTTGCGGTCGGGCGCGGGCGCCGCGCTCAGGCCCAGGGCGTCCTTGAGCGCCGCCTCCCGGTCGGCCATACCGTCGCGTACGTCGAGCGCGAACACCTTGATCCGCCGCCCCGCGAGCACCGCCCGGTCGGCGGCCTGCGCCGCCAGACTCTCCGGGGTCAGCTGATTGAGCTTGCGGTTGACCTTGGTGGTGGCCCACACACCGGCTGCGACCCCGGTGGTGAACCAGAACGTACGGCGGAACATTCCGGTCTCTCAGCCCTTCGATGCACGGTTGCGACGGCCGCCCCGGCGGGCGGACGGCAGGGTCTTGCCGACGACGACGGTGTGCGTGGTCTCGCCGTCCGGGTGCTGCTGCCCCTTGCGGCCGATCGCGCGCCGCACGCCGTAGCCGAAGGCGGCGACCTTCACCAGCGGCCCGCCGAAGGCCGAGGAGACGGTCGAGGAGAGCGCGGAGGCGTTGGAGGTGACCTCCTGCACATCCGCCGCGATCGAGTCCACGCGGGCGAGCTGGGTGTTGGCGGAGCGCACGGTCGCGGACGCCTCGCTGAGCAGCGGTACGGCCTGCTCGGTGACCTCGGCCACCAGCTTGGTCGCGGCCTTGAGCGTCTGGGCGAGCCTCACCAGCGCGAGGGCGAGGAAGGACACGAGGATCGCCCAGAAGACGGCCACGAGGATCCCGGCCACCTCTCCACCGGACACGTTGCACGCTCCCTGCTGCTGCTCGTCTGCTGCTCGTCGTGTGGTAGATCGTCCGTCGACCGCCGTCACGGGCGGGTGGGTCGTCATCCGAGACGGGCGGCAGGTATCGACCTTATCGCGCCGGGCACCCCTGCCCGAACCGCATTACGGTCGCCCGGAAACGCCTCGCGGGTCCCCGTCGACCATGTCGAAGGGGACCCGCGGGGTGCGTATGCGCGCCGGTGCTCGTACAGCCGGCGTCGCCCGGCCGGATCAGCGGGCGTAGTACTCGACGACCAGCTGCTCGTCGCAGATCACCGGGATCTCCTTGCGGTTCGGGTCCCGGTCCAGGCGGAAGGCCAGGGCCTGCAGGTTGACCTGCAGATAGCGCGGGGTCTCGCCGTCCAGGGCGTAGCCGCCCTCGCGCGCGACCTGGAACGGGTGCTTGTCGCGGCTGCGCTCGCGGACCATCACCACGTCGTCCGGGCGGACCCGGAAGGACGGCTTGTCGACCTTGCGGCCGTTGACCTCGATGTGGCCGTGGACCACCATCTGGCGGGCCTGGTAGATGGTGCGGGCCAGCCCGGACCGCAGGACGAGCGCGTCCAGACGGCGCTCGAGCTCGATGACCAGAGCCTCGCCCGTCTTGCCTTCGGCCTTGCGGGCGCGGTCGTAGGCACGGGCCATCTGGCGCTCGCTGATGTCGTACTGAGCGCGCAGACGCTGCTTCTCGAGCAGCCGGACCTTGTAGTCGCTGTTCTGCTTGCGGCCACGGCCGTGCTCGCCCGGCGGGTAGGGGCGGGCCTCGAAGTACTTGACGGCCTTCGGGGTCAGCGCGACGCCGAGCGCTCGCGACTTCTTGACCTTGGGACGCGACTGGTTGGGCACGGGGAACGAACCTCCGATATAAGTTAGGTGAGCCTTACCTTAGCCGAGGAGGACGCATGTTTCGACCTGGGATCCCCCTGCCCAGCACTGGTCAGAGCACCGAGGAGGGTCAGCCGCGTCCCGGGGAAGAAGCTCCGCGGCCATCGGCGGCGGAGCGGGTACGTACTCTCGTGGAGTCCAAGGCTACGGCCTCGCTCACCATTCCCGGCATCGAGACCGTCGAGAGCATGGACGACCTGGGGGCGCACGCCCCCGCCGCCCGCGCCGTCTCCCCCGACGGCGATGTGCTCCTGCTGGTCCCCGGCGGCTCGGCCGCCGCCCGCGCCGCGGCATACGCCCAGGACGACGAGGTGACCTGCGTGATGGAGATCACGGACGTCGCCCCCGTCGCGGTCGCCCACCGGATCCGCGGACGCGCCTGGGTCGGAGGGTGGCTCACGCCCGTACGCGACCGGGACCGCGCGGCGGCCGCGGCCCTGCTGGCCCGCCGGCATCCGCTCGGCGAACTGCTCGGCATCGGCGAGGCGCTGGCCGGGGGCGGCGGCGGATGGGCGCTGCTGCGGCTGGAGGTCGGCGAGGCGTGCGTGGACGACCTGTGGGGCGCGGACGCGGTCGAGCCGGACGACTTCGCGACGGCCGCCCCCGACCCGCTCGCCCCGCACGAGGCCGAGCTCCTGCAGCATCTGCACGCGGCGCACGACGACCAGATGCGCGGCCTGTGCTCCCTCCTCGGCGACCACCCGGACCGCGCCTGCGGCACGCGCGGCCGCGCGATCCCCGTGGCCCTGGACCGCTTCGGCCTCCGCGTCCGCTTCCCCGACGCCCCCGGCAACCCCTTCGACGCCCGCTTCGACTTCCCGGAGCCGGTGCGGAACATCTCCGAACTCCGCCGCGCGATGCACACGCTCTTCGACGCGGCGGCGGACTAGCCCCGGCCCCCCGCCCCCGGCGGCACAGGCTGTCCATGGTGGCGCGCGGCGTGCCCGCCCGGCCCCCCACACGCCCCCGGCGGCGCCACCGCGCGGCCGACGGCCGGGCCCGGGGCCCGCGCTCGTTCCGGAAAGGCGCGGTGCGAGGCGCGGGGAGCGCCCTACCGCAAAGCCGGAAGGCCACGCACCTGCGGGCGCCGACCGGTCGTCGAGGAGCCCCACGGTACGGCGGCCGGCCGGCGGGCGGTTGCCCGCGATCGGTCAGCTACGGGGCGGTGCGTGCGGGAGTCCGAGGTCGGGGCGGCTGGCGCCGATGTGGGCGCCGGGCCGCGGTCCGGCCCGGGCCGGGCAGGGCCCAGGCCGCCGCTCGTACGGAAACCCCCGGCCACGGGCCGAGGGCCGGGGCTCGGGGCGTGCCCCCGTTCGGGAAGGGGCGGGGTGGGGGCACCATTCCGGCGCGACGGCGGGACACCGCGCCGTCACCCCTCGGGGCGGACGCGTCCGCAGGCCGAGCCGACCCGGGCGCGCGGCGAAGCCCCAACCGTGTCCGGACGGCCGAGGGGCCGTTCGGCCGACGCGCCGTTAGGCCGAACCCTCGGCAGCCGAACCGCCGGACCCCGCCCCACCGGGGCCGGCCGGGGCGGAATCATCAGGGGAATCGCCCGCCCCCGACTGCGCCGGACGGGGCGCGGGGGGCTCGGGCGTCACCGGCTGGGGTGGGCGCGGGGGCGGGGGCGGGGGCTCCCCGCGGAGGCGGGCGCGTACGCGCTCGACCACGTCCGCGTAGCGCGCCTCCGCCCCGTACCGCGTCGGCTCGTAGTACCGCTTGCCGTGGATCTTGTCCGGCGCGTACTGCTGCGCCACGATCCCCCCGGGCAGATCGTGCGGGTAGAGATAGCCCTGCGCATGGCCGAGCTTTTCGGCGCCCTTGTAGTGGCCGTCGCGCAGATGCGGTGGGACCGGACCGGCCAGCCCCGCGCGGACGTCGGCGAGGGCGTCGCCTATCGCGCGCGTGACCGCGTTGGACTTCGGGGCCAGCGCCAGCGCCACCGTGGCGTGGCCGAGGGTCAGCGCCGCCTCGGGGAAGCCGATCAGCGCGACCGCCTGGGCGGCGGCCACCGCCGTCTGCAGGGCGGTCGGGTCGGCGAGCCCGATGTCCTCGCTCGCGGAGATCATCAGCCGCCGGGCGATGAACCGCGGATCCTCGCCCGCCTCGATCATCCGGGCCAGATAGTGCAGCGCCGCGTCGACGTCCGAGCCGCGGATGGACTTGATCAGGGCGCTGGCCACGTCGTAGTGCTGGTCGCCCGCGCGGTCGTACTTGACCGCGGCGCGGTCGACCGCCTCCTCCAGCGTCGTGAGGGTGATCGCGGGCTCGCCCTTGGCCAGCGCCGCGCCGGCGCCCGCCTCCAGGGCGGTCAGCGCGCGCCGCGCGTCGCCGCCGGCGATCCGCAGCAGATGCCCCTCGGCGTCCTCGGGGAGCGTGACCGCGCCGCCGAGGCCGCGGTCGTCGGTCAGCGCGCGGCGCAGCAGCCCGCGCAGGTCGTCGTCGGTCAGCGGCTCGAGGGTGAGCAGCAGCGAGCGGGACAACAGGGGGGAGATGACGGAGAAGTACGGGTTCTCCGTCGTGGCGGCGATGAGCGTGACCCAGCGGTTCTCGACGGCGGGCAGCAGCGAGTCCTGCTGGGCCTTGCTGAAGCGGTGGATCTCGTCGAGGAAGAGTACGGTCTCCCGCCCGTACGCCCCGGAGGAGCGGCGCGCGCCGTCGATGACGGCCCGCACCTCCTTCACGCCCGCGGTGATCGCCGACAGCTCGACGAAGCGCTTCTGGGTGGCCTGGCTGACGACGTACGCCAGGGTCGTCTTGCCGATGCCGGGCGGCCCCCACAGGAAAACCGAGGACGGACCAGCCGGACCAGCCGGGCCGCCGCTGCCCTCGCCGACGAGCCGCCGCAGCGGGGAGCCGGGCCGCAGCAGATGCTGCTGGCCGACAACCTCGTCAAGCGTGCGCGGGCGCATGCGCACGGCCAGGGGACTGCTGGACGGGTCCTTCTCCTGGCGTTCCTCTGCGGCGGCGGTGAACAGGTCTGGCTCCACCCGGGAAGCCTATGTCACCGCACTGACAGCGCCTGGCGGGAAGGGCGCCTCACCCCTGGGCGCCGGTCCAGAAGCTCCACCACCGGGTCAGGATCAGCATGCCGATGACGCCGACCCACAGCACCGGCACCACCCAGTGGAACTCCAGCAGCCCGCGCCGCAGCCCGTCCGGCGCGGGCAGGAACCCGTGCTTGATGTTCTTGCCGGTGACGTAGCAGAACAGCACGATGGTGGCGACCCAGGCCAGGCAGCACCACAGGCACAGCGAGCCGATGACGTACAGCGACTGGTACTGGAGCCAGGTGCAGAATCCGACGCCGAACAAAGTGCCCGCGTTGAACGTCAGCCAATACCAGCGCGGGAAGCGGGCCCCGGCCAGCAGGGACATCCCCACGCAGATCACGATCCCGTAGGCGACCAGGCCGAGCATCGGGTTCGGAAAGCCGAAGGCATGGGCCTGGTCGCTCTCCATGATGTTGCCGCAGGAGACGATGGGGTTGAGGCTGCAGGGAGGCGAGTAGCTCTTGCCGACGGCCTTGGCCTCGAGGATCTTGTTCTTGTCGATCGTGATGACCCACGCGGCCAGCAGCCCGAGCGCACCGGTGATCACGAGCAGCAGGGCGAAGGCGCGACCGCCTCCGACCGCGACCCGCGCGTCGTCCTGCCGCGCCTCGTCGGACTGCACCTCATCCACCGCTGTCGTCGCCATATCGCCGTTCCGTCGTCCCACCGAGTCCATGTGTCGCCCCCGTCAGGCATGGACATTCTGCCGCATCGGGGACGTCCGGACCGCCCCTCGCCTAAATGCGGCACGGTCTCGGCCATCCTCCTCCGTCCCCCGTTCGGTGGGCATAAGCCGCCTCAGCGGGGCACACGCGGAGAGTTCCCGGACCGCCGCCATCGCCTCTCTTTGACAGAGTGAATCCGCGCCCGCCGAGTTGACGGCGGGCGCGGATTCGTCAGCGATTCGTCAGCGGGTCAGCCGAGGCGGGCGCTGACCGCCTCGACCAGGCCGTCCAGCGGGACCGCAGTCTGCTCACCCGACTCGAGGTCCTTGAGCTGGACGACGCCCTCCGCGAGGTCCCGCTCCCCCGCGATGACCGCGAGCCGCGCCCCGCTGCGGTTCGCGGCCTTCATCGCCGCCTTCACGCCCTTGCCGCCGTACGCGAAGTCCGTCGCGACCCCCGCCCGGCGCAGCCCGGTGACCGCGCCGAACAGCACCCTGCGCGCCTCCTCACCGAGCGGCACCGCGAAGACGCTGGTGGCGGACGGCAGGTCGAGCTCGACGCCCTCGGCCTCCAGCGCCAGCACCGTACGGTCCACACCGAGCGCCCAGCCCACCGAGGGCAGCGCCGGTCCGCCGATCATCTCCGACAGGCCGTCGTAGCGGCCGCCGCCGCCGACCGCGGACTGCGAGCCGAGCCCGTCGTGGACGAACTCGAAGGTGGTGCGGGTGTAGTAGTCCAGGCCGCGCACCAGCTTGGGATCGTCCTCGAAGGCCACGCCCTCGGCGGTCAGCAACTCGCGCACCTGCTCGTGGTACTCCTTGCACGCCTCGCACAGGTGGTCGCCCAGCATCGGCGCGCCGACCAGCTGCTTCTGCACCGCTTCACGCTTGTCGTCCAGGACCCGCAGCGGGTTGATCTCGATCCGGCGCCGGGTGTCGTCGTCCAGCTCCAGGCCGCGCAGAAAGTCCTGGAGGGCGGCCCGGTAGGCGGGGCGGCAGGTGGCGTCGCCCAGGGAGTTCAGCAGGATCCGGAAGTTCCGCAGCCCCAGCGAGCGGTACGCGTCATGGGCCAGGATGATCAGCTCGGCGTCGAGCGCCGGGTCCTCGGCGCCGATCGCCTCGGCGCCGACCTGCGAGAAGTGGCGGTAGCGGCCCTTCTGCGGGCGCTCGTAGCGGTAGTACGAGCCGGAGTACCAGAGCTTGACCGGCAGGTTGCCGACCTTGTGGAGGTTGGCCTCCAGCGCGGCGCGCAGCACGGAGGCGGTGCCCTCGGGGCGCAGCGCCAGCTCGTCGCCGCCCTTGGTGGTGAGGGTGTACATCTCCTTGGTGACGATGTCGGTGGACTCGCCGACACCGCGCGCGAAGAGCTCGACGTTCTCGAAGCCGGGCGTCTCCACATAGCCGTAGCCGGAGCGCTTGAGCGGGGCGGCGATGGCGTCGCGCACCGCGAGATAGGTCGCGGAGTCCGGCGGGATCAGGTCATACGTGCCCCGGGGGGCCTTGAAGGTGCTCACGGAAGGTCTCTCGTCACATTCCTCGTCGCGGAGCGGGCGCCGGGGCGCCGTCGTCTCCGAGGCCGGCGGCCACCTGCCGCAGAAACGGGTTGGTGGCGCGCTCGCGGCCGATGCTGGTCTGGGGGCCGTGGCCGGACAGCACCACGGTCGAGTCGTCGAGCGGCAGGACCACACGGGCCAGGGACTCGAGGATCTCGGCGTGGTCGCCGCCGGGCAGATCGGTGCGTCCGATGGAGCCGGCGAAGAGCAGGTCGCCCGCGAAGAAGACGGACGGGATGTCCGCCCGCTCGGGCAGCCTGAAGGTCACCGACCCCTTGGTATGGCCCGGGGCGTGCGCGACGGAGAACTCGAGACCGGCCAGGTCCAGCCGGGCGCCGTCGGTCAGCTCCTTGACGTCGTCCGGCTCCCCCACGGTCAGCTCGCCCATGAGCCGCAGCCCGATGGAACGCCCGAAGGCCTTCTCGGGGTCGCTCATCATGTAGCGGTCGGCCGGGTGGATCCAGGCCGGCACGTCATGGGCGCCGCAGACCGGGACCACCGAGGCGACGTGGTCGATATGGCCGTGGGTGAGGACGACGGCGACGGGCTTGAGCCGATGCTTGGCCAGTGCCTCTTCGACGCCCTGGGCCGCCAAATGGCCCGGGTCGATGATCACGCACTCCTCGCCGGCGGCAGGGGCGACCAGGTAGCAGTTGGTCCCCCAGGCCCCGGCGGGGAACCCGGCAATGAGCACGATCGTCCTTAATAGTCGTCTGGCAGAAGTGAAAGTCGGCCTCTCAGAGCCTACCGGCGGCTCTCCCGCCACAGCGAACCCGTATACGGTACGGCCGAGTCATCACATACGTCAGCGACGGCATACGGCATGAGGGAGACGACCCGGTGGTCAGTAACGAGCAGCGTCGGAGGCAGCTCGCACGGGAGAAGTACCTTCGGCAGCAGAACCGCCGGGAGGCGGCCCGGCACAAGCAGCGCCGGACCTATGTGGTGATCGCGTCCACGCTGGCCGTGGTCCTGGCGGCGGGCGGCGTGGTGACCGCGGTCAGCGCGCTGTCCGGCGGGGACGGCGACAAGAAGAAGTCCGACAAGGCCACCGAGCCCACGATGCCCACGCCCTCCCCCACCCCCACGACCAAGGCGCCGGACCCGTGCGCCAAGGGGGCCAAGGAGGCGGGGGACAAGAAGCCGAAGACCATGTCGTGGAAGAAGGAGCCGGCGCTCACCGTCGACCAGTCGGCCACGTACGCCATGAAGCTGGAGACCACCTGCGGTGACATGACCGTCACCATGGACGCGGCCAAGGCCCCGCACACCGTGAACTCCTTCAACTTCCTGGCCGGGAAGGGCTACTTCGACCACACCAAGTGCCACCGGCTGACGCCCCAGGGGATCTTTGTGCTCCAGTGCGGTGACCCGATGGGGACCGGTATGGGCGACCCGGGCTACACCATCCCGGACGAGAACCTGAAGGATTCCAGGATCAAGGGGAACAAGTACCCGGCCGGTACGGTCGCGATGGCCAACCAGTACGACCCGCAGACCAAGAAGGGCAAGAACAGCGGCGGCAGCCAGTTCTTCCTGGTCTACAAGGACAGCGAGCTCCCGCCGTACTACACGCCCTTCGGGACCCTCGACAAGGAGAGCATGCAGGTCCTCAAGAAGATCTCCGACGCGGGCGCGGCGGCGCCGGACCCCCAGACCGGGAACACCGCTCCGAACGCCACCGTGCTGATCAACAAGGCGACAGTCGGCAAGTCCTGACCGACCCCGGCGCGCGTACTGCGAAATTTCGGTCGCGCAGGATACGGACAGCCGGGCCACCGTTCGCCTATGTTGGCGTTGTGCAGGGTGTCTGCCGCAGCCGGAGCACCCTGCTGCGAGACCGGTGCGGGTGGATCCCGGCCGGAAGAAACTGTGGACGATGCCGGCGGGCCGCGCGCCCGCCCCGGCATCATGTGGAGGAGGCGCTGTGAGCAGCGAGCCTTGGGGCCGCGTCGACGAGGCGGGGACCGTGTACGTGCGTACGGCCGACGGTGAGCAGGTCGTCGGATCGTGGCAGGCGGGATCTCCTGAAGAGGCCCTCGCCTACTTCGAGCGCAAGTACGACGGCCTGGTCGTCGAGATCGAGCTCCTCGAGCGCCGGGTGCAGACCACGGACCTGTCGGCCAAGGACGCCACGGCGGCCATCGAGCACATTCGCCACCAGGTCGACGAGCACCATGTGGTCGGCGACCTGGCCGCGCTCAAGAAGCGGCTCGACAAGCTCACCGGCGATGTCGAAGCGCGCCGGGAGGAGCGCCGCGCGGCCAAGGCGGTCCAGACCGACGAGGCCCGCCGGGCCAAGGAGGCGCTGGTCACCGAGGCCGAGGAGCTGGCCGCCAGCGAGCAGTGGCGGGCCGCCGGGGAGCGGCTGCGGGCGCTGGTCGACACCTGGAAGGGCCTGCCGCGCCTGGACCGCCGCACCGACGACGAGCTGTGGCACCGCTTCTCGCATGCCCGCTCGGCGTTCTCCAAGCGGCGCAAGGCGCACTTCGCCTCGCTGGACGCGCAGCGCGAGACGGCCCGGCAGACCAAGGAGAAGCTGGTCGCCGAGGCCGAGTCGCTGTCCGACTCCACGGACTGGGGTCCGACCGCCGCCCGGTACCGCGACCTGATGTCGGAGTGGAAGGCAGCGGGCCGCGCCCAGCGCGAGGCGGAGGACGACCTGTGGAACCGGTTCCGCGGTGCGCAGGACGTCTTCTTCCAGGCACGCAGCCAGGTCTTCGCCGAGCGGGACGCCGAGCAGCGGGAGAATCTGACCCGCAAGGAAGAGCTGGTCGTCGAGGCGGAGAAGCTGCTTCCGATCTCCGATCTCAAGTCGGCTCGGGCGGCCTTCCGCTCGGTCAATGAGCGGTGGGAGGCCATCGGTCATGTGCCGCGGGACGCCCGGGCGCGGATCGAGGGCCGGTTGCACGCGGTGGAGCGCGCCCTCCAGGACGCCGAAGAGACCGAGTGGCGGCGTACCAACCCCGAGGCGCGGGCGCGCGCCCAGGGGCTGACCGGTCAGCTTCAGGACGCCGTGGACAAGCTGCGCGGGCAGATCGACGCCGCGCGCGCTGCGGGCAACAACGCCAAGGCCGACAAGCTGGCCAAGGAGCTGGAGGGCCGGCAGGCGCTGCTGGACCAGGCGCTCAAGGGCCTGGAGGAGTTCGGCGGCTGAGCCCCTTTGCGGCTAAACCGCCGCCGCTCTCGCGGAGGTGGTTGCTCGCCATCGGGGTTCCTCAATTGGTGGCTGATGTGCCAAACGGCAGTGGGCCGGGCCCCGGCAGCCGGACGTCCGGCTCGGCCACGCGACCGTAGGGGAACGGCTCCGGTGCACTGCGCACCGGAGCCGTTCGCCCGTTCTCGGCGAGGTCCAGCGCGTGCTTGAGTACTTCGCACGCCTGGATGTGGTTACCGGACTCCTGCAGCAGATCGGCCAGTCTGCGGCAGACGAGGACGGCCTCGGGGCCGAAGCTCCGGTGCGTCTGGTGGAACGCCTGCTCCAGCACCTCGATCGCCTCCCGGGTCTGCCCCGTGTCGGCGAGCAGTTCGGAGAGCTCCAGCTGCACCGCGAAGGTGCTGTCCTCCCCCTGCGGCGTACGCTCCCGCAGTGCCAGCCGCAGCACGGGCAGCGCATCGCGGTGCCGGCCCACGGCGCGGAGCCTGCGGGCCAGGCCAAGCCCCGCGGCGACCATGGCAGCGCGGACATCGGAGTCCAGTACGGGCCCGGCCGGGGAGCGCACCGTGTCGCGGGCCCGGTTGCGGACGAGCGGGAGCCGCCCGATGTGGTTCTCCTGACGGCGCTGGGGCAGTGGCCGGTTCTTCGCCCTGAGCCGCTGATGGAGCGCTCCGTAGAGGGTGTCGAGATCGATCAGCTCGGGTCCGCCGTTGATGCCGAGCCGCAGAATGTCCAGCAGTTCCCCGGTGAAGGCGGTGTGCGGTTCGCCGTCGGGCGCCAGCGCCACGCGGTCGCGGGGCGAGGCGGTGAGCACATACGCGCCGTCGACGGCCACATGGGCCGGGAGGGCGTCGTCGCCGCCGCTGAGGGTGCGGGCGGCGCGGCCGCTGAAACAGCAGTCGAGGATCAGCACCCGGCGGCGGGCGGCGGAAGCCCGGATGGCGGCGCGCAGATGCTCGTACGCCACCGCCGTATAGCCCGTGTTCTCGCGGGAGCCGCTGAGCGCGAGGAAGAGGTCGACCGAGTCGCTGTCGCGCAGGCCGTGGCCCGAGAAGTAGACGAGCAGGGTGTCGGTGGCCTCCTGCCCGGCCCGGTGCACGGGGTCGAGCATCGAGGGCGGGTCCCGGGGGTCGGCCACCACCGTCCGGTGCTCCCCGGGGAGGCCCCACAGCATGGGGTCGCCGAGCGCTTCGGCGAGGTCGCGGAGGTTGGCGGCGACGGCCGGGAGCTGTTCCAGGTGGTCGTACGCGGAGGTGCCGATGAGCACGGCTCTGGACGCGGCCGGGTCAGGCAGCTGAGTCATCGCTCCCGGTCCCCTCGCCGGTCCCGGGCGCCTCAAGCAGCGCGACGATCCGCCGTACGGTGTCCTCGTCGGCGGCCGCCTCCGGCGGGATGTCCACCTCGATATCGCCGCGGCGCAGGGTGAGCGCGGGCCGGGTGCGCCGGGCGTCGCGCCACTGGAGGATGGAGACGGCGAGGGCCGCGCTGGACAGGCCGGTGCCGAGAACGAGCTGCAGCACATCGAAGCCGGTGCCCATATGGCCGGGCACGGCCGGCCCCGCGGCACCCACCCGGCCGCCCACAAGCCGCTCCAGCGACTCGTCCTCCCGCAGCCAGCGCAGCAGCGACCGGAGCTCGTCCTCGTTGTCGGCGCCGACGGCGCCGTCGGCCGACACTCTCAGCTCAGCCACGTCCCTCGTCCCTCCCCGTTTCGATGTGGGTGCTCACCTGTGCGAACAGCGTCAGCGCCGCACCGCCCGCGCCCAGCCGCGCCAGACACACCGCCTGCCAGTACTGGCTCGTCAGGGTGGTGGGGTGGTCGTCGCCCAGCGCCCGGGAGCACACCTTGGTCACGGCGGTGAGCATGCGCACCGCCTCCTGCAGTTCGCCCCGCTGGACGAGATTGACCGCCTCGCGCAGCCGGGACACCGCGTTCTCCGCCGTCATACCGGCCATGACCACCTGCCGGGTGGCATCGCTGAGGGACAGCGGCGCCGGGTGTCCCTCGGCGGCCTCGAGGCCCAGGTAGGGCTCGACGGCCAAGGACGCGGCGGACAGCGTCTGGTCGGCCAGGGCGAGCGCCTGCTCGCGTACACAGCGCTGGACCAGCTCGACCACGCGCGCCTCCATCTCGGAGGAGGCCGCGAGCGTGGCCTGCAACCCCGCGGCGTCCTCGGGGCGCGTCTGCGGATCCCAGGCGCAGAGGATGTCGACGAGGTACGCCAGCCGGTCGGGGATCCCCCGGCGGCCGTACAGCTGCGGCACACCGTGGTCGAGGGCCCGCTCCACGACGGCCCCGATGTCCTCGACCGGGCCGAGCGGCGGCTCGCCGGTGAGCATCAGATACAGGCACAGGCCCAGGCCGTAGAGGTCCGACCGGGGCGCGGGCCGCTCGCCTCGCATGACCTCGGGCGCCATGTACTGCGGGGTGCCGACCAGCCCGCCGGCCCGGGTGATGCCCGCCCCCTCCATCAGCCTGGCCAGCCCGAAGTCCTGGAGGACCACGCGCCCCGACAGGGTGATGCGCACGTTCGACGGTTTGACGTCGCGGTGGAGCACGCCCGCCGCGTGGGCCGCGGTCAGCGCGGCGCTCATCCCCGAGGCGATCCAGCGGGCCACATCCGGCTCCAGCGGCCCGCATACGTCCACCAGCCGCTGCAGCTCCACGCCCTCCAGCAGCTCCATGACCAGATACGGCCCGCTGTCCTGGCGACCGGTGTCGTACACGGCCACCACATTGGGGTGGCTGATCCGGGCCAGGGCCTGGGCCTCCAGGCGGAAGCGCTCCAGCCGCTCGTCCCCGCCCGACCCCTCCCCCGCGGCCGACGGCAGGACCTTGACGGCCACCCGGCGGTCGAGCGTCGAGTCCAGCGCCTCGTAGACAACGCCCATCCCGCCGAGGCCGATCTTCCGTAACAGCCGGTACCGGCCGCCCAGGAGATCCCGGTCCGTCATCCCGTCCCCTCCCCCGCCCCCGTCCGCCCCGGCCCGCCGGCTCAGCGCTGGCGCGCCGAGGTCACCCGGTACACGTCGTAGACGCCCTCGACGCCCCGTACGGCCTTCAGGACATGGCCCAGGTGCTTGGGGTCGCCCATCTCGAAGGTGAAGCGCGAGGTGGCGACCCGGTCGCGGGAGGTCTGCACGGCGGCGGACAGGATGTTGACGTGCTGGTCGGACAGCACGCGTGTGACATCGGACAGCAGCCGGGACCGGTCCAGGGCCTCGACCTGGATGGCGACCAGGAAGACGGAGGACTGGGTGGGCGCCCACTCGACGTCCAGCATCCGCTCCGGCTGCTGGGAGAGCGAGTCGACGTTGACACAGTCGGCGCGGTGGACGGAGACGCCGCTGCCGCGGGTGACGAAGCCGATGATGGGGTCGCCGGGCACGGGCGTACAGCAGCGGGCCAGCTTGACCCATACGTCGTCGACGCCCTTGACCACGACGCCCGGGTCGGCGCTGGAGCGGCGCTTGGCGCGGCCGCGGATCGGCGGCGCGGTCTCGGCGATGTCCTCGTTGGCCGCCTCCTCGCCGCCGAGGGCCTGCACCAGCTTGCCGACGACGTTCTGCGCGGAGACATGGCCCTCGCCGATGGCCGCGTACAGCGAGGAGATGTCGGGGTAGCGCATCTCATGGGCCAGGGTGACCAGCGAGTCGCCCGTCAGGATCCGCTGGATCGGCAGGTTCTGCTTGCGCATGGCCCGCACGATGGCGTCCTTGCCCTGCTCGATGGCCTCGTCGCGGCGCTCCTTGGAGAACCAGGCGCGGATCTTGTTACGGGCGCGCGGGGACTTGACGAAGCCCAGCCAGTCCCGGGACGGACCGGCCCCGGGCGCCTTGGAGGTGAAGACCTCCACCAGATCGCCGTTGTCCAGGGTCGACTCGAGCGGCACGAGCCGCCCGTTGACCCGGGCCCCTATGGTGCGGTGGCCGACCTCGGTGTGCACCGCGTACGCGAAGTCCACCGGGGTGGCCCCGGCCGGCAGCGCTATGACATCGCCCTTGGGCGTGAAGACGAAGACCTCGTTGCGGGACAGGTCGAAGCGCAGCGACTCCAGGAACTCGCCCGGGTCCTCGGTCTCCTTCTGCCAGTCCAGCAGCTGCCGCAGCCACGCCATGTCGTTGATGGCGTCGTCCTTGCCGGCCCGCTTGGGCACGTCGGTACGCACCTTGGAGGCGCCGGCGACGGCTTCCTGCTTGTACTTCCAGTGCGCGGCGATGCCGTACTCGGCGCGGCGGTGCATGTCGAAGGTGCGGATCTGCAGCTCGACCGGCTTGCCGCTGGGCCCGATGACCGTCGTGTGCAGCGACTGGTACATGTTGAACTTGGGCATCGCGATGTAGTCCTTGAACCGCCCGGGCACCGGGTTCCACCGCGCGTGGATGGTCCCGAGCGCCGCGTAACAGTCGCGGACGGTGTCGACGAGCACCCGGATGCCCACCAGGTCGTAGATCTCGGCGAAGTCGCGGCCGCGCACGATCATCTTCTGGTAGACCGAGTAGTAGTGCTTCGGGCGGCCGGTGACGGTCGCCTTGATACGGGCCGCGCGCAGGTCGCCCTGGACCTGGTCGGTGACGACGGCGAGGTATTCGTCCCGTTTGGGGGCGCGCTCGGCGACCAGCCGCACGATTTCGTCGTACATCTTGGGATAGAGGATCGCGAAGGCGAGGTCCTCCAGCTCCCACTTGATCGTGTTCATGCCCAGGCGATGGGCGAGCGGGGCGTAGATCTCCAGCGTCTCGCGGGCCTTCTTCTCCTGCTTCTCCCGCTTGAGATAGCGCATGGTGCGCATGTTGTGCAGCCGGTCGGCGAGCTTGATGACCAGGACGCGCGGGTCCTTGGCCATGGCGACGACCATCTTGCGCACGGTTTCGGCCTGCGCCGCCTCGCCGAACTTGACCTTGTCCAGCTTGGTGACGCCGTCGACGAGCAGGGCGACCTGGTCGCCGAAGTCGCGGCGCAGGGTGTCCAGGCCGTACTCGGTGTCCTCGACGGTGTCATGCAGCAGACCGGCCATCAAAGTGGCCGGATCCATACCCAGCTCGGCCAGGATCGTGGTCACCGCGAGCGGATGGGTGATGTATGGATCGCCGCTCTTGCGCTTCTGGCCGCGGTGCCAGCGCTCGGCGACCTGGTACGCCCGCTCGATCTGGCGCAGGGTCGAGGCGTCGGCCTTGGGATCGTTGCCGCGCACGATGCGCAGCAGCGGCTCCAGGACGGGGTTGTACGGGCTGGAGCGCTGCACACCGAGGCGGGCGAGCCGGGCGCGGACCCGGTTGGAGGAGCCTGCTCTGGGGCTGGGGCTCTGCAGCGGGCGAGGGGCCGGCGCGGGGCGTGAGCCGCTTGTACGCTCCGCCGGGGGGCGCGGCGCGGAAGGCTCCGGCCGAGGGGGCGCCTCGCTGTTCTTGGGCACCTCGGGGGCCGCCGTGGACTTGGCGACGGCGGTCGGCTCTGCCGGCTGCGCGGCGGAGAGCGGCTGGGCCTCGTCTGGCAAGGGCACTCCTCAGGCGGTCCGGGCCTCAAAGAGGCCAGGATGCCATGGTATCGATCCCGCCACTCCAGTTGCCTCCCGGCAGCCCCAGAGGCCCCTGCAAAGCGGCATGACTGAGGGTGGGGAGCCGTGTCACCACGGCTCCCCACCCTCAAGGTGACGGCACGGCTCAGACCGTGATCAGGGCCTCCAGGGGCGCGCTGTCGAGCACCGGGAGGAGGCGGCTGCGGCCTTCGAGGAAGCCGAGCTCCAGCAGCACCGCGACCCCGGCGACCTCGGCGCCGGAGCGGCGGATGAGCCGCAGCGACGCCTCGGCGGTGCCGCCGGTGGCCAGCACGTCGTCGATCACCAGGACCCGGTCGCCGGCGACCAGCGCGTCGGTGTGGATCTCGATCTCCGCGGTGCCGTACTCCAGCTCGTACGCCTGGCCCAGGGTCGCTCCGGGGAGCTTGCCCGCCTTGCGCACGGGTACGAAGCCGATCCCGGCGCGCACCGCGGCCGGGGCGGCCAGGATGAAGCCGCGTGCCTCCAGGCCCACGACCTTGGTGGCGCCGTGCCTGGTGCACAGCTCGGCGAGCGCGTGGGTCAGCGCGCCGAAGGCCGTGGCGTCGGCCAGCAGCGGGGTGATGTCCTTGAACATCACCCCCGGCTTCGGATAGTCCGGCACATCCAGGATCCGGCTGAGCAGCAGCCCGCGCAGCTCCTCGCCGTCGAGGCCGCCGAGCGCGGGGTCGGTCGTCCCGGCGCTCATCGGCGCTTCCCCGACGGCCGGCCGCGGCCCCGGCTGCGCGAGGCCGGCTGGCGGCGCTGGCCCGCACCCGCCGCAGCGGGGGTGGGCGCGTCGCCGTCCTCGGCGCGCGGCTGCGGAGTGACGTCCTGCGGCTTCTGCTCTCCATCCCCGTCGGCCTTGGCCGCGGCGGAGGCGCGCTTGGCGCGCACCCGCTTGGCCAGGGCCTTCATCTGCGGGTCGCGCTCCTTGAGATCGGCCACCAGCGGGGTGGCGATGAAGATCGAGGAGTACGCACCGGCCGCGAGGCCGACGAACAGCGCCAGCGAGATGTCGTTGAGCATGCCCGCGCCCAGCGCCCCGCCACCGATGAACAGCAGCGCGCCGACCGGCAGCAGCGCCACGACCGTGGTGTTGATGGAGCGCACCAGGGTCGAGTTGAGGCTGCGATTGGCGATCTCGCTGTAGGTGAAGCGGGTCTGCTTGGTGAGGTCCTTCGACGCTTCCTTGAGACCGTCGAAGACGACGACGGTGTCATAGAGCGAATAACCGAGGATGGTCAGCAGACCGATCACGGTGCCCGGGGTGACCTCGAAGCCGACCAGCGCGTACACCCCGACCGTGATGGTGAGGTCGTGGATGAGCGCGATCAGTGCGGCAAGGGCCATGCGCCATTCGAAGGCGATGGCGAGATAGATCACCACCAGGACCATGAAGATCGCCAGACCCTGCCAGGCCTTGTTGGCGATCTCCTCACCCCAGCTCGGGCCGACCAGCTGGGTTTCGATCTCGCTGGTCTTGACGTCCAGCTCCTTGGCGAGCTTCTCCTGGACCGGAAGGGCCTCCTTGGTGCCCAGCTCGCTGATCTGGATCCGCAGCCCGCCGCGGCCGAGCTCCTGGACGACCGCGGTGTGGCCACCGGACGCCGACTCCGCCACCTCGCGTGCCTGGGAGGCCGACACGCTGGTCTTGGGGGTCTCGAAGACCGCTCCGCCGGAGAACTCGATGCCCAGGTTGAGCCCGCGCACCGCCAGGCCCACGATCGCCGTGATGGTGATCAGTATCGAGATGCCGTACCAGATCTTCCGTTTGGCGACGAAGTCGTAGCCGACCTCGCCTCGGTAGAGCTTGGCGCCGAGAGTTCCGAGTCGTGACATCTCACGCCTCCTTCGGGTCGGCGGGGGCGGTGGCGGTGCTGTGGCGGCTGCGGCGCAGCGGCGGCTTGGCGCCCAGACGCTGCGGATCCAGGCCGGACCACGGGTGACCGCTCGCGAAGAACTTGCGCCGGGCGAGGATCGTCATCAGCGGCTTGGTGAACAGGAACACCACCACGACGTCCAGCAGTGTGGTGAGGCCCAGGGTGAAGGCGAAGCCCTGCACCTTGCCGACCGTCACGATGTAGAGCACCGCGGCCGCGAGGAACGACACGAAGTCGGACACCAGGATGGTGCGCCGGGCGCGCGGCCAGCCGCGCTCCACGGCCGGACGCAGCGTGCGGCCCTCGCGGATCTCGTCCCTTATGCGCTCGAAGTACACGATGAAGGAGTCGGCCGTGATACCGATCGCGACGATCGCACCACAGACGGCCGGCAGGTTCAGCGCGAAGCCGATACCCGGGCCGAGCAGCACCATGATCGTGTAGCTCAGGGCGGCGGAGACCGCGAGGCTGGCCAGGGCGATCAGCGCCAGACCCCGGTAGTAGACGACCAGGTAGACCACCACGAGCGCGAGGCCGATGGCGCCCGCGATCAGACCGGCCTCCAGCTGCTCACCGCCGAGCGCGGCGGAGACGGTGGTCTCGTCCGCGATGTCGAACGACAGCGGCAGCGCGCCGTAGGACAGCACGTTGGCCAGGTCCGAGGTGTTCTTCTGGTCGAAGCCAGGGCCGGAGATCTGGGCCCGGCCGCCGACGATGGACTCGTCGACCCTGGGGTCGGAGTAGACCTCGCCGTCCAGGACGATGGCGAACTGGTTCTGCGGCGGCTGCTGCTTGGCCAGCTCGCCGGTCACCTTGGCCCACTTCTTGCCGCCCTTGCCGGTGAAGTTGAGCTCGACGATCCAGCCCCCGCCGCCCTGGCTGTCGTAGACGGACGCGGCGTCCTTGACGTCGGTGCCCTCCACCTGGGACGGGCCGAGGATGAACTTGCGCGTGCCGTCCCGGTCACAGGCGACGACGGAATCGCTCGGCTTGGCGCCGGCGGCCTTCTCCCGCGCCTTGGCCCGGTCCGCCGGGGTGGTGCACTCCAGGTCCGCGAGCTGCTTGGTCAGATCGTCGGCCTTGGCGGAGTCGCCCTTGGGGGTCTCGCTCGCCTTGGGCGTCTCGCTCGCCTTGGGGCTGCTGGAGGCGCTGGGGCTCTCCGAGGCGCTGGGCGTCTTGTCGGCCTTCAGGCCCTCGGAGACGGCCCGCCCCTGGCTGCTGCTGGAGGCACTGGATGCTGCACTCGGGGTACCAGTCGCGCTCGAGGTGGCAGTGGCCGTCGGGGTGGACGACGCCTTGCCCTTGTCGTCGCCCTTGTTGTTGCTCTTGCCCGTGCCGGTCGCGGTCGGCGTGGGGCTGGTGGTGGGCTTGGTCTTCTTGCCGTCGGTGTAGGTCACCACCGGGCGGAAGTAGAGCTGGGCGGTGGTGCCGACCTGCGTACGGGCCTGTTTCGCATCCATCCCCTTGGGGATGTTCACGATGATGTGCTTGTCGCCCTGCGTCTGGACCTCGGCCTCGGACACACCCAGACCGTTGACCCGCCGCTCGATGATGTTGACGGCGGTGTTCATGTTGTCCGAGTTGATCGCGTTGGGCTTGCCCGGTTGGTTCTTGGCCTCCAGCGTGAAGCTGGTGCCGCCTGCCAGGTCGATGCCCAGCCGTGGCTTGGTGTGACCGGAGATGAACATCCCCGCGGTGAGCGCCACGATGGCTACCAGGATCGCGACCAGGGCGCGCCCGGGCCTGCCCTGTGACCCGGAGGACCTGCGGCCCTTCTTCGGTGCTGCCACCTTCTCGTAATCTCCCTGTCCAACCGCCCGGCATCGGGTGTGCGCCGGGCGGCCACGAAGTCTTGTGGGACGAACCCCCGCCGGAGCCTAGACCGTCCGGGAACCGCGGCGCGCCGAGCGGTGGCGCGCCACGGTTCCCGGAGCGGTACTACTTGGCGTCGGCGTCGTCGTCCCGCTTGTCCTCCTTCGGCGCGTCGGCCGCGGCCGACGGCTTGCTGAGGTCGGTCTTCTTGTCCTCGTCCGCCGCCTCGGTGTCGGCCGTCTCGTCCTCGGCCTCGGTGAGCGAGGAGGCGTCGTCGGGGACGACAGGGGTGTCGTCGGCAGCGTCGTCGGCGTCCACGTCGTCGGCAGTGTCATCGGGGTCGATCCCGTGCACGATCCGGTTGTACTCGGCGTCGTCGAGGACGGCTCCCACCGCGTTCTTCGCGTAGAAGGCGTGCACGCCGGGAGCGACCTCGAGGAGGACCGCGTCCTCGTGGACCTCCTTGACCGTGGCGTACATGCCGCCGATGGTCCGCACGCCGGTGCCCGGGCCCATCTGGTCACGCATCTGTGCGGCCTGGCGCTGCTTGTTCTTGGCCGACCGGGTCATCAGGAACATGGCCCCGATGAGCACGATGAACGGCAGGAGAGTCATATACACGGGACGGAAATTCCTTCACACGACCGCGGGGACGCGGCCTGGACTATGGGGTGGTCATGCCGCACCGGTCACGGACGGCATACGAACGGCATCGGCGGAGTCTAAGCGAGCCCGCGCCTATGGAACAACGCCCGGCGCGGCATGTGGGTTCCTCACCCGACCATAATCGGCTATCAGCCGTCTCAGGCCGCTCAGCTCTCCGTCTCCGGCCTCCTCAGCCTCTCAACCCTCTTCAGCCCTCGAAAAGTCCCTGCTGGGCCGCGCCGCCCTGCTGCGGCGGGGTCAGCCCCAGGTGGGTCCAGGCCGCGGGCGTGGCGATCCGGCCCCTGGGCGTACGGGCCAGCAGCCCCTCACGGACCAGGAAGGGCTCGGCGACCTCCTCGACCGTCTCCCGCTCCTCCCCCACCGCGACCGCCAGGGTCGACAGCCCGACCGGGCCGCCGCCGAACAGCTTGAGCAGGGCGGTCAGCACCGCGCGGTCCAGCCGGTCCAGGCCGCGGCCGTCCACGTCGTACACATCCAGGGCCCGGGCCGCGATCTCGCGGGTGATCAGGCCGTCAGCCTTGACCTGGGCGTAGTCCCGCACCCGGCGCAGCAGCCGGTTGGCGATACGCGGGGTGCCGCGGGAGCGCCCGGCGATCTCGCCCGCGCCCTCGGCCTCGATGACGACGTCCAGCAGCCCGGCGGAGCGGTGGATGACGCGCTCCAGCTCGGCCGGGGCGTAGAACTCCATATGGCCGGTGAAGCCGAAGCGGTCACGCAGCGGGGGCGGCAGCAGCCCGGCCCGGGTGGTGGCGCCGACCAGGGTGAACGGCGGCAGCTCCAGGGGAATGGCGGTGGCGCCGGGGCCCTTGCCCACGATCACATCGACGCGGAAGTCCTCCATCGCCATGTAGAGCATCTCCTCGGCGGGCCGCGACATGCGGTGGATCTCGTCGAGGAAGAGCACCTCGCCCTCGGTGAGGGAGGACAGGATCGCGGCGAGGTCGCCGGCGTGCTGGATGGCGGGGCCCGAGGTGATCCGGATGGGGGCGCCCATCTCGGCAGCGATGATCATCGACAGGGTGGTCTTGCCGAGGCCGGGCGCGCCGGACAGCAGCACGTGGTCGGCCGTCCCGCCGCGCTGCCGAGCCGCCTTGAGGACCAGGTCAAGCTGGACACGAACCCGCTCCTGGCCGACGAACTCGCCCAGGTCCTTGGGGCGCAGCGCGGCCTCGACCGCCTGGTCCTCGCCGTCGGCGTCGGCGCCCACCAGCCGGCCGGCGCCGGCGTCGTCGGCGGTGGCCGGTGCGGTCTCGTCCCAGTTCACGAAAGTCTCGCCTCGCGATGTCGTATCTGGATGTCGTATCGGGCAGTGCGGCCGGCGCACGGGGCGGTCGCCGGGCCGGGTCAGGGTCTGCGGGGCGGCCTGCGGTCAGCGGGCCCGGTTCAGGGTCTGCAGGGCGGCCCGCAGCAGCTGCGCCACCTGCGGGCTGCCGCCCGCGGCCACGGCCGCCTCGGCCTGCGGGGTGACGGCCGCGACCGCGTCCTCGGCCTCCCTCGGCGCGTATCCGAGGCCGACGAGGGCGGTGTGCAGCTGATCGCTCCAGCCCGACGCGGGGGCGGCCGGCCCGCCGGGGCGGCCCACCGGCTCGCCGAGCCGGTCCTTCAGCTCGAGCAGCAGCCGCTGCGCGCCCTTCTTGCCGATGCCGGGGACGGCGGTCAGCGATTTCTCGTCGCCGGTGGCGACGGCGAGCCGCAGCGCGTCGGGCGAGTGGACGGCCAGCATGGCCTGGGCGAGCCTGGGGCCGACACCGCTGGCGGTCTGCAGCAGCTCGAAGACCTGGCGCTCGTCGTCGTCCGCGAAGCCGTAGAGGGTGAGCGAGTCCTCCCGGACCACGAGGGAGGTGGCCAGCCGGGCGGGCTGGCCGACGCGCAGCCCGGACAGCGTGTTCGGAGCGCACTGGACGGCCATGCCGATCCCGCCGACCTCGACGACGGCGGTGTCCGGGCCGACGGCCGCGACCGGGCCGGAAACGAACGCGATCATGAAATACGGCCTTTCGTGGTGCGGTGGGCGGCGACGGCCTGCTGGAGCCGGTTCATCGCGGGCGCCCGCCAGATGTGGCAGATGGCGAGCGCCAGCGCGTCGGCGGCGTCGGCGGGTTTCGGTGGGGCGTCGAGCCGCAGCAGCCGGGTGACCATCGAGCCGACCTGCGCCTTGTCGGCGCGCCCCGACCCGGTCACGGCCGCCTTGACCTCGCTGGGCGTGTGCAGCACGACCGGCAGCCCACGGCGGGCGGCGCAGAGCATCGCGACCGCGCTCGCCTGGGCGGTGCCCATGACGGTCTGCACATTGTGCTGGCTGAACACCCGCTCCACCGCCACGACTTCGGGCCGGTGGGCCTCCAGCCACTCCTCCAGGCCGCGCTCGATCTCGACGAGGCGATCGCCGATCGGGGCGTCCGCCGGAGTCCGTATGACGCCGACCCCGATCATCCGCAGCGGTCGGCCCGCGACCCCGTCGACCACGCCGACACCGCACCGGGTCAGCCCCGGGTCCACGCCCAGCACCCGCACCGCGCCCCTCCCCATCGCCGCTTTCGATCACCTGCTCGGCAGCGTATCCGGCGCCACTGACAGCGACGGGCCGGTGGGGTGTGTGTCCCCGCCGACCCGTGTGCCGCTGGTGTCGCCTCAGGCGTCCACCTTGGCCATGACCTCGTCGGTGACGTCGAAGTTGGCGAAGACGTTCTGCACGTCGTCGCTGTCCTCCAGCGCGTCGATCAGCTTGAAGATCTTCCGCGCCCCCTCTTCCTCCAGCTGGACCTGCATGGTGGGCACGAAGTTCGCCTCGGCCGAGTCGTAGTCGATGCCCTCCTTCTGGAGCGCGGTGCGGACCCCGACCAGGTCGGTGGCCTCGCTGATCACCTCGAAGGACTCGCCGAGGTCGTTGACCTCCTCGGCGCCCGCGTCCAGCACCGCGCCCAGCACGTCGTCCTCGGTCAGCTCACCCTTGGGGACGATCACCACGCCCTTGCGGTTGAACAGGTACGAAACCGAACCCGGGTCCGCCATGGACCCGCCGTTGCGCGTCATGGCGACGCGCACATCGGAGGCGGCGCGGTTGCGGTTGTCGGTCAGGCACTCGATGAGCACCGCGACACCGTTCGGCCCGTAGCCCTCGTACATGATCGTCTCGTACTCGGCGCCACCCGCCTCGAGCCCCGCGCCGCGCTTGACCGCGCTGTCGATGTTCTTGTTCGGCACGGACTGCTTCTTCGCCTTCTGGATGGCGTCGAAGAGGGTGGGGTTGCCGTCGGGGTCGGCGCCGCCGGTGCGGGCCGCGACCTCGATGTTCTTGATGAGCTTGGCGAAGAGCTTGCCGCGCTTGGCGTCGATCACGGCCTTCTTGTGCTTCGTCGTAGCCCATTTAGAGTGGCCGGACATCCGCCTGTCTCCTTCGCTTAACCCATTGCTGTACGAACGCCTGAGATCCTACCGGGACGGCGTCATCCCGCAGACCTCACGATGTCCACGAACAACGCGTGTACCCGGTGATCGCCGGTCAGTTCGGGGTGGAACGACGTCGCGAGCACATTCCCCTGCCGCACGGCGACGGCGTGGTCCCCGTATGTCGCGAGCACGTCGACCCCCGCACCCACGGACTCGACCCACGGCGCCCGGATGAAGACGCCCTCGACCGGGCCGCCCGCGATGCCCTCGACCTCGATCGCGGCCTCGAAGGACTCGTTCTGGCGGCCGAAGGCGTTGCGGCGGACGGTCATGTCGATGCCGCCGAAGGTCTCCTGGTCGTCCCGGCCGTCGAGGATCTTGTCCGCGACCATGATCATGCCCGCGCAGGTGCCGTACACCGGCATCCCGGCGCGCACCCGCTCCCGCAGCGGCTCCAGCATCCCGAAGATGACGGCGAGCTTGGACATGGTGGTGGACTCCCCGCCGGGGATCACCAGCCCTTGGACCTCGGCGAGCTCCTCGGCCCGGCGGACCGGCCGGGCCTCGGCGCCGGCCGCCGCGAGCGCGGCGAGGTGTTCGCGGACATCGCCCTGCAGGGCGAGCACTCCGATGGACATAAAACCTCTCGGGACGGAGCGGGAAAAGGGCAGACGGCCCGCGCGGGCCGTCCACCGGCAAGCGGTCGGTTCGTTACCGGCTGGTCCGTTACCAGCCGGTCCGTTTACCAGCCGCGGTTGGCGTAGCGCTCGCCCTCGGGGAGGGTGTCGCAGTTGATGCCGACCATGGCCTCGCCCAGGTTGCGGGAGACGTCCGCGACGACCTTGGGGTCGTCGTAGAAGGTGGTGGCCTTCACGATCGCGGCGGCGCGCTTGGCCGGGTCGCCGGACTTGAAGATGCCGGAGCCCACGAAGACGCCCTCGGCGCCGAGCTGGCGCATCAGCGCGGCGTCGGCCGGGGTGGCCACGCCACCGGCGGAGAACAGCACGACCGGCAGCTTGCCGAGCTCGGCGACCTCCGCGACCAGCTCGTACGGGGCGCGCAGCTCCTTGGCCGCGGCGTACAGCTCGTGGTTGTCGAGGCCCTTGAGCCGGGCGATCTCGCCCTTGATCTGGCGCAGGTGGCGGACCGCCTCGACGACGTTGCCGGTGCCGGCCTCACCCTTCGAACGGATCATGGCCGCGCCCTCGGCGATACGGCGCAGCGCCTCGCCCAGGTTGGTGGCGCCACAGACGAACGGCGTGGTGAAGGACCACTTGTCGCTGTGGTTGACCTCGTCGGCGGGGGTCAGGACCTCGGACTCGTCGATGTAGTCCACGCCGAGGGCCTGCAACACCTGCGCCTCGACGAAGTGCCCGATCCGGGACTTGGCCATCACCGGGATGGAGACCGCGTTGATGATCCCATCGATCATGTCCGGGTCGGACATACGGGCCACGCCGCCGTCCTTGCGGATATCGGCCGGGACGCGCTCGAGGGCCATGACCGCGACGGCGCCCGCGTCCTCAGCGATCTTCGCTTCCTCCGGCGTGACGACGTCCATGATCACGCCGCCCTTGAGCTGCTCGGCCATGCCGCGCTTGACGCGCGCGGTGCCGGTCTCCGGGGTCTGGGGCGTGCTGGCGGGCGTGATGGACACGTTTGACCTCACTCGATGATGAATGTGTGATGAGCCCATCGTAGGGCCGTTCGATAGACAAAAGCCGCCCGGGTGCTCCCCGGACAAGGGCCAATCGCAGGCCGGTGGCCTCAGCCCACCCGGTGTCGGCCCCTGGTATCGGCCCCGGTCTCAGCTCACCCGGCCTCAGCCCACCCAGGCCGCGCGAAGGCCGCCGGAGGCTCGTCGTCCATCTCGAAGGCCATCGGGAACGGCGCATGGCCCGCGAGCCGGAACCAGCGCACCTTGCGGTGCCGGCGCAGCGCCCGCGCTGCGCGCACCGCGTCATTGTGGAACCGCCGGGCCATCGGCACCCGCCGCACGGCCTCCGTCAGCTCGCCCAGCGCCGCCTCGCCCCCCGGCGCCTCGCGCACCACGTCGACCTGCGCATCCTCCGCGAACACCGCGCGCAGCGCCTGGCTCAGCTCGCTCTCGGCGACCTCGCGCTGCTCCTCCTCCGCCTGCCGCGCCGCATGCGCGGCCTGGTACAGCACGATCGAGGACGCCGGATCGAGCACCCCGGCGGTGGCCAGCTCCTGCGCGACCGAGGCCCGGCGCAGCAGCTGCGCGTCGAGCGCCGCCCGCGCCGCGTCCAGCCGACTGTGCAGCCGGTCCAGCCGCCCGGCGGTCCAGCTCAGATAGACGGCGACGAGGACCAATACGGACGCGATCCAGATCAAAGTGGTCACGCCGCGCCACGCTACCGCCTAGGCCCCAAACCCCCACCCACCCGGCGCCCCGGACCGCTTCAGGGCCTGTCGTCGAAGGGGGCGCCCGGCCCTAATCCCTGGCCAGCCGCCCCAGCCGGGCCCGCAGCCCGACGCGCTCATCGGCGGCCACCGACGCCGCCCCGTCCGTCACCGTCTCGTACACCGCCAGGATGTCCGCCCCGACCGTGTCCCAGTCGAAGCGGCGCACATGCCGGCTCCCCCGCTCGCGCAGTTCCGCGCGCCGCTCCGGGTCGTCCAGCAGCCGGATCGCGGCCTGCGCCAGCGCGTCCGCGTCCTCGTTCGCGAAGAGCTGCCCCGCGGCTCCGCCGTCCAGCACCTGCGCGAACGCGTCCAGGTCGCTGGCCAGTACGGGCGCGCCCGCCGACATGGCCTCGACGAGGATGATGCCGAAGCTCTCCCCGCCCGTGTTCGGCGCGATGTACACATCCACGCTGCGCAGCAGCCGCGCCTTGTCCTCGTCGCTGACCATGCCGAGGAACTCCACCCGGCCGCGCATCCGCTCGGGCAGCGTGGCCACGGCTTCCTTCTCGTCGCCGCGCCCGGCGACCAGCAGCCGCGTCCGGGGCCGGGCGGCGAGGATCTTCGGCAGGGCCCGCATCAGGACCGGCAGACCCTTCCGGGGCTCGTCGATGCGGCCCATGAACCCGATCGTCTCGCCCTGCCACTCGCTCTTGGGCTCGGCATCGGCGAAGAAGCGCACATCGACGCCGTTGGGGATGACGACCGCGTCCCCGCCCAGGTGCTCCACCAGCGTGCGTCGCGCATACTCGCTCACCGCGATCCGGGCGCTGATCTTCTCCAGTGCGGGCTGCAGGATCGGATACGCGGCGATCATCGCCCGGGAACGCGGGTTCGAGGTGTGGAAAGTCGCGACGATCGGGCCCTGGGCCGCCCAACAGGCGAGCAGGCCGAGCGACGGCGAGGCGGGCTCATGGATGTGGATCACGTCGAACGCGCCGTCGTGCAGCCAGCGCCGCACCCGCGCCGCCGAGAGGAAGCCGAAGTTGAGCCGCGCGACCGAGCCGTTGTACGGCACCGGCACGGCGCGCCCGGCGGAGACCACGTACGGCGGCAGCGGTGTGTCGTCGTCCGCCGGGGCCAGCACCGACACCCCGTGCCCGAGCCGGATCAGATGCTCGGCCAGGTCGCGGATGTGGAACTGGACGCCGCCGGGGACGTCCCACGAGTACGGGCAGACGATCCCGATTCTCATGTCCCGATCCTCACGGCTTCTCCGTTCCGGAGCTGTCGTCGGCGCCCGGAGCGCCGGCGGGACGGGGCTCGAGATCGGCCAGCCACAGCCGCTGGAGCATGTGCCAGTCCTGCGGATGTTCGGCGATCCCGGAGGCGAACACGTCGGCGAGCTCCTGCGTCATGGCCGCGGCCTGCTCCGCGCTGGTGCCCATCGAGGGGACCTCGATGGGCGGATGCACCCGTCCCCGCATGACCGGGGACGCGTCGTACCAGAGGGTGACCGGCAGCAGCAGCGCACCCGTCCTTGCCGCCAGTATGGCGGGCCCGGCGGGCATCTTGGCCGACTCGCCGAAGAACTTCACCTCAACACCGGATGCCGACAGGTCCCGGTCCGCGACCAGGCACACCAGACCGCCCTCCCGCAGCCGCCGCGCCAGCGTCCCGAAGGCGCTGCCGCCGGTGTGCGGCAGCACCTCCATGCCCAGGCCCTCCCGGTAGGCCACGAAGCGGTCGTACAGCGACTCGGGCTTGAGCCGTTCCGCGACCGTGGTGAACGGCACGCCCAGCTCGGTGGTGACCCAGGCCCCGGCCAGGTCCCAGTTGGCCAGGTGCGGCAGCGCCAGCACCACCCCGCGGCCGCTCGCCAGACCGTCCGTGAGGTTGTGCAGGCCCTCGGGGTCGAAGCCGCCGCGGACGCGCCGCTCGCTCCAGGCCGGCAGCCGGAAGGACTCCATCCAGTAGCGCAGATACGAGCGCATCCCGGCCCGGGACAGCTCGGCCAGGCGCCGCGGGGAGGCGTCGGGGACGACGCGGGCGAGATTGGCCTCCAGACGCAGCACACCCTTGCCGCGCCGCTTCCACGCCAGATCGGCGATCCGCTGCCCGAGCGCCACAGCGACCGGTTCGGGGAGCTTTTTGACCGTGCTCCAGCCAAGCCCGTACAGCGCGTCGGTCAGCTTCTCGCTCACCGCGACTCGCCTCCCTGGACCACCGCCCGGTCCGCCGCGTCCGCCTCGGCGGCCTCACGGCGCACCGTCACCACACGCTGGATCAAGGTCACCGCGCTGCCGACGGCCACGATCCACAGCGCGATCGGCAGCAGAATGTCGATACCCGGCACACCGAACTTGTGCAGCCCGGAGAAGCCGCAGGCCACCAGCGAGATCACCAGCCGCTCGGCGCGCTCCACGAGCCCGTTGACCTTGACCGGCAGCCCGATGCTCTCACCCCTGGCCTTGGTGTACGACACCACCTGACCGCTGGCCAGGCAGAAGATCGTCACCGCACACAGCGCATTGTCGTCCCCGCGCCCGGCGTACCACAGCGCCAGACCGCCGAAGATCGCGCCGTCCGCGACCCGGTCGAGCGTGGAGTCGAGAAACGCCCCCCAGCGGCTGGAGCGCCCCAGCTGCCGCGCCATATTGCCGTCGACCAGGTCCGAGAAGACGAAAAGGGTGATGACGACCGTGCCCCAGAAGAACTCACCCCGCGGGTAGAAGACCAGGGCACCCGCGACCACACCACCCGTCCCGGCGAGGGTCACCGCGTCGGGGCTGACCCCGAGGCGGATGAGCAGGGCGGCGAACGGGGTGAGAACACGCGTGAAGAATGCACGCGCGTACTTGTTCAGCATGGCCTTCCCGGGGGTCGAAACGGGCCGGGTGGTCAACAGGCCACCGGCTGGCCCATCGTAGTCACGCCCCGAGGGGCCGCCGCGCACGCATCGGGCGACGCCCAGATGTGCGACGTATGGACGCACCATGACCTCGGTGGAAAGCTCGAAGTATCGCAGATGTCGACCTGGAGGCGAGACATGGGCGACAAAACGAGCACGCAATCAGGGGCCGCCGGCAGGGCGGCGACGGCCGACCGGCCCGGCTCGGTGCGGAACGTGGTGCTGGTCGGCCACAGTGGTTCCGGCAAGACGACACTGGTGGAGGCCCTCGCGCTGGCGACCGGCGCGATCAACCGGGCGGGCAGAGTCGAGGACGGCGGATGCCTGTCCGACTACGACGAGATCGAGCACCGGCAGCAGCGCTCGGTCCAGCTGTCCCTCGTCCCCGTCGAATGGGACGGGGTGAAGGTCAACCTTCTGGATACCCCGGGGTACGCCGACTTCGTCGGGGAGCTGAGGGCCGGTCTGCGGGCAGCGGACGCGGCCCTCTTTGTCGTATCGGCGTCCCAGGACGCCCTGGGCATCGCGGGCGCGACCCGCATGGTGTGGGACGAGTGCGCGGCGGTCGGGATGCCGCGCGCCCTGGTCATCACGCATCTGGAGGCGGCGCGCGCCTCCTTCGAGGAGATGACCGAGCTGTGCCGGCAGACGTTCGGCGGCGATGACCCCGACGCGGTGCTCCCGCTGTATCTGCCGCTGCGCGGCGAGCGTGGACCAGAGGCAGGGGCAGCTGGTCACGCCCCTGTGACGGGGCTGATCGGCCTGCTGTCGCAGCAGGTGTACGACTACGCCACGGGCGTACGGACCGAGGCGACGCCGACCCCCGACCAGCTGCCGCTGATCGAGGAGGCGCGCAACCGGCTCATCGAGGGGATCATCTCCGAGAGTGAGGACGAAACCCTCATGGACCGCTATCTCAGCGGCGAGGAGATCGACGTCAAGACGCTCATCGGAGACCTGGAGAAGGCCGTCGCGCGCGCCTCCTTCCACCCCGTGCTGGCCGCCGCGCCCGCCGCCGAGGGATCCAAGCAGGGCCTGGGCACCACCGAGTTGCTCGAGCTGATCACCGGCGGCTTCCCGACCCCCCTGGAACGGGAGGCGCCCACCGTCACCACCCCACAGGGCAAGCCCTGCCCGCGACTGACCTGCGACCCCGAGGGCCCGCTGGCCGCCGAGGTCGTCAAGACCTCCTCGGACCCGTATGTCGGCCGGATCTCCCTGGTGCGGGTCTTCTCCGGGACGCTGCGCCCGGACGAGACCGTCCATGTGTCCGGGCACGGCCTGGAGGACCGCGGCCATGAGGACCACGACGTGGACGAGCGGGTCGGCGCCCTCTCCGCACCCTTCGGCAAGGCGCAGCGCATGCTCAGCCAGGCCATCGCGGGCGATCTGGCCTGCGTCGCCAAGCTGAACCGCGCCGAGACCGGGGACACCCTCTCGGCCAAGGACCAGCCGCTGCTCATGGAGCCCTGGGAGATGCCCGATCCGCTGCTGCCCGTCGCGATCCGGGCCCACAGCAAGGCGGACGAGGACAAGCTCTCCCAGGGGCTCGGGCGGCTGGTCGCCGAGGACCCGACGATGCGCCTGGAGCAGAACCAGGACACCCACCAGGTGGTGCTGTGGTGTCTGGGCGAGGCCCATATGGACGTCGCACTGGAGCGGCTGCGCTCCCGGTACGGCGTGCAGGTGGACGCGGTGCCGTACAAGGTGTCGCTGCGCGAGACGTTCGGGGCCCGGTCCGCCGGGCGCGGGCGGCACGTCAAGCAGTCGGGCGGACACGGACAGTACGCGATCTGCGAGATCGAGGTGGAGCCGCTGCCCGAGGGCTCCGGCATCGAGTTCGTGGACAAGGTCGTGGGCGGGGCGGTGCCCCGGCAGTTCATCCCGTCCGTCGAGAAGGGCGTGCGCGCACAGGCGGCGCGGGGGGTGGCCGCGGGCTATCCCCTGGTCGATGTGCGGGTGACCCTGCTGGACGGCAAGGCGCATTCGGTGGACTCCTCCGACGCCGCCTTCCAGACGGCGGGCGCGCTCGCGCTGCGGGAGGCCGCCGCCGACACCCGGATCCATCTGCTGGAGCCGGTGGTCGAGGTGTCGGTGCTGGTGTCCGACGACTACGTCGGCGCGGTGATGAGCGATCTGTCGGGGCGGCGCGGCCGGGTCGTGGGCACCGAGCAGTCGGGCGGCGGCCAGACGCTGATCCGCGCCGAGGTCCCGGAGATCGAGATCGGCCGCTACGCGGTCGACCTGCGATCGCTTTCGCACGGCACCGGACGGTTCAACCGCTCCTACGCCCGGCACGAGGCGATGCCCACGCAGGTCGCCGACCGGATCCGGGAACAGGCCGAAGCCTGAGGCACCTTCGCCTAGCGCCCGCCCCAACTCGCTTGGGGCGGGCGGCTGTCCACAGGCAGGCTCGGTGCGGCCGGGGCGATTGTGGGTAGTTGTCCACAGGGACGTGACGCCCTGGCGACAGGGACGGCACACCCCCGATACGCTGAGGTCGCAGCTCAAGCAGCATGCGGTATTGGGGGCGTTGGTGACGGCGGACGTATTCGACTTCAGCCCGGGAGCACAGATCCCGCTCTCCGGCGCGGCAGGCCAGACCGAGGTGACGCAGGCGCTCGCCTCGGCCGCCTACCGCGACAGCGAGGTGGCCAAGATTCTCGACGCCAACTCGGAGTGGACGGTCTCCGAGGTCAAGCCACCGAAGATCTCTCTGTTCGAGCCCAACCTGGGCGAGGCGTTCTCGCGCGCGGTGCAGCTTCGGATGCTCGGCAGCGGCCGCAAACAGGTGGTCCAGTCCTTCGGGATGGAGCCACAGACGGTGGTCGAGCACTGCCTGGCCGCCAACCGCATCCGCAAGACGCGGGACGCCCGGCTCACCGCCGTCATGGTGATCTTCGGGCTGCTCTTCCTCCCCGGGGTGCTGCTGTGGCTCGGCGCCTTCCAGCTGCGGCGCACCATCGCCGGGTCGAAGGACAAGCGGATGGGGGCGCTGGGCACCCTCCTGCTGGCGGCGCTCGCCGTGGTGACCCTCATCTTCCTGATCAAGCTCCCCTTCGACGGGTTCTGGGGCCTGTATCTGCGCGGCGTGGTCGTCGCCCCCATCATCGGGTGGTACGTGGCCAAGCAGATCAGCGAGCGCACGGCCAAGAATCTGCGGGAGGCATGGGACGGCCTGCTCTCGGGCGGCGGGATCGGCGCGAAGGTCCCCGAGACCGTGCCGAACCACCCCGGCCAGACCTCGGCCGAGGAGCTGCGCAAGGCGCTGCACAAGCTCACCGCGGAGCAGTACAGCAATATCGTCTTCTACGCCGGCCCCAAGGGGATACTCGGCATGGGCACGCGCTGGGGCAGCTGGCAGCTCGCCGAGGACCTGGTGTCGGCCGACCCCGACAAGGAGATCGACCCGTTCCGCAGCTGGGACGTGATACGCGCGATCCATGACCAGCTGCGGCTGCTGGAGCGCACCCCGCTGCACACCGGAGGCTTCCCCACCCCCTCCGTGCGCCACTGGGTGGTCTCGCCCATCGGCGAGGGGGCCAAGTCGGTGGAGCGCGGCGGCACCTCGGAGGAGGAGGGCTTCCAGATAAAGGGCGTCGAGCTGCAGCGGATCTGCGACGAGCAGCAGTTCAACTCCGGCGACCGGCACTACCTGGGAGTGCAGTTCGTCCTCTGGGACGGCCAGTTGGTGCTCACCCTGCTGATCACGGTGACCCTGCTGCACAAGACGATGCGGATCGAGGTCACCGGCCATGCGCTGGGGCCGGTGCACCCCTTGTTCACCACCAAGCCCTCCGCGCCCTCCAAGACGGTCAGCAAGACCTTCAAGTTCTGGGAGACGAAGTCCATACCGCTGCCGCTGGTGGACGCGAAAGAGGTGGTGCGGCTGACCGTCCGCGCCCCCTTCACCTGGTACCCGCCGCTGCTGGACTACCTGGGCGGCAAGCTGGCCCTCCCCGAGCCGTTCGGCCTGCGCCACGCCTGGGCGGACAAGCCCTGGCGGCACCGCTTCATGGCGGACGACGCGCTGCGCACCGCCACCCCGGTGCTGCGGGTGGTCCACGAGGCGGCGATCGGCGTGCTGAAGAACCACGGCGTGGACACCGAGCGCTTCGGCAACCGCTCCCTGGCGCTCAGCGGCCAGGTCCAGGACGTGGCCCCGAAGAAGGCCGACCTCTACGACGCATAAGGCTCTGCGACGTGTGAGGCTCCATGCCGCGCAAGCGGTGACGGCCCCGGGCCCCGGC
>NZ_JBHWES010000031.1:0-133610 GCF_042734105.1 Streptomyces sp. NPDC059679 | reverse complement strand
ACTCCCCTCATCGACGGCCGCGTCAGAGGTGTATCCGATACAGCCCGTCGGCCGTACGGCTGCCGCGGGCCGCGACCCCGAGCCGGTCGTCCAGCCGGCCCACGAGGTCGTCCAGGTCCAGCGTGCGCAGCCGCGCCGCCACCAGCTCGACGGCCAGCGGCAGATCGTCCAGGGCGGCGCAGACGCGCCGTACGAGCCCGGGATCGGCGGTGAAGCCGCGCCGCACCGCGCCGGCCCGGTCGGTGAACAGCCGCACCGCCGCCTCGCCGGCCAGCGGCCGTACCTGCTGGACGTGCTCGCCGATGACACCGAGCGGCTCGCGGCTCGTGGCCAGGACACGCAGCCGCGGGCAGGCCGCGAGCAGCCGCGCCGCCAGGACGGCGGTCTCCTCAACGACGTGCTCGCAGTTGTCGAGGACGAGCAGCAGCATCCGGTCCGACAGCGCGGCGATCAGCCGCTCGACGGGCGTCTGGGGGCCGCTCCCCAGCTGGAGCCCGTTCTCACGCAGGCCGAGCGCGCCCAGCAGCGCCTGTGACAGCCCCGAGCCGTCGCGCAGCGGAGCCAGCGCCACGAAGCACACCTCGTCGGCCGCGACCCCGGCGACCTCCACCGACAGACGGGTCTTGCCGACCCCGCCGGGACCGATCAGGGTGACCAGCCGGGCCACCCGCAACAGCTCGGCGACCTCGGTCACCTCCTCGGCCCGGCCCACGAAGGAGGTCAGCTGGGCGGGTGGCGCGACGGGCGACGGCGACGGAGCGGCGTTCAGCAGTTCCCGGTGCAGTGCGGCGAGTTCGGCCGAGGGATCGGCGCCCAGCTCCTCGGCCAGGTGTCTCCGGGTCTCCTCGAACACCACCAGCGCCTCGGCCTGCCCGCCCTCGGCGAACAGGGCGCGCATCAGCAGTCCCGCCGGCCGCTCCCTGAGCGGATGGCGGCCGACCAGCTCGCGCAACTCCGGTACGGCCGCGCGGTGCTCACCGAGCCTCAGCTCGCCCTCGATCCGGTCCTCGAGCGCCCCGAGCCGAAGCTCCTCCAGCCGTACGGCGGCGGCCCGGGCCGCCTCGCTCTCGGCGACCTCGGCCAACGCGGGCCCCCGCCACAGCTGCAGCGCCTCGCGCAGCAGCGCGACCGACCGCCCGTGGTCGCCATCGTCCAGCGCGGCCCGGCCCTCCCGGGCCAGCCGCTCGAACCGGCAGGCGTCCACGTCATCGGGCGCCACCACGATCCGATAGCCCGCTCCGGCCCGCTCGATCGCGGCCGCCGGGCCCAGCGCCGTACGCAGCCTGGACACCTGGGACTGCAGCGCATGCGCCGACAGCCCGCCGCCCGGGTCGAGTTCCTCGGCCAGCCGGTCGGCCGACACGACCTCACCGGGACGGACCAGCAGCAGCGCCAGCAGCGCCCGGCGGGCCGGTCCGCCCAACGCGGCCTCGGTCCCGTCGTCGTGCCACGCCCGGGTCTCGCCGAGGATTCCGAACCGCATGCCGGTGATTATGCACACGCCAAAGCGGCCCGGTGACCGACGGGTCGGTCACCGGGCCGCTCGATGGAGTGAAGCGCCAGGCGCTACTCCGACCGCTTGGGCTTGGGCCGCCACACCACCAGCGCGCTGGTCTGCCGGACCTGGTCGTAGGGGACCAGGTCGCGGCGGTAGGAGGCGTGGACCGCGGCCTCGCGCTGCTGCATCGCCGCGGCCGCGCCCTCGACCGCGGACTGGAGTTCGGCGACGCGCTCCTGGAGGGCGGCGACCTGGTTCTCCAGTTCGATGATGCGCTTGATACCGGCGAGGTTGATGCCCTCGTCCTGGGAGAGCTGCTGCACCTGGCGGAGCAGCTGGATGTCGCGGGCCGAGTAGCGGCGGCCGCGGCCGGCCGTGCGGCCGGGGGAGACCAGACCCAGACGGTCGTACTGGCGCAGGGTCTGCGGGTGCAGCCCGGAGAGCTGGGCGGCGACCGAGATGACGTACACCGGCGACTCGTCGGTCAGCTCGTACGGGTTGCGGCTCCTCGCCCCGCCCATGCCACTTCTGCCTCCGGGCCCTCGGCCAGACGTCTCCATCGGGTCACGCTCCCTTCGCGGACTGGAACAGCTCCGCCCGCGGGTCCTCCCCCGCGGTCGCCTCTCGGTACGACTCCAGCGCCTCGCGCGCCTCGTCGCTGAGGTCCTTGGGGACGGTGACCTCGACGGTGACCAGGAGGTCGCCGCGGGTGCCGTCCTTGCGCACCGCGCCCTTGCCGCGGGCGCGCATCGTGCGGCCGTTGGGCGTGCCGGCCGGCAGTTTGAGGGTGACCGGGGGGCCACCGAGCGTGGGGACCTTGATCTCGCCGCCGAGCGCCGCCTCCGGGAGGGTGACGGGCACGGTGACGGTGAGGTTGTCCCCCTTGCGGCCGAAGACCGGGTGGGGGTCCACATGGACCACCACGTACAGGTCGCCGGCCGGGCCGCCGGTCTCGCCCGGGGCGCCCTTGCCGCGCAGCCGGATCCGCTGACCGTCGCTGACGCCCGCGGGGATCCGGACCTGCATGGTGCGGGCACTGCGGGCGCGCCCGCTGCCCTTGCAGGTCTCGCAGGGGTTCTGCGCGATCAGGCCGCGGCCGCGGCAGTCCACGCACGGGTCGGTGAGCGAGAAGCCGCCCCCGCCGCCGCGGCTGACCTGGCCGGTGCCGACGCAGGTCGGGCACACGCGGGGGGTGCCGTTCTTGTCGCCGGTGCCCGAGCACGCCTTGCACGGGGCCTGGCTGGACATCCGCAGCGGGACCGTCGCCCCCTCCACCGCCTCGGTGAAGCTCAGCGTCACCTCGGACTCGATGTCCTGGCCGCGGCGCGGCTGGGCACGGGTGCCGGTGCCACGGTTGAAGAGTCCGCCGAAGACGTCCCCGAGGCCGCCGCCGAAGCCGCCGGCCGCTCCGCCGCCGCCCTGGGCACCGCCGAAGAGGTCGCCGAGGTCGAAGTTGAAGCTGCCGGGGCCGCCCGCGCCCGGCCCCGGGCGGAATCCGCCGTTGCCGAACAGGGCGCGGGCCTCGTCGTACTCCTTGCGCCGCTTGGGGTCGCCGAGGACGTCGTTCGCCTCGGAGATCTCCTTGAAGCGCTCCTCGGCCTTGGCGTCGCCCTTGTTGGCGTCCGGGTGGAACTCGCGGGCGAGCTTCCGGTACGCCTTCTTGATCTCCGCCTCGGTGGCGTCCTTGGGGACGCCGAGGACCTTGTAGTAGTCCTTCTCGACGAAGTCCTTGGTGCTCATCCTCGACGTCCCTCCTCTCCTGCCACCGCTGTCACGTCAGCTGTCACGTCAGCCCTCGTCCGGGCCACCGCTCTCCTCGTCCGGCGTCTCGTCCCCCTTGGGCTGGGCGCCCGGCTGGGGCTCGGCGACCGCGACCCGCGCCGGGCGGATCGTACGCTCGCCGATTCGATACCCCGGCTGCAGAATCTGCACGCACGTGGTTTCGGTGACGTCCGGCGCGTACGAGTGCATCAGCGCCTCGTGCACCAGCGGGTCGAAGGGCTCGCCCTCCGTGCCGAACTGCTGCAGCCCCAACTTTCCCGCGACCGTCTCCAGCGATTCGGCGACGGACTTGAAGCCGCCGACGAGCTCGCCGTGGTCACGGGCGCGGCCGATGTCGTCGAGCACGGGCAGCAGCTCGGTCAGGAGGTTCGCCACGGCGATCTCCTTGACCGTGACCCGGTCCCGCTCGACCCGGCGTCGATAGTTCTGGTACTCCGCCTGGAGCCGCTGGAGGTCGGCCGTCCGCTCGTTGAGCGCGGTACGGACCTGGTCCAGCTGGGCCTGGATGGCCACCTGCTCGAGGTCCCCTGCCGGGGCTGCCGGGCCCGCCTTGTCGGCGGACCCGGCGGCACCCTTGGCCGCATCGTCAGGGGTCTGTGCGGCCTCGGAGGGGACGTCGGGCTGCTCCTCGAAGCCCGGGGTCTCCTCCGTCACGCGGCACCACCCTGGCCCTTGTTGTCAGCCTTCTCGTCGTCCACGATCTCGGCGTCCACGACGTCGTCGTCGGCCTTGGCCTGGCCGCCGCCGGGCGCGCCCGCTTCACCCGCCGCGCCCGCGCCGTCCGCCTGGGCGTTGGCGTACAGCGCCTGGCCCAGCTTCTGGCTGACGGCCGCGACCTTCTCGGTCGCGGTGCGGATCTCGGCGGTGTCGTCGCCCTTGAGCTTTTCCTTCAGCTCGCCGACCGCGGTCTCGACCTCGGTCTTGACGTCGCCGGGGACCTTGTCCTCGTTGTCCTTGAGGAACTTCTCGGTCTGGTAGACCAGCTGCTCGGCCTGGTTGCGGGTCTCGGCGGCCTCGCGGCGCTTGTGGTCCTCCTCCGCGTACTGCTCGGCCTCGCGCATCATGCGGTCGATGTCGTCCTTCGGCAGCGCGGAGCCGCCGGTGACGGTCATCTTCTGCTCCTTGCCGGTGCCGAGGTCCTTGGCGCCGACGTGCATGATCCCGTTGGCGTCGATGTCGAAGGTGACCTCGATCTGCGGCACGCCGCGCGGGGCCGGCGGCAGGCCGGTCAGCTCGAACATGCCGAGCTTCTTGTTGTACGCCGCGATCTCGCGCTCGCCCTGGTAGACCTGGATCTGCACGGACGGCTGGTTGTCCTCGGCCGTGGTGAAGATCTCCGAGCGCTTGGTCGGAATGGTCGTGTTGCGCTCGATCAGCTTGGTCATGATGCCGCCCTTGGTCTCGATACCGAGGGACAGCGGGGTGACGTCCAGCAGCAGGACGTCCTTGACCTCGCCCTTGAGGACACCGGCCTGGAGCGAGGCGCCGATGGCGACGACCTCGTCCGGGTTGACGCCCTTGTTGGCCTCCTTGCCGCCGGTCAGCTCCTTGACGAGCTCGGCGACGGCGGGCATCCGGGTCGAGCCGCCGACCAGGACCACGTGGTCGATCTCGGAGAGGGCGATGCCCGCGTCCTTGATCACGTTGTGGAAGGGGACCTTGCAGCGCTCGAGCAGGTCGCTGGTCAGCTGCTGGAACTGGGCGCGGGTGAGCTTCTCGTCCAGGTGCAGCGGGCCCTCGGCGGACGCCGTGATGTAGGGCAGGTTGATGGTGGTCTCGGTCGAGCTGGAGAGCTCGATCTTCGCCTTCTCAGCGGCCTCGCGGAGGCGCTGCAGGGCCATCTTGTCCTTGGACAGGTCGACGCCGTGGCCGTTGTTGAACTGCTTGACCAGGTAGTCGACGACGCGCTGGTCCCAGTCGTCACCACCGAGGTGGTTGTCACCGTTGGTGGCCTTGACCTCGACCACGCCGTCGCCGATCTCCAGCAGCGAGACGTCGAAGGTGCCACCGCCGAGGTCGAAGACCAGAATGGTCTGGTCGTCCTTCTCGAGCCCGTAGGCGAGGGCGGCGGCGGTAGGCTCGTTGACGATACGCAGGACGTTGAGGCCCGCGATCTCACCGGCTTCCTTGGTGGCCTGGCGCTCGGCGTCGTTGAAGTACGCCGGGACGGTGATGACCGCGTCCGCGACCTTCTCGCCCAGGTAGGCCTCGGCGTCCCGCTTGAGCTTCTGCAGAATGAAGGCGCTCATCTGCTGCGGGTTGAAGTTCTTGCCGTCGAGGTTGATGTGCCAGTCGGTGCCCATGTGGCGCTTGACCGACCGGATGGTCCGGTCCACGTTGGTCACGGCCTGGCGCTTGGCGACCTCACCGACCAGGACCTCGCCGTTCTTGGCGAAGGCGACGACGGACGGCGTGGTCCTGGCGCCCTCGGCGTTGGTGATGACGGTGGGCTCACCGCCTTCGAGCACACTGACGACGGAGTTCGTCGTACCCAGGTCGATGCCGACCGCACGAGCCATTTCGCAATCCTCCAGCTACACAGCATTGAGTGGAACAGGCTCAAGAGTGCATGATCAACTTCCGCATGTCAACAGACCTGAGTCGGGCGGGCTCAACTTTTATATGGCCCTTATGGACAGGACACGGACAAGAGGAAGGGAGGGCCGAGGACATGACCCCCATGCGACCCCCACACGCCCCCGCAGACGCGACCGAAGACGCGGCCAAGCGACGCAGATCACCGGCCGGTCGGCTACATAGGCCGGCCCTTCCCCGGGTAATCTCGGTCAAGACCCGATAAGTTACTGCTTAGTAATTCCGCTCTCGCAGGTTCGAGGAGCCCCCATGCAACTCGCCGCGATCATCGTGTCGCTGGTCCTCACCGCGGTCGGCGTTGCCCTGCTCGGCCGCGCCATCGCGCAGTTCGTGCGCTTCTTCAAACTCGGCGCGCCGGTGCCGGCGGGCGCCCGGACCGACAACCCCTATCAGCGCAGCGTGACGCTGGTGAAGGAGTTCCTGGCGCACACCCGGATGAACAAGTGGGGCATCGTCGGCATCGCCCACTGGTTCGTCGCGATCGGCTTCCTGACCCTGCCGCCGACCATCATCAACGCCTACGGCCAGCTCTTCCAGGCGGACTGGACGCTGCCGGTCCTCGGCGGCTTCCTCCCGTACGAGCTGTACGTCGAGTTCATCGGCACGATGACCACGCTCGGCATCGCGACCCTGATCGTGATCCGGCTGCTCAACCTGCCCAGCCGGGCCGGCCGCAAGTCGCGGTTCGCCGGCTCCACGGCCTGGCAGGCGTACTTCGTCGAGTACGTCATCCTCATCATCGGCCTGGCGATCATGGCGCTGCGCGGCACGGAGGGCGCGCTGCACCACGTCGACTCCTACGAGCCGGAGTACTTCGCCTCGTATCCGCTGGTGCTGCTCTTCAAGAGCCTCAGCGTCGGCACGGTGCAGAACCTGACCTACCTGTTCGCGATGATCAAGCTCGGCACCACGATGGTCTGGATGATCACGGTCTCCACGAACATCGACATGAGCGTCGCCTGGCACCGCTTCCTCGCCTTCCCCAACATCTGGTTCAAGCGCGAGTCGAGCGGGGACGTGGCGCTCGGCGCGCTGCAGCCGATGACCTCGGCCGGCAAGCCGATCGACTTCGAGGACCCGGGCGAGGACGACCAGTTCGGCGTCTCGCAGATCGAGCACTTCTCCTGGAAGGGCCTGCTCGACTTCTCCACCTGCACCGAATGCGGCCGCTGCCAGTCGCAGTGCCCCGCCTGGAACACCGGCAAGCCGCTCTCGCCCAAGCTGCTGATCATGGCGCTGCGCGACCACTCGCACGCCAAGGCGCCGTATCTGCTCGCGGGCGGCGGCAAGGACGCCGAGGGGGAGGAGAAGGCGTCCGAGGAACAGCTCTCCTCCGTGCCCGCCGCGGCGCTGGCCGAGGCCGAGCGGCCGATGATCGGCACGCTGGCGGAGAACGGCGTCATCGACCCGGATGTGCTGTGGTCCTGCACCACGTGCGGTGCCTGTGTCGAGCAGTGCCCGGTCGACATCGAGCACGTCGACCACATCGTGGACATGCGCCGCTACCAGGTGATGATCGAGTCCTCGTTCCCGTCCGAGGCGGGCACGATGCTCAAGAACCTGGAGAAGAAGGGCAACCCCTGGGGGCTCGCGAAGAAGCAGCGGCTGGCATGGACCAAGGAAGTCGAGTTCGAGGTGCCGGTCGTCGGCAAGGACGTCGAGGACCTGTCCGAGGTCGACTACCTCTACTGGGTCGGCTGCGCGGGCGCGCTTGAAGACCGTGCGAAGAAGACCACGAAGGCCTTCGCGGAGCTGCTGCACATCGCGGGCGTCAAGTTCGCGATCATGGGCGGCGACGAGGCGTGCACCGGTGACTCCGCCCGCCGCCTGGGCAACGAATTCCTCTTCCAGCAGCTCGGCCAGCAGAACGTCGAGATGCTGAACATGGCATTCGGGGAGTCCGCCGAAGGTGAAGAGGGGGCCGAGGGCGTCGTCGCCGAGAAGTCCAAGAAGAAGATCGTCGCGACCTGCCCGCACTGCTTCAACACCATCGCGAACGAGTACCCGCAGCTCGGCGGCCACTACGAGGTCATCCACCACACCCAGCTGCTGCAGCACCTCATCGACGAGGGCAAGCTGATCCCGGTCACCGCGGTCGAAGGGCTCATCACCTACCACGACCCCTGCTACCTGGGCCGGCACAACAAGGTCTACACCCCGCCGCGCGAGATCATCGCCAAGGTGCCTGGGCTGCGCAACGAGGAGATGCACCGCCACAAGGAGCGCGGCTTCTGCTGTGGCGCGGGTGGCGCCCGGATGTGGATGGAAGAGCGCATCGGCAAGCGCATCAACGACGAGCGCGTGGACGAGGCGCTGTCCCTCAACCCGGACATCGTCTCCACCGCCTGCCCGTTCTGCCTCGTCATGCTGACCGACTCCGTCAACGGCAAGAAGAACGATGGAAAGGCGAAGGAGTCGCTGCAGGTCGTGGACGTCGCGCAGCTGCTGCTCGACTCCGTCAAGACGCCTTCGGAGCCGGAGGACGACGGCGAGACGGCGGAGGAACCGGAGCCGGAGCCGGTGAAGTAGCAGACACCTCCGAACGCACCGACGGGCTTGATCCGACTGACCGGATCAAGCCCGTCGGGCGTTGGGGCCAAGCTGTCTCACGGGGTTGGACAGACCGCCCTACCCTCGCCGCTTACCGCGCTCCGGCAGCGTCTGCTCCGTCCAGATGACTTTGCCCTCCGCCGTGTATCTCGTCCCCCACCGGTCGGCGAAGCGCGAGACGAGGAACAGCCCGCGCCCGCCCTCGTCCTCCGTCGCCGCGTACCGCAGATGCGGCGAGGTGCTGCTGGTGTCGGACACCTCGCAGATCAGGCTGCGGTCGCACAGCAGCCGCACCCGGATCGGCCCGGTCGCGTACCGGATCGCGTTGGTGATCAGCTCGCTGAGGATGAGCTCGGTGGTGAACGCGACATCGCCCAGGTCCCACTCGGCCAGCCGCGCCGCCACCGCGGCGCGCACCGCGGAGACCAGGGCCGGTTCGGACGGCACCTCCCAGTCCGCGATCCGCTCCGGCTCCAGCACCCGCGTACAGGCGACGATCAGCGCGATGTCGTCGCCGGGGGTGTCGGGCAGCATCTCGGCGAGCACCGCCGTACAGGTGTCCTCCGGTGTCCGCCCGGCGTGGGAGAGGGACGCGCGCAGCAGTTCCAGGCCCTCCTCGATGTCCCGGTCGCGCTTCTCGACCAGGCCGTCGGTGTAGAGCACGAGATGGCTGCCCTCGGGCAGTTGCAGCTCCACCGTCTCGAAGGGCAGGGTGCCCAGGCCCAGCGGCGGCCCGGCGGGCACCTCCGGGAACTCCACGGAGCCGTCGGGGGCGACCACCGCGGGCGGCGGATGTCCGGCGCGGGCCATCGTGCAGCGCCGGGAGACCGGGTCGTAGATCGCGTACAGACAGGTGGCGCCGATGATCACACCGCCGCCGTCCAGGCTCTCCGAGGTCTCGTCCTGGTCGATCCGGGCGATCAGATCGTCCAGGTGGGAAAGGATCTCGTCGGGCGGCAGATCGAGGGTGGAGAAGTTGTGCACGGCGGTGCGCAGCCGCCCCATCGTGGCCGCGGCATGCAGCCCGTGCCCGACCACATCGCCCACCACCAGCGCCACCCGGGCCCCCGGCAGCGGAATCACATCGAACCAGTCGCCACCCACCCCCGACTCCGCCGGCAGATAGCGATACGCCACATCCAGCGCGCTCTGCTCGGGCAGCACCTGCGGCAGCAGGCTGCGCTGCAGCGTCACGGCCATCGTGTGCTCGCGCGTATAGCGCCGCGCGTTGTCGATGGACACCGCGGCCCGGGCGACCAGCTCCTCCGCGAGCGAGACGTCGTCCTCCTCGAAGGGCTCGGGTTTCTCCGAGCGCATGAACGTGGCGATGCCCAGGATCACGCCCCGGGCCCGCAGCGGGACCGCGATCATGGAGTGGATGCCGCGGTCGACGATCGCCCGCGCCCGCTCCGGATCGTGCTCATGCCACCCGGCGAAGTCGGGGAGCACCGCCTCCACCGTCGTCTCACCGCTGGCGTAGCCCTTGGCCTGGGGCGTGGCCGGGCCGTAACGGATCATTCCGCCCAGCGGATAGAGCGGTACGTCCTCGCGGATGCCGCTGAGGGCGGTGCGGCGCAGCGAGGTGCGCGCCGTGGAGCCGCTGCCCGTCGCCGCGCCGTTCGGCTCCTCGCCACGCAGCACCGGGTCCACCAGGTCCACCGCCACATAGTCGGCGAACCGTTCCACCGCGTACTCGGTCAGCTCCTGGGCCGTACGCACCACATCCAGCGTGGTGCCGATCCGCAGACCGGCGTCGTACAGCAACTTCAGCCGCTTGCGCGCCAGATCGACCTTGCCGGACAGCGTGCGCAGCTCGGTGGTGTCCCGGAGGGTCGCCACACTGCCGGGCGGCCCGCCGTTGCGGTCGGTCGGCCGGTGGCTGACGGTCAGCAGCCGCTCCCCCGCCTTGTGCACCTCGTCGGTGGCGGCGCGGCCCGACACCAGCAGCTGGGCCGTGCTCTCGTCGAAGCCGAGGTCGGCGACGGGGCGCCCCTCGGCGTCCGGCGGCAGGTCGAACAGCCGGCGCGCCTCGTCGTTGGCCAGCATCAGCCGCCGGTCGCCGTCGACGATCAGCACGCCCTCCCGTACGGCGTGCAGCACCGCGTCATGGTGCTCGTACATCCGGGTCATCTCGCCCGGGTCCAGGCCGTGGGTCTGCCGCCGCAGCCGCCTGCTGACCAGCGCCGTACCGCCCATGGCCAGGGTGAGGGCGGCGGCGACACCGCCGAGGAGGATCGGCAGCTGCCGGTCGACCGCGCCGCTCACCTTCTTCACGGTGATCCCGGCGGCGACCAGCCCGACGACCTTGCCCCGGCTGTCGGTGACGGGCACCACGGCCCGTACGGAGGGGCCGAGCGTGCCCGTGGACGTCTCCGTGACGGTGCCGCCCTCCGCGGCCTCGCGGTAGCTCCCGCGGAAGTGGTGGCCGATCTCGCTCGCGGTGGGGTGGGTGTAGCGAATCCCGTCCGTCGTCAGGACGACGATGAAGTCGACGCCGGCCCTGTTGCGGGCGCGCTCGGCGCGCGGCTGCAGGATCGCGGTCGGGTCGGGGGAGCGCAGCGCCTCGACCATGCCCGGGGCGCTGGCGAAGGCCTCGGCGACGGCCAGCGAGCGGCGGCGGGCCTCCAGGTCGGTGTCGTGCCTGGACTGCAGCACGAGGGCCGCCGCGGCGGCGACGGCGAGCAGCAGTACGACCGCCACCTGTAGGAAGAACACCTGGCTCGCGACCGTACGGGTGAGGCGGAGCACGCCGCGCAGCACGGCGCGCCGCACGGACCGGGCGGGCTTGGTCGGGCGGGTCGGCCGGGTGGAGGGGGCGGGGGCGGGGGCAGGCCGAGTGACGCGATCGGCGGGCTCGCGGGTCTCCGGGGCACGGCTTTGTGGGGCACGGCTGTGTGGGGCACGAACTCCCGAGGGACGGCCGCTCGAAGCACGGCCGCCCGGTTCATCGCTTCCCAGGTCTCGGCGGTCTCGGCCGTCGGGCTCCGGGGGCGGCTCGGGGCCGCCGTCGGGCGACGGTAACGGCTGCGGAATCGCTTCGCCACGGTGCTCGCCGACCTCGGCCTCGGCCCCGGCCTCAGGTTCCATGCACGGCCCGGCCTCAGCCTCCGCGCGCGGCCCGACCCCATCCCCTGCCTCGGCCCCAGCCCCGCCCTCGGCCTCCGCGCGCGGGCGTGCGCGGCGCCCGCGCTGCCGACGGTCGGTCAGCGCGCGGGCCAGCGGCACCCGGGACAGGCCGAAGGATCCGGCCATGTCACCGTCACCGCTTCTGTCGCTCTCGTCCTCCGGCGGGCGAGCGGCATCCGCCGCGGCCGGCCGACCACTTGTATCCGACATCTGACTACGCTCCACCCACCCCCCTCCCCCGCGTCCTTTTCACCCGCTCAAAAACCACCCGCATGCCGTGCAGTACGACCATGGCCGCCCCCGCCTCAACCGCTCCGAACATGACTCGATCCTGACCGCGAATTGGCCCTTCTCACAACAACGTTGCGGATCTCTACAGGATCATGCCCCAAACCTCCGCACAGGAATGTCCTGAACAGCCCTTCCGCACCAAAAGTCATCTCTACAGCCAACCAGATCTTCCGAAACTGAAACGCACGGAAGATACCGATATGCGCCCCCTGTCCCACCGACACAGAGAGCGCTTCGGCTCCACTCCCCTCACCCCGGAACAACGACAACTGACTCGCGCTCCCTGCCAGTTCGCCTTCACAACACCCCCGCACCACGGACGCGCAACCCTCCGAACGCCCCACGAGTCACACCCGCCAGGAGTTCCCGGCTCCGCATAAGGCCGACCCCGGGAGGCCGTAACGTACGCGCTCCCCCGTGCGCCCCGTACGCCTCGCGCGCCCCCTCGGCGGCGCCGTCCCGAGAAGCAACAGCCGCACACGTACCGACACCGCACCCCCGAGGAGCCCGCCCATGCACCCCCGCAGCCGAAGGACCCCGACCGCCCGCCGCCGCCCCGGGGCGCTGGCCTGCGCCGCGGTGACTCTGGCGGCGCTGCTCACCGCATGCGGCAGCTCCGGCGGTTCCGCCGACGACGGCCCCAAGGACCTCAAGGGCCCCAAGGACTCCAAGGGCCAGGAGGAAGACGAGCGGACGGCGGCGCCCGGTGGCTCCCGCTCCGGCGCCCCGGTCATCACCCCCACCGCGACCGCGCCCATCCCCCGGGGCAAGGGCAGCAAGTTGCCTGACGACCTCAACGGCGACGGCTACCCCGAACTCGCGCTCCCGCTCGTCGGGAGCAAGGAGGAGACCCAGCCCACCCGGCTCGGCCCCCAATTACCCTCGGTTCGCCGCCGGGCGCTCGGGTCCGGTGTCGACGCTCCTCGACACTGCGCTCGCTCGTTCCTCGCTCCCTTGGTCTCATCGCTTTCGACACCGGCGCGCCCTTTGGCTCACTCGGGACGTCCACGGCTCGTCCCGCGGCGCCAACCCCGCCACCCGCACCGTGCTCACCCTCGATGACCTCGGCCTGCCCGCCCCCGGCGCGGACGTGCCGTCCGCGGACACGACCAGAATCGCCACGGCCGACCTCGACGGCGACGGCTTCGCCGACCTGGTCACCCCGGTCAACGAGCGGCTCAGCGAGGCCGAGGCCGACCGCGTCCACACCACCGTACGGACCGTCCCGTACATCACCTGGGGCAGCGCCGACGGCCCGCGGCGCTGCGCCACCGCCACCCGCGCCCGGCTGGCCGGCCCCGACGACAGCGTGGACCTGCGACGGCCGACGGTGGGCGACTTCGACGGGGACGGCCACCACGACCTGGCGACGGTGCGCGCGGACCGCAAGTCCTTCCTCCTCCTCTACGGGCCGTTCGGCCGGGACGGCAGGGCCGCCAGGACGGTGCCGTACCAGAGCCCGCTCGACAGCGGCGGCGACATCAGCGAGCTGTTCGCGGACACCATCGACGGCGACCGGCCCACCGACCTGGTGGTGCACGCCATGAACGACGACGACCAGTCCGCCTCCGTACTCCTGACCGCGGGCCCGGACGGCCTCGCCCGCACCGGCCGCACCCTGCGCAAGGGCAACGCGATCGCCTTCGGCGACTTCGACGGGGACGGCCTGCGGGACGTGGCGGTCGGCGACAGCGGCACCCGTAACGACGAGCCGGGCTACGAGACGGAGGCGCCGGATGTCGACCACACGCTGACCGTCTACACGAAGAAGACCCCCACGGACGCGCCCATCAAGATCGCGAACATGACGGGCGGCCTGGCCGCCGCCGACACCGACGGGAACGGCACCGACGAGCTGGCCGTGGCGCTCGATACGGGCGGCGTCGAGCTCATCACCGTCCAGCCGGACTCCCCGGGCGACATCGCGCGCCGCCACACCCTCACCCGTACCGCCCCCGCCCGCGTGGACGGCGAGAAGATCCGGAAGGCCCGGCGCGCCGCCCGGCTCTACGGCGCCCGCGACTTCGACCGGGACGGCAAGGACGAGGTCGTCCTCGCCTGGGGCCGCGAGGCGGTCTTCGCCCTGTACGGTGACCGGCCGGAGTGGTGGTGGATCAACGACGGCACGGCCGACAAGACCGCGTTCAACGCCAAGCCCTTCACCACGGACACCGACTGACGGTCACCCACTGCCGGTCACCGACCGACCGGCAAACCCCCGCCCACCCCGGGGGAAAACCCCTCAGGGTCCCCCTAAGGGATGTCACAGGTCGGCCGCAATGCCGGACCTGTTCTGAGAGGTCCGGCACCCCAGTCGCTACGACCGGGTACGTTCGAATCGTGGCTGGATTCAGGATCGGACGCGGACGGGACTCCCGGTCCGCGCAACAAGGGCAGCAGCAACCACCGCAGCAGCAGCCGTACGGCCGGCAGCCGCCGCCGCACGGCGGGCAGCCGCCGCAGTGGCAGCAGCCCTCCTCACACGGAGAGCCGGAGTACTTCGGCGGCCAGGACCCGCACTACGGCCCGCAGCAGGGCCATGGCCCGGGCCCGGGCCATGGCCAGGGCGGCGGCTCGTACAGCAACAACAATCCTGGCCATACGCAGCAGTTCAGCGTCGGTGAGGCGCCCGACGCCTACGACCCGTACGACCCGTACGGCCAGGACCCCGGCTACGGCCCCGGCCCTGGCTCGTACGACGACGGCTACGGCAACACCTACCGCGCCGGCGCCTCCACCGCCCCGCCGGCCGGCCCCCGGCTGCCCTGGAAGCAGCTGCTGAGCGGCATCGTGCTGCGCCCGTCCGCCACCTTCTGGCAGATGCGCGACTACGCGATGTGGGGCCCGGCCCTGATCGTGACGTTCGTCTACGGCCTGCTCGTGGTCTTCGGCTTCGACCAGGCCCGCGAGGACGTGCTGAACGCCTCGATGGGCAACAGCATCCCGTGGATCCTCGTCACCGGCGCCACCGTCGTGATCAGCGGCCTGATCCTGGGCGCGGTCACCCACACCCTGGCCCGCCAGCTGGGCGGCGACGGCTCGTACGCCCCGACGATCGGCCTGTCGATGCTGATCATGTCCATCACGGACGCACCACGGCTGGTGTTCGCGCTGTTCCTGGGCGGGGACAGCCCGACGGTGCAGGTGCTGGGGTGGGCGACCTGGCTGGCGGCGGGCGCGCTGTTCACGTCGATGGTGAGCAAGTCGCACGACCTGCCGTGGCAGAAGGCGCTGGGGGCGTCGGCGATCCAGCTGATCGCGCTGCTGTCGCTGCTGAAGCTGGGCACCCTGTAAGAAACGCGCAGAGGGGCCCCGCAGGGCCCCTCACCCGACTCCCTTGGGGCGGGGGTCAGGCGTCCAGAACCTGCCCCTCCCGCCGTACGACGGGCGGCTCGACGCTCCAGGGGAAGTTGATCCAGTCCTCGGTGCGCTTCCAGACGTACTCGCACTTCACCAGCGACTGCGACTTCTCGTAGATCACCGCGCTGCGCACCTCGGCGACCGTGCCGACGCAGAAGTCGCGGACGAGCTTGAGCGTCTTGCCGGTGTCGGCGACATCGTCCGCGATCAGGACCTTCTTCTCGGAGAAGTCGATCGCGTTGGGCACGGGCGCGAGCATCACCGGCATATCGAGGGTGGTCCCGACGCCGGTATAGAACTCCACATTCACCAGATGGATGTTCTTGCAGTCCAGCGCGTACGCCAGCCCACCCGCGACAAACACTCCGCCGCGCGCTATGGACAGCACGATGTCCGGCTCGTACCCGTCATCCGCGATCGTCTGCGCCAGCTCCCGCACCGCCGTGCCGAAGCGCTCGTACGTCAGGTTCTCCCGCTGCCCACTCACCGGCTCACACCTTCGTCCGGTGGAAATTCTGATACGAACGCGACGGCGTCGGCCCGCGCTGCCCCTGGTAGCGGGAGCCGTAACGCTCCGACCCGTACGGATGCTCGGCCGGCGAGGTCAGCCGGAACATACACAGCTGCCCGATCTTCATCCCCGGCCACAGCTTGATCGGCAACGTGGCCACATTCGACAACTCCAGGGTCACATGCCCCGAAAACCCGGGGTCGATGAACCCGGCCGTGGAGTGCGTCAGCAACCCCAGCCGCCCGAGACTCGACTTCCCCTCCAGCCGCGAGGCGATGTCGTCCGGCAGCGAGATCACCTCGTACGTCGAGGCGAGCACGAACTCCCCGGGGTGCAGGATGAACGCGTCATCGCCCTCCGGCTCCACCAGCCGCGTCAGATCCGGCTGCTCCACCGCCGGGTCGATATGCGGATAACGGTGGTTCTCGAACACCCGGAAGAAGCGGTCCAACCGCACATCGATGCTCGACGGCTGCACCATCACCGGATCGAACGGATCGATCCGTACCCGTCCGGCGTCGATCTCGGTCCGGATGTCCTTGTCTGAGAGAAGCACGGAACGAGGATACGCAACCAAACCCATGACCTGGGCCCGGCCCATCCGGGCCGGGCCCCCGCCGCAATGATCAGACCCCGACGGCCATCAGACCGCAGCGGCCCCTACCGCTTCTACCGCTTCCCACCGGCCACCGGCACCGCCTGCCGCAACCGCGCACAACGCGGACAGCGCAGCAGCCGACCGGGGCCGATCCGGTCGACGGTGAGGTGCTGCATCGGGAACGAAGCGGTGCTGAACACATGCCCTTCGGCACAACGGACGACGGTGCGCTCCATTGAGTCCCTTCCCCATAAACAACGTGGACGACAAAAGCCACATTAGGGGATCAACCACCCACCACTCCACGCGGCACTCCGCCCCCACGGTACGCCCCAACTCCCCCACCCTTATAGCGGCTTCCCACCCGCTCCGCCCCTGCCTCAAGCCCCCGTCAAACCCTCCCGAAGAACACGAAAACCCCACGGCAAATGCGCCGGGGGTCGGGCATGGGGTACAGTGTGCGACGATGCGACACCGACGGATGGTATCTCTCGCGGGTGTAGTTTAATGGTAGAACATGAGCTTCCCAAGCTCAGAGCGCGGGTTCGATTCCCGTCACCCGCTCCACGACGAAGGCCCAGGTCAGCGACCCGGGCCTTGTTTGTTGTCTAGACCCCTTAGGGGTCGCCATGTCCTCCGCGTGCCCCAACTCGCCCGGAAGCGTCTTCATAGAGGGACACCGACTCGCCACTTGAGGCATTTGAGCGCCGAACGTCTCGAATGGCGAAACAAATCTTTTGTGACCCGGGTCACCAACTGAACAAGCTCGATGGGTCCACAACCACGGGCGGGCGGTCTTGAGGTGGGCGAAGCTGCGTTCGACAGGGGCGCGTCCGGTGCCGAGGACTCGGTTGGCGGTCTTCTGGCCGGGGGTGAGCTTGTGAGCGCGGATGGCTGTGAAGCGCATGATGATCACGGGGAGGGTGCATGGTTGTCCAGGCCACGGAAGCCGAGATCCGCCAGCGCGCCGAGACCGGTGGCACGCAGGTGTGCCAGGACGTGGTCGTAGCGGGCGGCGGTGATGTCGTGGGTGCGTCCGGGCCGTGCGGCGGATATTCAGATCAGCCGGCCTCTCTCGTCGGTCAGGGCGAGGAAGTGCAGGCCGTGACTGCGGTGTTTGCCGGAGTAGTTCCGCCGGTCGACCTTTCCGGTGCGGCGCTGGGTGGGGGTGAGGGTGCCGTCGATCAGGACCACTTCTCCGCCCTGCTTGGCGACCTTCTTCAGGGCGCGGTCCAGGCGCGGGGTCTGGGCGGCGAGCAGGGTGATCAGCTCGTCCCGCCAACGGCGGACGGGACCTCGGCGTCGTCGCCGACTCCTGGCGCCTGTACCTGGTGTCCCTCTCCACCGGCCGGCTCATCGAGCCCTCGGTCATGAACGCCGTGGAACTCAGCAGCGCCACCCACCCACTCGCCCGCTTCGTCAGCGAACTGCACCGCTCCCACACCGCCATCCTCACCCTCTTCGCCTGGGGCGCCGCGGCCCGGCTGCCGTTCCTTCCCGAAATCCGCGTCGGCCGCACCATCCTGTCCGCCGCCTGCTGGCGGCTGAGCGCACACGACCTCAGCGACGAAGAACGAAACTGGATATTCCACTTCACGGACTGGCGCATCCGCTACGGCGTGCCCCGCACCGTGTACGTCGGCAGCAGCGATCAACGGCTCCGCCTGGACCTCGACATCCCTACCCACCAGCAGCTCCTGCGTGCCGAACTGGATCGCCACGAAACCGTGGTGCTGCATGAAGCGCCTGGGTACCGACGGGCAAGGGCAAACCGCGCGCCAAAGAGGCACGTTCAGTCGTCATGGTCCCGATGCCGACGGCATTCCGGAACAGTTCATAGCCGGACGTTGATCAGGGGAGTGGAGCCGGTGCCTTACCGGGCGTCAGCGGACGGCGGCTGCGCGGCCTATGGTTGCGGCAGATGAGGCATCAGGACGTGCTGCGGCGTTCCTGGCCTGCCTGCGGACCTTCCTCGGCGATCGAGCGGGTTCGGCCGGTGCCGGTGTCGATGAGGATCTGCTTGGCCTGCGTGACGTTGTCGACACGGACGGCCCGGGCCATCGCGGCGCGTGCCGCGTCGGGCGTCGCGTGCGGCGGGACCACCAGCAGGGAGAAGAGATCTCGATCGCCTCGGGTGATGAGGATGGTGTCGTCACCCACCGGGAACGAGTCGATGTGCACGATACGGTCGTCGATGATCATTCGTGTCGGCAGTTCTTCCCAGGCGCTGGAGTCCAGGCCGACGCGCATGACGGGCCCGAGGTGCTCGGTCAGCGCGGTGACCAGGGCGGGAAGCTCGGCGCGTAGGTCGCGGGAACGCGGCCACCAAGCACCGTCGAGAATGCCCTCACGGGTATGTGTCGTCGCCAACCGCAGCAGGGCTGTTCCAGGTTTCACAGCACGGTGGATGGCGTCCGGCAGAAGATTCATTTGTCGCGGGGTCTCGGCGTCGGACATGGTCTGCTCACCCTCTGCGGGGTTCGGTGGACCGCCGGTTTCACCGTACTCCGAGCCCACGCCCAGGCTCACCCACGCCCTGCGAACACAGACCCGGGTTCCTGACGAAGTCGCTGATCACACGGGCTCGGCGGCCCAACGCCCGGAGTACAGTGAAAAGACCGGGAGTACTTCGCACGCCTGCTTCCACGCGGGTGTCGTTCTCGGCGAGCAACAACACCGGGACGTTGAAGATACGCCCGGGGACAGGTCCGCGCCATGACCGTGACCATCGACCGTACGACCGACCATGAGCGCGCGCCCTCACCACCCCGCCTGTCCCTGACTCCGGTGAGCCCGGTTCCAGGTCTTCTGGACGGTGCGTGGTGGCCTCGCTCCCGGGATCTCCTCCGTGAGCTGCCCGCCCTGACGGACGTGCTGGACGCACGCTGGGGCCGTATCACTCGCGTGTCCGTGAACCCGGCCCATTGGCCCGTGATCCCGCGCGAGGTGCCTGTGACCGGGCACACGGTGCACGTGGCCTGGTTCACTGACGAGCAGGACCCGCACAAGTTGATTCTGCTCTCCTACACCGCAGGCCGCTGGGACCTTCTGGTGATCCCGCCGGAGACGAGTGCGGCCGCCGCCGCCCGGCTGATGGCCGCCGCAGCCACCCCCGGCAGCCTCCTCACCGCCAGCGGTCTGATGGCGAACGAAACCGCCGCCCGTGACGCCCGGGAGGCGCGCACCCGGGAGGAGGAGTGGGAGACCGATGGCGGGCCCGCCCCTATGGCGGCCGGCAGCCGAACCCGACCGGACTCCTGAGCTCCGCCGAAGGGAGGTGAGGACGTGGAGACCGTCTTCAGCGGGTCCGTGATCACTGCCATGACCGTCAGAGGAGTGCGGCCGATCCATCTGCTCAATGACCGGCACAACGAGCGGATGGCAGCATTCCATTACACGGAGCCGGAAGAGCCGACAGCCGGCAAGCCCGCCGGATCACCCGTCGTCACCGCCTCATCCCGAACACCGCGACGGGGCCGCGAAAGATGCATGACCTTCTCCTGGCCGGGGCCGGTGGGTGCGAAGCGTGGCCCCACGCCCACCGCGACGTCTTCCTGATGAACGAGGTCACCATGCAGCCACCCGAATCACCCTCGACAGGGCGCGCCGAGGTGCGTATCGTCTCCGCGTCCCCCGAGGCCGCCCGTCAGGTCGCCGAGGTACTCCGTCATTGCTTCGCCGCGACCGAACAGCGCAGCTACCCTGCCGGCGCCGAAGGCGGAACCCGGCTCCATCTCACCGTGGACACCACGCACACGGCAAAGCCGACGCGGTCCTGGCTGGTAGCAAGTCAGTCCTCCGGACAAGACCGCACGCAGACGGATGAAGTCTGAAGCGATGCCCCTCAACGGGTGCGGGCAGGGCACCGACGCCCCGTGTCCAGGGACTCCTCGTCGGTGCCCTGCGCCTGTGGAACGGCAGCCATGGCAACCCTGCAGGAGCGGAAGAACTACCGCGAAGCGATCATGAAGGCTCTGTACGAGGCCACGGAAGGCAATCGCCTCCTTGGCGTCACCGGGGCGAAGCTGCGCGACGAGCTCCAGGTCCCTGAGCAGGATCTGGCGGCCGCCTGCGCATATCTGGCGGGCGAGGGGCTCATCACAGTCGACTGGGCACGAGGAAACACACCCGCGATGGCCACACTGACGCACCAAGGGATCCGGCTGATGGAGGGCGAAGAGGAGGAACGTGGCTGACGCGGCGCGGGGCGTTTGCGCCCAGGCGCCGCATTACCCAAAGAGTCCGTGATGCCGGAAAAGCGCCCCAGGCATAGCGTGGTGAGTGGGTCGGTGCACTCTCACGTGCAACCGACCCGAAAGGGCGGCCCCGGTGTGTTTACGCCGGGGCCGTTGTGTCGCCGTCGGCGCGACGGCAGGGACCAGGGCAATATCCACCAGTGGCGCGACCACGACGCTGCGTCCCAAAGAGGCACAGGGTCGGCGCGCGTGGTCCTCGCTCTGCCTGCGCCTCGACGGTGCGAGCACCTCTACAGGCCAAGGAACAGGACACGGTACCGACGGCTGTGCAGCTCACGGCGATCTTCCGCGGCGATCTTCAGAGGGTGCGTCGCTGGGCTGATGCGGTAACCACGGAAAGACGCCTCCGGCGGGGCGCGCACATTGCTCTTCGACCGCCTCAGGCACCGGTCGTGCTCCGGCGACCTGGCGGCAGGTGTCGCAGACCGTCATATGCGCGATGCTGGGGTGGAGGAGGCAGCAGGACCAAAATGCGGCGAACAGCACTGAGGCTCGCCTCTGTGTGAGGGCGCTCCGGCGAAACGAGGCCGCCATGACGGAAGGTGAACGGGACTTCCGTAAAGTCACCGTGGACCGGTCAGAGGGATTCGGCGAGCGGCTGCTGGGCGTGCTGCTGGACCGGGCTCATGAGATGCCACCCCAGCTGATCGCCCCGCTGGTCGCGGAGGAAGTGGGCAGGATCGGCGGACGGGACGTCTCGATCCTCCTTCAGGACTACGACCAGCTGATGCTGGCTCCCCTGCCGGGCATGAGACTCGTGGCCGGGGAGCCCGAGCGGATCGACGATTCTCAGGCGGGCAGGGCTTTTCTCAGCACGGCGATGGTGGAACAGCCGCAGGCCGAGGGCGTACGGGTGTTCCTGCCGCTGCTGGACGGCAGCGACGTGGTGGGGGTGCTGGCCGTCACCCTGAGCACCGTCGATGACGACGACCGGCGGTTGCTGCGGCGCCTGGCCGGCCTGGTCGCCGACATGCTGGTCACCAAGAACAGCTATACCGATCAGTTCTTCCAGGCCCGGCGCCGTGAGCCGATGAGCCTGGCCGCAGAGATCCAATGGTCACTGCTGCCCCCGCTGACCATGGTCACCCCGCAGGTCGCGGTGGCCGGAATCCTCGAGCCCGCCTACGACGTCGCGGGGGACAGCTTCGACTACGCCCTGAACGACAACATCCTGCACGTGGCTGTCATCGATGCCATGGGTCACGGGCTGGACGCCGCCGTGCTGGCCACCGTCGCCATCGGCGCCTACCGGCACGCCAGACGCGCCGACGTCGGCCTCGCCGACCTGTACATGTTCATGGACACGGCCATCGACAAGCAGTTCGGGCCCGACCACTTCGTCACGGCGCAGATGATGCGCCTGGATATCCGAACCGGCCACCTGCAATGGGTCAACGCCGGGCACCCGGCGCCCCTGTTGATCCGCAATTACCGCGTCGTCCAGGCCCTGGAGAGCCCGGGCACCCTGCCCGTCGGATTCGGCGGCGCCATCCCGCAGATCAGCGACCAGGCGCTGTCCCGCGGCGACCGGATCCTCTTCTTCACCGACGGTCTCATCGAGGAGCACCGCACCGGCGAAGAGCAGTTCGGCGAGGAGCGACTGCTCGACTTCGTGGACCGCGCGGGGTGCGCGGGCGAAGGCGTACAGGAAATGGTGCGCGGCCTGTCCCACACCCTGATGCGAGAACGCGGCGGGGTCACCACTGACGACGCGACGCTCTTCCTGGTCGAGTGGTGCGGGGGCACCGCCGACCATCTCGTCACGGTGTAAGCATGACCAGCAGGTTCCCCCCTGGCTCCGCGGGCGGGGCCCGGCCGCCCGACGCCACGCCGCCCCTACAGGGGCTCATCACGGCCTCGCCCCACCTCACCGCACCCGCCCCGACGCTGCGTCAACCCCCAGCGTTGGTCTCAGCGGCTACCGGAGCGTTCGCCGCTGGGCACCCAGGCGCGGAGACAGCCACGGCGGCTGGACGCGGCGCTCGGGTTTGCCGCTGCAAGGCCGCCTCGGGCCGGGTGGGCTTGTAGGCGATGCATCCCGCTGAACCGACGGAAATCAAGAACCTTCTGCGCATCCGCTGGCCTCGTGCCTTATCCATGCCCTTCGCAGCAGTCAGCAGCGGTCAAAAACGGTGCGATCAAGCCCCCGCGCACACGCCCTTTGGGCCACGTTTTCCCTGGTCAGCCGCACCACAGCCGCGGAGAGTGTCATTGATTCCCAAGCTCAGAGCGCGGGTTCGATTCCCGTCACCCGCTCCACGACGAAGGCCCAGGTCAGCGACCCGGGCCTTGTTTGTTGTCTAGACCTCTCTATGCCTCCCGTGCCCGCTGCATGCCCGTGATGTCTCTCGGAGTCGGTCAGCGTCTCGGTACGCGGGCGCGGAGCCCCTTCTCAGGCGACGGTGTACTCGGTCTCAGGCGACGGTGTACTCGGCATCCCCGAAGTCCGCGACTACGCGCAGCCGACCTCCGAGTGCTTCGACATAGGAGCGGATGGTGGCCAGCTCGGCACGGTCCAGTTCGCCGTGCTCGATCGCCGAGACCCGAGGAGCCGAGACGCCCATGGATGCGGCAACTTGGCGCTGGGTCAGCGCCTGCTCGCGCCGGACCTCTGCGAGCTTGTGAGCGCGCACCTCGGCAGTCAGCCGGTCCATCGCCGCCTGCTTTTCCTCCGCCGATCGCACCGGCAGCCCGGCAGTCTCGCGCCGCTCACGCGCCCTGCGCTTGGCCTCCTCCCAGCTGACCGTGCTCATTCATACTCCCTGGTTTCAAGATCGGCCAGATGCGCCTGGTAGCGCTTCTCGGCGATCGGGATGTTGGTCTCGTACCAGCCCTGCCAGTTTCCAGCTTTGTCGCCGGCCACCAGAAGCACCGCCCGCCGCACCGGATCGAACGCGAAGAGGATCCGGATCTCACTGGTACCTGACGACCCTGGCCTCAGCTCCTTCAAGTGATGATTCTCGGCACCCTTGATCCGGTCGACCAGCGGACGACCAAGCGTCGGACCAGTCGCCGCCAGCATGTCGACGGCATCTTCTACCTGCTCGGCACTGTCCCAGTCTGCTTCGGCCAGCGTCTCGAACCACGCCGCGACCTCCGCGACCAGGATCACTTCCCATTGAGCCACGGCATCGATGTTAATGCAAGCGTTAACTCGCCCAGGGCCGGGCCGCCTCGCGCACGCTCACATGAGTACCGTGCCAGATACGTGCCAGAACGAGCGGTGAACCACGGTCAACACGGGCAACCATCAGCCGCGCTCAAGGTCACCCTTGCACTCGTTTCCGCTGGTCAACACCGTGGCCTGTCTCCATCACCCCGTGATTCCCAAGCTCAGAGCGCGGGTTCGATTCCCGTCACCCGCTCCACGACGAAGGCCCAGGTCAGCGACCCGGGCCTGGTTATTTTGTCTAGACTTTCTCCAGGGCATTTTCCAAGCGCCGCGCACCGGATCCGCACCAGATGCCGCCACGGCGGCCTTCTGCCGGTCGGCACGCACCCGGGCATCGATCCCGGAGGTCATGCCGATGCCTTGAGACACCTCCCATTCCTATGACTGAGCGAGCACACCGCCGAGCGCGCACCAGCTCAGAGGCCCCTTCCAGTGATGGAAGGGGCGCCTTGCGTTGCCTGGTTGGCGGCGGTGGTTGACGGCAACCGCCGACGCTTCGATCAGACGGCGACCAGGGCAACAGACGCCTCCGGCCGCACCGACATCGGCACCTTCCTCCATACGACGACGTCGGCTCCCAAGACCACAACCAAGTCTTGGGAGCCGATGCCACGCACGGGCCCGAATGAACAGCGTTCGACACCGGCTCCGGGCCCCTCAAGCTACGTACGGTGTCGTCCGCTACGCGCAGTCGTGCGCACTGCTGGTGCTGGAGCCGATCACCACATCCGCACCGGCCGGCGTGGTCAGGTGAACGGCGTTGACCGTCAAGCCCTGGTCCGCGTCGGTCACCGGGATCTGTTCGTTGACCACGAGCTTGCCCGCGATACCGAGGTCGACCTCGAATCCCGGCGTGTCCGGGATGCTGACCGGCTTACCGGCGACGGTCAGTTCCAGGCTGACGCTGCCCTTCGCCGAGGAGCAGCTGCTCGACGACTCCGACGTGACCCCGGAGACTCCGATGACCGGCAGTCCGGGAAGTCCGATGGACACATCGGCCACGGTGGCGGTCGCCGTGGCGCTGCTCGGGCCGGCCGAGGTGACGACCTTGGCGCAGAGCGCGTCGGCGTTCAGGACGACCGCGCTGACGCCCTGCGCGCACGGGGGAGACTTTGTCTCCGCCTCCGCCGTCCGTACGGTCCCGGTGTCCGGGGTCGGGTCGATGCCCACGGGAAGGAGCGGGAGCGGCACCTTCGCGGTAAGGCCGTAGGACCGGCCTTCCACGTGCTGGAGCTTCAGCTTCTCGGTGTCCTCGGATTTCTTGTACTCGTCGTCGCCCGCGAAGGCCGCGGCGAGCGACACGGTGGCGTCGTCCGTGAGGGCCTGGTCGGCCACCTTGACGGTGCAGGTCGCCGTGCCCTTGGCGTCCGTCTTCCCGTCGCAGGTCTGGGCCGTGTCACCGGAACCGAGTTCGAAGGTCACCTCGCGGCCCTCGACCGGCTCGTCGGAATCCTCCGTCTTCAGCACGGCCGAGAACTCGGCGTCCGAGCCGTTGGAAATGCTTTTGTCGCCGGTGTAGGCAAGGGTGGTGGCCTCGGGCTCGGGGTCCGGGCCGGGGCCCGGGTCGCCGTCGCAGTTCTTGCTGGCGACGTTGCGCCAGGTCTTGCCGATGCCGCCGTACTCGACTCCGTCGAACCAGGCGTTGACCCGCTCGGAACCGACTTCACCCCAGGTGGCCCGGCCGTCGTTGTCGGCGTCGATGGCCATCTCGAAGTGCAGGTGGGGATGGCCGTTCGACGTCTCTCCCGTCTTTCCGACGCGTCCGATCTCCTGCCCCTGCTTGACCGTGTCGCCCTCCTTCACCGAGCGCGACTGAAGGTGGATGTAGGTGGTGAAGTAGCCGTTGCCGTGGTCTATCTGGATCATGTTGCCGGCGTTCTCGTGCTCGAAGGACTGGTTGACGACCCCGTCCGCCGGCGCGATGAGCAGCGCCCCCTCGGTCCCCACCTGATCGGGCTCACGCACCAGGTCAAGGGCAGGAGCGTGGTCATCGGCGTAGGAGTTGATCTGCCACTCCTGGCCGCAGGTGAACGGCAGTTGGAAGTCGATGGGCGGCTCCGCCGCCGACGCGGTCGGCATGCTCAGCGCACATGCCGCCAAGGCCCCTCCCAGCACCATGGCTATGCGGCTCTTCACTGCATTTCCTCCCCGTTGCGATGCGCTATTTGATGTAGTCGTGGCTATTGGAGAGGTGGCGACACCGCATTCACCAGGGGATTGCATCCTGCTGCAAACGGAATCTTTGCCTCAATATGCTCCCGCCCGCCCCGGGCCAGTTCCCCGCCCAGCCGCGTCGCGACATGCAGCACCACGCCGCCCTGCCGCATGCTGGTGGCCAGGCCCGCCTGCCGCAGCGCCGCCGCATGCCTGCTGGCGCTCGCCACGGACACCCCGATACGCAGCGCCAGTTCGCTGGTGGAGCAGGGGTGGGACAACGCCCGCATCGCCAACGCGCGTGTGCGCCCAAGGACCGTGGCGAGGCCGTCCGCCTCCGCTCCAGTGGACGCGGCGGGGCGCGGACCCGGATCCCCGTCGGGGACCGGATAGACAAGTACCGGCGGCAGCTCGGGGTCGATGAGTGTCACCGGCGTCGCGCAGAAGAAGGACGGGATGAGCGTGATGCCACGGCCTCTGAGGTGCAGGTCCCGGTCGACCGGATAGTCGACGGTGAGCACGGGCCACGCCCACCGGACCGACGGCGACAGGACTCCGAGCAGCTTCCCGACCCCGCCGTCCAGGACGCGCCGCCCGCACGCGGCGCGCTCCGCGAACACGGTCTCGTCCAGCTCGGGCAGGCAAGGGCGCAGCAGTTCGCGGTGGTACACGGCGAGTGCGCTCACCAGCTCCCGCCGCCGCTCACGGTCACCATCCGCCAACTGACGTACCCACAAGGGTCGTTCACGAGCCCGGAACACCGTCGCGAGATCATTGGCAAACAGTCGGCGACCGGCACCGCCGATCAGTCCGAGCGCGTCGGCGAAGTCCAACTGCCCCGGCGGCGTAAGGAAGTCGGGAAATTCGCCACGCGGCGGCACGAGCGTCGTCAGCTGGTGCAGTACACCCCGCAGATCGCGCGTGCGCAGCCGGTCGCGTACGTGTCTGAGCCAGGGTCTACAGCGGGCGGCGGGCCGCGGCAGCTGGAGCCGGTGGAGGCTGATCGTCAGCTCCCACATGATGTCCGGGCGCGCCGCGACCGTCGTACGCGCCAAATCCTCTGCCGTGAAGTGAATACGCAGCGCCATGCCGTCCCCCGACCATGGTTACGCGAGTGAGGCTGTCACCGTAAGTGGCGCCGATAAACGACCGATGGACGCGAACCAGACACGGATCCCACACGGGGAGGGCTTGGGGGACGCCCCCGGAGAACTCGGGCAGACTTGCGTCGGGTATGCGAAGGGCCTCGGGACCAGTACGGGACGATGTTGGTCAATTCGAGGTCCTGCGTGACGTCGGCCTTCAAGACCCGGTCCTGGTCTGGAGGACCTCACCCGGCCCGCCCGGCTGCGCGGGCCGCGTTGCCGTAGGAAGTCTGGTGATCCGGGTCCGGGAGGAGCTGGGGCCGCTGTTCACAGACCCAGGCGGTCCCCACACCATCTCCGGCACGCTGGACAAGACACTGTCGGAGATCTTCATGCCCGACTACGGAAGACGCCTGGAACAGGCACGGCAACGGCTCCTCGATGACAACGGGGACCAAGACGGGGTCGGCTCCGCGGCCGAATGAGCACCAAGGCGAGCACCCCCCCTGCCCGTGCCCAATGCGTGCCCGATAAGGCGGCGAACCACGGTCGACCAGGGTCTTCTACGAGCCTGGCCACGCCTGGATGAGCCGCTCATTTTCGCAGGTCAAAGTAGGTTCCAGAGGCGTGAGTCCCAGTGATTCCCAAGCTCAGAGCGCGGGTTCGATTCCCCTCACCCGCTCCACGACGAAGGCCCAGGTCAACGACCCGGGCCTTGTTTTTTGTCCAGACCTCTCCGTGCCACGCGTGCCCGTTGCGTGCCAGACCAGGCGCCGAGCATGCCGACCGGTCCCCTCGCGTCGGCGGTCACTCTCCGTAGCGCTCGGCTGCGTGATCGGGGCCGCTCACAGACCACATCAGCCATGCTGAAGTGATGACCAGGTATGCAGCGGCGAAGCCGTACGTACTGCCGGAGTCGCTCGGCAAGCTGAACGGGCCCACCACCGGTGGCGTGACGTTGCCCCGCCACATCGACTGGAGACCGCACTACATCTACGACCTGGCCGACGAGGCGGACTTCCGGCTGATGTACGAGCGCGTCATCCGGGAGGCTCAGACACGCGACGACCTCAATGCGTACCTGCACGCGACATCGCTGCGACAGGTGTGGTGTGGCCTGTTCCTCCCTGTCGCGGTCAAGACCGCTTGGGGAACCCGATTCCCTGAGCTCAGTGAACACGGCACGACGGCAGCTGAGGTTCCCCCGGTGCGCGGGTGTGGCTGATTAGCTGGTCAGGGCGGGTTGACGTGGTTTCAGGTTCACTGGTTTGGCCGCTGCCTGGTCGGCGTAGTGCTTCTCCTCGAATTCGATCGGGCTCAGGTAGCCGAGCCGCTTCTGGATGCGGCGGGGGTTGTAGAAGCCGTCGATGTACTCGAAGAGCGCGAGGTTCGCCTCGGCCCTGGTGGCGAAGGTGCGGCCGCGGATGCACTCGGTTTTGACCAGTATCCACAGGTTCTCCGCCAGGGCGTTGTCGAACGAGTCGCCGACCGAGCCCATGGATGCCTGGATCCCTGCTCTGACCAGGCGTGTCGTGAGCTTGATGGACGTGTATTGCGTGCCGTGGTCGGCATGGTGGACGAGCTCGCCGGGGGCGACCTCACGGCTGGTGAGGGCATACTCCAGCGACGACAGGACCAGGTCGGCGTCCGCGCGGGCGGAGGTCTCCCAGGCCACGACCCTGCGGGAGAACGCGTCCCGGATGGCCGACAGCCACAGTGGTCCCTCCCTGGTGGAGATCATGGTCAGGTCGGTGACCCACAACCGGTTCGGCGCGGGCGCCGTGAAGTCGCGTTGCACCAGGTCAGGAGCAAGGTCGGCGTCCGGGTCACGGCGGGTGAATCTCGGCGACACTCTGACCACGGTGGGAAAGGGTGGGCTTGTCGTCGTACCGCCCGGCCTGCCGCACGTCTTTGGGGCGGCAGAGGGTGAGGTGGCCGACGTGGTCGTCGTGCTCAGCCCTGGTATCGAACGGTTTGGCTACTTCGAGCAGCTGGCCGCCATCAGCCGTGGCGAGGCGGAATTCGCCTCGCTTCTCCCCGAGCAGCACCGCTACGACGTGCACTTCGAGGACCTCCCCGACTGGCGGTCGGCCCCCTAGCGGTAGGCCGTTCTTCAGAAGACGATCGATAGGAGCGGCTTGGGGTGGAAGTGCGGCCGGCGCGCTCTTCGCCCAGCAGTCATGGCAGCGGCCGCACCGCAGATGGCAGGGCAGCCCGGAACAGAACCACGTCTGCCCGCACGTGAGTGTCTAAGTGCGTGACCAAGCCGACGAACAGCGGCGAACAACCGCGGACGCCTGCGGACCGCCGCAGCAGGTGAGAGACATACCAGCGCGAGGTCAGGCGCCCAGCGAAGTTCGTTCGGGACGAAGCGCAGCCGCACCAGGTGCGCACCAGACACCCGCTCCGGCGCAAAGCCCCAGGCCGGCGGCCCGGGGCTTCTTTGTTGCCCGGGGACGCCAGCCTCTCCGTAAACCCGCGACATCGCACGAGAGCCAACGCGACGCGATCACACTTGGGCCAGAGCGATCGAGAGGCGTCGGGCGTTGTGTGGCGAACGAAGGGCGGGCGTAGTCAGCCCAGCGTCCGTACCAACGGCCAGGCTCACGATGACCACGTAGACCATCACCCAGGAGACGTTCCGATGAGCGAGCAGCCCTCTGCCCCCGACGGGCCCTGAGCCCCATGCCGGCGCTCACTCCGGCAGCACTCCGGGCAGCGGTTGCCCAGATCACCCCCGTCCAGTTGCCTTCCTTCGCCGAGCACCTCGACCGCGCGGTTGGGCGTTGTCGCCGAGTTGCGACTCCAGCAGAGCGCTTCCCCAACTGCGCCTTCCTGATGCGGAGTACGCCGCGCGCCCCTCACGCGGTGACGACCGTGTGATGCCGATCTTCTCGCCCCGCACCGACGCCGCATGGCACCGTCTCGCATCCGACGCGAAAGCCCTGATACCGCACGATGCCGGCTTCGGGACAGGTCGTGGGAGTGGCGATCGCAGGTCGTCTGGGGGAACGGCTGTCGGCTCACTCGGTCTTGACGGGGGTCAGGCTGAACCCGTCGTTGGGCTTGCCCGCAAGGAGGTCGGCCAGCCCGCCGCTGAGCGCGTACGTCGTCCCGTTCGGTCCCTCGGTCACGTCGCTGGTGACGGGTCCTCGACGGTGTCGGTGACCTTCACCGTGGCCTTCTTCCAGCCGTCACGGGGCTCCACACGCTGGATCTGGGCGGGCTTGCCGGTCAGCAGACCGCTGCTGACCGCCGCGATCGAGCCGTCCTTCAGGAGCCGCATGCCGGCCGTGGGGGACCCCAGCGGCACGGAGAGCTTCACCTCCTGCGCCTTTTCGGGATGTTTGACGGGCACCCGTACCAGGGAGCCGTCGGCCATGGCGATGATCAGCTGGTTTCCCTCCACCCACTCCACCGCTGACATGCCCACATCGTTCAGGAAGTCGGGAATGTCAAGCGTGCCCTTGAGCAGGTCGTTCTGCAGAAATACCGAGGCGCGGCCCTTGCGGTCGATCCGGAACACCGTCGGGGTCAGCTCGTCGACGGCGTACGCGGTGCCGTCGGGTGCCACCGTCACGTCGGAGATCAGGTGCTGCTTGCCGTCCAGGGTGACCGCGGTCAGATCGACGCACCAGTCCTGCTTCCCGCTCTCCAGGTCGTAGCTGCCCACACCGGCGACGCGGAAGGGGGCGTTCTTCTTGGAACGGTCGGCAGTGCCGTAGTCCACATTGCTGACCAGGATGCGGTCCCGTTCGCGGTCGGCGAGGACGGCCTGCGCCGACACCATTTCCGGGTCGTCGATGAGGGTGCGCACCTTCCCGTCAGGACTGACGGCGGAGACCGTGCCGTGCTTCAGCGAGCCGGCGAAGAACGTGTTCGACCGCGCGTCGAAGTCCAGCGAGTGCGGGAACACGTTCGAGCCGTCGGCCTTGATGGCGCTGGGCTTCTTCTGCTCGGCCTGCTCGGTCCGGGTCTGCTCGGCGCCGGATGTGGAGCCGGATCCGGCAGAGGAACCGTTCGCGGCCAACGCCGTTCCGGTGGCCACGGCGGCGACAAGTGCCGCGCTCGCGATGGCGATCTTCAGCTCCGTCTTCTTCATTGTTGTCCTTGTTCCTCGGGAGGGTTGGGGCCGGCGTGTACTGCGGTGACCTGGGTGAGGGTCACTCGGTGATGGCGCTCCCGGCCGCTCGAAGGCGGCCACCAGGGCGGCGGCCGATGTCCGGAACGCCTTCGTGAGAGCTCCCGGAGCGGGGCCGAGCGCCGGCAGGGGCGGCTGCGCCCCCATCACGACGGCGAACGTGTGCTGACCCGCCAGCAGATGGTCGACCATCTGCTGGACGTTCCAGTCGGTGCAGGGCGTGGGCGCGCTCCACTGCTCCTCCTCCACGGCCTCGACCAGGTGGGCGATGGTGTCGATGACCCCGGCGAAAGCCGTGACGGGTGTGGTTGACATGGGGAACCTCCAGTAGGGGTGGAGGGGTGGCCGTGCGGGCCGCTGCGGATGTTCTTCCGCGATGGAAGGGGGAGCCGGCTACGCGCCCCGCCCAAGATCAATGTCAGCGTGTGTCCGCCCATCGCGTGCGAGCGCCGAATGCGTGATGTCGGCGGGCGGGGACACAGGGGAGAGGAAAGAGGGGCGGCAGCGTCATCGGCGGCCGGAAGGCGTGCGTGACGAGGCCCCCGCGGCGCTCCCTGCCAGCCTCGGGCCGGAGGCTGTCGGGTGACGGCGGGTGACGGCGGGTGACGTTCAGGTGTGACGCTCTGAGCGGACCGTGGCTTTGCGACGGCCAGACGGCCGGATCAGGGGTGTACGGAAGGAGCGACGTGTGCGGGGGTGCCGGCGGCGGGGCGGGCGGTCGCCGGCATGTCCGCGGCGGGCTGGAGGGTCTGGTTGAGCAATCGCAGTGCCGCCTGGGCGGCGGAGCCGGGCGCCGCCGTCGTCACCACCAGCCGGATCCCCTGCCCCCGGGGCACCGGGAGCGAGTGCTGCAACACGTCCAGCTCCCCGACCATCGGATGGCGCATCCGGTACTCGTTCATGCCCCAGGCGCGCACCCGGTGCTGCGCCCACAGCGTGGCGAACTGCGGGCTGCGCATCGTCAGCTCGCCGACGAGGGAGGCCAGATGCGGGTCGTCCGGATACTTGCCGACCACCTGCCGCAGCTTGCCCACCACATCCCGTGCCTTCCTGGGCCAGTCCACGTACAGGTCCTGCGTGTGGGCGTCCAGGAATACCATCCGGGCGGTGTTGGGTCGCGTGGCCGCTTGATCCGGGCTGTCCCAGGCCAGATGCCCGGCGAACAACGCATGCCCGGTGCGGTTCCACGTCAGGACGTCCGAGCGCTGGCCGAGGACCACCACGGGTGAGTCCCCGAAGGCATCCACCAGTTGGCGCACCGCCGCGGTGACACGCTCGGCGGGGAGCCGGCGGCGGCTCTGCCGGACATCACCGGACAAGGTGTCCAGGTGGCGCCGCTCCGCGTCATCCAGCCGCAGAGCCGTGGCCAGCGCGTCGAGGACCTGCGGCGAGGCGTTGAGCGACAGCCCCTGTTCCAGCCGGATGTAGTAGGCCACACTGACGTTGCCCCTGCGAGTAGCAGGCGCGAAGCCGCCGAGCACGTGGCGCCTGAGATCTCGAGGGGGAGGTTGGGGGCAGTCGCTCGAGATGAACTGCTCTTCACTGGCGCCCGCCGGTCTCCATCAGAGCATCGCTTCGCGCAGGCAACGCGCCAGAGGCCCCGCCGCTCATGCGCAGCCGCTCGGCCAGGAGGGGCAGCCCGACGACGACTATCAACCACACCTGTACGTAGAGCCTGTCGCCCTCCATCGCTACCGGGTGGGCCGCGGCCGTCAGCAGGCCCGTACCGCCCACGGCGATCAGGCAAAGCGCGATGGGCACCGAGCGGCTGATCGCGCCCCAGGCGCCCAACGCCAGGAGGAAGAGCAGAGAGGGAGCCAACGCCTCTCCCTGTAGCCACTGCCACCAGTAGTTGACATCGAGCCGGACCAGTCGGCGCCATGGGTCGGCGACTTCGGAGTACGCCCAGTGGAGGGAGAAGGTGTCCTGGAGCGAATCCTTCAATCCGGGCAATCGGAGCACCCTGCTCATCGCAAAAGCGGCCAAGGACTCGAAGAGCGAGACGATGAGCAGGCAGTGCGTGCCCTTGTGCCGGGCCTGTGGAACGAACATCAGCGCCATGCCACTCGCCGCCACCAGGCATGGCGCCACCAGGGCGAAGCTTGAGTACTTGACCGCGAACCCCAGCGCGAAGGCCCCCACGGACAGCAGAGCCCCCGTCGCCCGCCGCCCGTGGCACAGCCACACCGCACCGAGCAGCATGGCCGCCATGAGGGCGATCACCGGACCTTCCGTCATGGGCCGACTGCCCCACAGCCCTATGGGCGTGACGTAGTACAGGCACTGACCGAGCCATGCCAGCAGAGGCGGCGCGCGCAGCGCTCGCAAGAGCACCAGGACCAACAGCCCTCCCAGCGCCGTGAAACCCAGGGCAACGGCCGTCAGCCCCGCCTTGGCCCCCAAGAGCCGGACGAACGGTGCGGCCACCAGTGGATAGGCGGGGCGAGCATGAAAGAGGGCCTCGTACCGCGGATTGCTGGGGTTGAGGCCATCCGCATGCTGAGCCAGGCAATCGGGGAACTCATAGCGGCGCACCGGGGCCCGGAACTCGATCTGATGCAGCATGCGGTTTCGCTGAAGCATGGCCGCCGTGTCCGCGCAGTAGGCCCGCAGGGCTTTGTCCTGGGCTTTCCGGTAGGGGTCGCCCAAGAACACGTACGCTGCGCGAGCGTAGCGATATGAGTCATTGGAGAAGCGTGTGCCTGGATAGGCGAAGACGTGCAGCAACACGAAGACTACGACCGTCAGCAACGGGATGATCTTGTGTATTCGCATCACGATACACACCCTAAATGCGAACAAACCAGGCAACATCCCGAATGGTCCATCAGGGTCTTCGGTGTTGCACGGCCGTCGGCGACCGGACCGGTCTTCGTCGTCAGTCCGCCCCAGGACCGCCCGAAGGCATCGTCGCGCGGCTTGTCGGTCAGGGCCACTTCTGCGGGACCACGGCCGCGGCGGTGGGCACACACAGTGGCGGTGGGCACGCACGGTGGCGGTGGGCACGCACGGTGGCGGTGGGCACGCACGGTGGCGGTGGGCACGCACGGTGGCGGAGTCCACAGCGACCACCCGGCCCAGGACCTCATCGGCGCCATCCTGCCCGACCGCCTTCGGCCCGGGCCGAGCTGAGCAGACGCGGCCCAGGGCGTCCAGGTCCGCCCATCCCCTCAGGTGTCACACCCGTACGAGATCGGACGATGCCTGGACCACCCCCAGCAAAGCCCTGTTACCCCTCTATGGTGACGAGCCCGACGACGGCCACTATGAGCACGACCCGCCCGTAATTCGCGTAAAAGCCAGGGTCGGGGTCTTGGGGGCTGTGGTGGAGCGCAGGAAGTATGCGTCGCCGCCCGTTCGCGAGGGTGATCCGAGCCGCGAGCGCAGTCCCGTTTGGGCTCCCGATCTCGCGCACGTCGATCCACCGGATCTCCCGCCAGGGGTGGGTACGACCACGCCCCACGACCCACGCCCCGGCGGATGGTTATGCCGGCCGGCCCGACCGTGGTCCAGCTCCGGCGCGCGAGGAGGATGCCGAGACCGACGAGCGCGGTCGTCCCGCCTGCCGGCCGGCAGAAGCCCACGACGCCGAGTTGAACGACGGCTGCGACCGGGAGCCCTCGTGACCATGCGGGTAGGCCGGTTGTGATCGCATCAGATCTTCGTTAGTGGCGCGTTACTGGAACGGTAGCCGCCACTGACAAGGTCAGCACCACACCGGGCGAAACGTCGCTGGGTGTACGAGTCCGCTGATGACGAAGAAGGTCTTCCCATGCTGATCGCCGGCCCCCGAGTCCGTATGTTCGCCGGTGCCGGTCTGCTGGTGACTGCCGCGATGCTCGCCACCGCTTGCCAGTCCTGGGACGACGCGAGTGGTCAGTCCGGTGGCTCGTCGGCCTCCGCCAAGGCTGCGGCTGTGGCTGTGACTGGCAAGGACACCGGCTCTGGTTCATCGACCAAGTCCTTCACTGCGACGGACGAAGGAACCCAGGATGGTGTCGGCGTCGACACCGGCAGCGGCGAACGTGGCAATGTCGGGCAGAAGTGCGGGGCCAACGACATTTCCTGGAGCACCAGGGCCGAGTCGCAGGCCGGCGGGTACATCCTGATCATCGCGAAGGCCACGTCAGGGATCACCTGTGTCCTGCCCGCCGAGCTTCCCACGGTGGCCTTCGAGTCGGACGGCACCCAGGCCGGCCCTGCGGAACAGGCCGTGGGCGAGCAGATCACGCTGGGCAAGGGGGCCATCGCCTACGCCGGGGTGAACCCAACGGACCAGTAGCTCGCCGGCCGCCGACTTCCCACGAAGGCAGGTGGCGGGGTGCGCTCGGAGTCGTGCCGGATACGTGCCGGATACGTGCCGGAACGAGCGGTAGACCACGATCAGCCGTGATGGGCGGGTGACTCCCAAGCCCAGGGCGCGAGTTCGTTACCACCATCTCACCTTGCAGCAACGACGATAGGAGTTCGCAGATGCTTCGCAAGCGCTCAGTTCTGATCGCCGCCCCGATCGCGGCTGTCACCTTGACCCTGGCTGTCGCCGGTTACCAGGCCATTGCGGCCGGATCGTCGCCCTCGGGGGGCGCAGGGCGGGCCGGCAAGGCCACCGAGGCGACGGCCCCGTGCCTGGCCGGTGCCACGGCGCTGGTCGGCGATCTCGACGGTGACGGCCACCCGGACAAGATCACGAATCCGGGGCACACCGGAACCAAGATGACGATCCAGTGGGGGGCCGCGGACGGATCGTTCGGAGAGAAGCACACCGTCAGCAAGCTCCTGGGCGCGAAGAAGGGGGAGGTCGCGTCCGCCGCGGTCGCCGACTTCCAGAACGACGGCACTCTGGACATGGTCGTCAACCTCGTCGAGCCGTCCGGCGGGGACGACTCCTCGACAGCGCGCGTGGCGGAATACCGCCCCGGCCCGCTCAAGCGGGCGAACCTGAGCTCCGCCGGCTCCCGGCACTCCGACATTGGCGACCACGGCGAGGTCCAGCAGCTTCGGATCGCCAACTACGGCGACGACGCGTACCCGGACCTCGCGATCCTCAACAACCCCGGAGACGGGCAACTGGATCGGGACGTGCGCCTGTCACGGCCGAAGAGCGGTCCGGGGAACTACGACTACGAACTGATGAAGAAGTACGGCGAGTACGCGTCCACGGCCGAGCCGCCGGCCATGCCCAGCGACGGCTGGACCCAGTTCTACAAGCCCTGCTCCTGACCACAACCGGCCACCCGTCGGCCTCCTGGCACCGGAGGGCCGACGGGCGGCCACCTCTGGACGGCTTCCTGCGGCTTCCTCCTCCGCAGTGAACGCGGTAGGCGGATGAGGGCGCGCGCATAGTCTCGGCCTCCGAGCCGGAAACCTGCGTTCCGCGGCTCTCGTCCGTCACTCTCCCATTGTGGACTTCGAGAGCCCGCACCCGGCGGGCGTGCAGGAGGACCGGATCATGGCTTTCGCCGACTACCAGAACGAGATCTACCTCGACGGGCTGCGCGGGGTGCTGCCAAACCTGCCCATGACCTCCGACGAGCTGGAGCCGCTGGCCGAGGCGGCGATGCCGCCCGCGGTGCGCTCGTACGTGGCAGGCGGTGCGGGCAATGAACACACCCAGCGGGCCAACATCACCGCGTTCGAGCAGTGGGGCCTCATCCCCCGCATGATGGTCAGCCCCACCCAGCGCGACCTGTCCGTCGACCTCTTCGGGATGCGCCTGCCCACACCGCTGCTCATGGCGCCGGTCGGCGTGGCCGGGCTGTGCGCACAGGACGGTCACGGTGACCTCGCCACCGCCCGCGCCGCCGCCCGTACCGGCGTGCCGATGATCGCCTCCACCTTGACCGTCGATCCGATGGAGCAAGTGGCCGCCGAGTTCGGGGACACGCCCGGCTTCTTCCAGCTCTACACCCCCTCCGACCGGGAAGTGGCCGAGAGCCTGGTCCACCGGGCCGAGGCCGCGGGCTTCAAGGCCATCGTGGTCACCCTCGACACCTGGATCCCCGGCTGGCGGCCCCGTGACCTGGCGGCCAGCAACTTCCCCCAGCTCCGCGGCCACTGCCTGACCAACTACACCAGCGACCCGGTGTTCCGCTCCCGGCTCGCCAAGGCTCCCGAAGACGACCCGGCTGCGACCGTGATGCACTGGGCGAAGATCTTCGGCAACCCCCTCACCTGGGACGATCTGCCCTGGCTGCGGTCGATCACCGACCTGCCGCTGATCCTCAAGGGCATCTGCCACCCCGACGACGTCCGTCGCGCCAAGGACGGCGGTGTGGACGGCGTCTACTGCTCCAACCACGGCGGACGCCAAGCGAACGGCGGTCTGCCCGCGCTCAACGCCCTGCCGGAAGTGGTCGAGGCCGCCGACGGGCTGCCCGTTCTCTTCGACTCCGGCGTCCGCACCGGGGCGGACGTCATCAAGGCCCTCGCTCTGGGGGCCACCGCGGTCGGCATCGGCCGTCCCTATCTCTACGGCCTGGCGCTCGCCGGCGCTGACGGCGTCGTCCACGTCCTGCGTTCCCTGCTGGCCGAGGCCGACCTGCTCATGGCCGTCGACGGCTACCCCACCCTCGCCGACCTCACCCCCGACGCGCTTCGCCACCTCATGACCATCGCCCGAACGGGTGACCTTGAAGGCCGGCGCCGGGTTGGCCGGTAGCTGCCGGGGCCGGTGTAGTCCCCTGGACGGACTTTGACCGTCTGCTACAGACAACAAGTCTCAGGACGACGCCCCGTAGCAGGTGGCAATCGCGGCGGCGCGGTTGCGCAGGGAGGTGCGCAACCACTGCGGGGCGAGGGCTTCCGCGTCCGTGGTGAGCTGCCATATCGCCCATTCGGCGTGTCGCGAATCCTGGAAGGTCACCTCCAGCCGCAGCCAGCCGTCCGCGTCGGTTTCTTCGGCGAGGACGGCCAGCGCGGTGGCCACCAGTTCCTCGCGCCGCGCCGCGTTCACCCGCACCAGCACGGCGACTTGGTCGCCGCCGGTCCGAAACCACGTGCTGCGTTCCTGCCAGGCCCGGTCCAGATCGACCCGGTCCGGTCGCTGCGCGGGTTCGTCGAGTTCCTCGGCGGCCAGGATGCGCGACAGCCGGTAGGTGCGGTCCGCGCCGGACCTCGTGGCCAGCAAGTAGCCCTGGCCGCGTACGGTGACCAGGCCGATCGGGTCCACAGTGCGCCACTTCGGGGTCTGGTCCACGGCCGCGTAGCGGATGCGCAGCTTGTGTCCGGCGAACACCGCGCGCCGGACCTCGGCCACTACGGTGTCGGGCACCTCCTCGGCGACCACGCGGCGCGAGAGGAGGTCGGTCTCCGGATCGATGAGCAATCGCTGCGCCGCGCCGGCCGCGGTGTCCCGATAGCCGTCGGGCAGCGCATCGACCACCTTGAGCACGGCCGAGGCGAGCGCCGAGCCGAGGCCGAATACCTGCGCGCCACGCCGTGATCCGGCGACCAGCAGGGCGAGCGCCTCGTCGTGGTTCAGTCCGGTGAGCTCCGTCTGGAAACCGGGCAGCAGCGCGAAACCGCCGCGCCTGCCGCGTTCGGCGTAGACCGGGACGCCGGCTGCGGACAGCGCCTCGATGTCACGCAGCACGGTGCGGGTGGACACCTCCAGCTCGCGGGCCAGCGTGGCCGCGGACAGTCGACCGCGCTGGCGCAGCAGCAGCACCAGTGAGACCAATCGGTCGGCGCGCATACGAAAACTCTATCGGAATACATGACACAGGATGTCGTGGTTTCGCTGCGACGCTTTCAACACGGCGTCGGAGATGGGCGGATACCGAGCCGATGGACGTGCGTACGCCCAGTGAATCGAATGGAGCTGTTGTGGCCTTGGAACGAACGGCGGTCAACCCGGTGACATGGTCGGTGGAGATGGGATTCAACCAGGGTGAGGTCGTCTCCGGGCACACCCGCACCCTGTACTGCTCCGGGCAGACCGCGATGAGCGGCGACGGCAAGCCCCAGCATGACGGTGACATGGCGGCCCAACTGGCGCTGAGCCTCGACAACCTGGAGGCCGTGCTCGGCGAGGCCGACATGACCCTCACGAACCTCGTCCGGCTCAACGTCTACACCACCGACGTGGATGTGCTTTTCCAGCACTACGGCGTGCTGGCGTCGCGGTTGGGCGCCGCCAAGGTGGCGCCGAGCACCACGATGCTCGGGGTGACACGGCTGGCGATCCCCGGCCAGATGGTCGAGCTCGAGGGGATCGCCGTCGCGTGACGCGACCTCGCCCCCTCCGCTGCTCGGAATGGCGGGGTGTCAGCCTTCGTCCGGTTCGGGCAGGGCTTGGGCGATCAGGCGGGTGGCGAAGTCACGGTCGTCGGTGAGGCGGTTGATGTGCTCCGCGAGCAGGAAGGCCGTCACTTCCAGGGGAGTCATCTCGTCCTTGGTCCAGTATCCGTACTGTTTGCGCCACAGATTGGGGCTCAGGCCGGTGCCCGCGGCGACGAGTAGGCCGGCCATGGTGGGGATGGCCTCGGGGCGGACGCTCTTGGGCATCATGCGCATCGTGGCCACAAGGTTGGGCACCACGTACTCGATGACATCCTTGCCGTGGTCCTCGTAGGCCAGCCGGAGCCATTTCATGAACATGAAGATGAGCGTGCACGTGCCGTCCAGCACGGCATTGGCTCCCCTGGGGCCCAGGGACGCGGTGTACCGGTCGATCAATGCCCGCTGTTCGGGGTCGGTCTCGGTCGCCCCGTCATAGATGCCCTTGAGCCGGGAGTCGATCATCATGAGCGCTGCGCCCACATCGCCGGCGGGAGCATGCTTGGGGTCGCAGGGCGATGACACAGGATTCCTCCTCGGCTGACTTCGGTGGGTAACGCGACGCATCCGTACAGTAGATCGCCGATGCGGTCGAGGTCTGGCGAATCCTGATAAAGCGCAGATAGGGGGCAAAGGCGTTACCGGGTACTACCGCGATGCGGGTGTCAGCGGTACCGCTCGGAACGACGAGGGTGCGGATCCCAGCGGAGGAGACCCGTCGCTCGTACACGGCGTCGTCCGCCGCGCCGTCGCGAGTCCCGTGGAAGTCCACGCAGTACCGGGTCGCGGCGAACTCCGGCAACTCGACGTCCCCACCACCACGAGGATGCCGGGGTCGGACGGAACCGGGGGAACGGGCGGTGCGCGGCGCCGACGGATCGAAGCGGTCCGAACTTATCTCCGGTACAGCGGAACTGATCCACGTACCGGGCCGGAACCGCTGGTTCCCGGGCGGAACACATGTGAGGATTACTCGCCGTCGGTTGCTCGAAATCCACAACCGGCCGCGTGAAAAAGACCGTTGGGGAACAATGCGTACACATAAGGCCGCGGCCTGTCTGGCCATCACGGGAGCCCTGCTGGCAGGCTGCTCCGACGACGGCGACAAGGACGGCGCCGGCGACAGCATGGTGTCTGTCGAATTCAAGGTGACGGGGGATTCACCGGCGAGCGTATACATCCCCGGTATCAACTCGGACCTGTATACCGGCAAGAAGAACAGCAGCGGTGATACGGACCTGGATCTCGACGAGGTCAAGACGCCGTGGTCGAAGAAGCTGAAGGTGAAGCCGGGAAGGTCGCTGTCGCTGCAAACGGGTTCAGTGAACCCGAAGACGGAAATCGGCTGCCAGATATTCGTCGACGGCAAGCTCGTGGACGAGGACACGAAGAAGAACAAGCCCGGCAAGACCCTCACCGCCAATTGCTCGAGCTCGACCTAGGCACCGGGCGCCCGAGCCGTACGGTGGGCGGGTGCCTGATCCCGGAACGAGCGCCGCCCGCGTCGTGGCTCTGCAGAGCCTCCTGGCCGATGTCCACTCCGCACCGGTGGCCGTCGAGCGTTGGGAGCGGCTGGAGCCCTGGGCCGTGGCCCGGGTCCGGCTGAGGGGTGCGGCCGTCCCGCCGTCCGTCGTCGTCAAGTGGACGGACGGCGGCCACGTCCAGGCGCGTACGGCGGTGTGGCGGCTCCGTACCGAGCTGGCCGCGCTCCAGTTCCTCCGGGACGACGTCGGGGTCGCCCTCGCCCCTCGCCTCATCGCCGCCGATGTCGCCGCCGGGTTCGTGGTTCTGGAGGACCTTGCGCCTCGTACGGCCTTGGATCAGCTGTTACGGCGCGACGGAGCGCCGGCCCACGGCGAACGGCTGGCCGCCTTCGCTCAAGCACGCGGTGAGCTGAACGCGGCCACCGCCGGGCGGGCCGAGGCATACTACGCGCGCCGGGCGAGGCTGGGGCCGGTCGACCGCGGGGACGATCGGGCCGGCCGATTCGCCTCGTACCGCGACTCGGGGATCGAACACGCCGTGGCACTGGGGGCGCCGCTGGAGGGCCGAGCCGCCACCGACCTCGCCGCCGCTGTCGGCGCGTTACGCGTCCCAGGTCCGTTTCTCGCCCTCAGCAACGGGGACACGGAGGCCAACAACGTCCTCCTGCACCCCTCCGGCCCGCCCGACGCCCGCCTCATCGACTTCGAATTCGCCGGCTACACCCACGCGCTCACCGACGCCGTGTGCCTGCACGTCCCCGGGCCCGCCTGGATGTCGGTCGGCGACCCGGTCGCCACGGGCCTGGCCGACCGCTATCGCCGCGCCCTCGCCCGCGGCATCCCGGCCGCCGAGGACGACCGGCGGTACGGATTCGGGCTCGCCGCCGCCTGCGCCTCCTGGGCGCTGATCCGCCTGCAGCGGTTCGCTCTGGTGGACACCCGCCCGCCGGGCCACCCCAGCCGCCCTCAGCTCATCGCCACGCTCGAAGCCGCCACCCGCACCGCCCGGACCCACCGGGCCTTGCCCCACCTCACCGCCTGGGTCCAGCGCATCGCCGCCCTGCTGCGCGAGCGCTGGCCCGACGCGGACCAGGACTTCACCGACCCCGAGCGATTCCCGCCGTATCAGCCTCGGCGCTGACGGCAGCCCCGTGTGATCCGGAAAATCTCCGAAAACTTTTCAGTATCGTCCGCCTCGAATCTGGGCTTTGGGCCGGAGACTTCGTCAATCAGCCTCTGTCCGATGAGTCGATCACGCCAGTGAACTGGACTTATATCCCTTAGAGAGATCTCCCGGCCAGGACGGAGTTTCCGTAATCCTTGCGGAAACCGTTGACACCCAACGGCCCCAGTCCAACACTGTCGCCATCGTCGGTCGCCAGCCTTCACAGAGGAGGAAATCATGAACTCGGACAACGCCCCCGCACGCCCGGTGAACCGCAGGGACTTCATCGGCCGCGCCGGCGCCTTGGCGCTGGCCACGACCGGGCTGATGCTGCCCGGCACCGCGTACGCCGACACGACCATCACCACGAACCAGACCGGCACCAACAACGGCTTCTACTACTCGTTCTGGACCGATGGCGGCGGGTCGGTCGCCATGACCCTGGCGTCCGGCGGCAGTTACCGGACCTCGTGGACCAACTGCTCCAATTTCGTCTGCGGTAAGGGCTGGAGCAACGGCGGACGCCGGAGTGTGAACTACTCCGGCAGCTTCAACCCCTCCGGCAATGGCTATTTAGCGCTCTATGGGTGGACCTCAAACCCGCTCGTCGAGTACTACATCGTCGACAACTGGGGCACCTACCGGCCCACAGGCACGTACAAGGGAGCGGTCACCAGCGACGGCGGTACGTACGACATCTACATGACGACGCGCTACAACGCGCCCTCCGTCGAAGGCGTTCGCACGTTCAATCAGTACTGGAGCGTCCGGCAGTCGAAGAAAACGGGTGGAACCATCACCACGGGCAATCACTTCGACGCCTGGGCCCGTTCCGGAATGAATCTGGGCACCTTCAAGTACTACATGATTCTCGCGACCGAGGGATATCAGAGCAGCGGGAACTCGAATCTCACGGTGAGTGGCTGAACGTCCCGTCCCCAGTCCCCAGCCCCCCGCTGCCGACTAGTCCGGCTCGTTGAGCTTCTTGCGGAGTTCGTCGGCGGCCGTGTGGTCGATCTCGTCGGCGATCCTCAGGGCCTGCTGCCATACGGACCGGGCCAGGTCGGGTGCGTTGCGCGCGCCGTGGCTGTCGCCGAGGTGGATGAGGATCTCGACCTCCCCGCACCGGTCGCCGAATCCACGCACGAGGTCGAGGGCCCGCTGGTAGCAGTTCACGGCGTCGGCGTAACTGCCCAGGTGGTGATGGGCGTAGCCGAGGCTGTCCCACGCCCCGGCCTCGGCGTGCCGGTTTCCGGACTTCTGGTTGAGCTCGACGGCCTCGGTGCAGTAGTCGAGCGAGTGCTCGTATTCGCCGAGCATGGCGTGCAGCCATCCGGCGTTGTTGAGCGACTTGGCCTGGCCGGTCCGGTGGTCCGCCTCCCGGTAGAGCGCGAGCGCCCGTTCGTTGTGGACGAGCGCTTCGCGCAGCCGGTCCTGTTCTACGAACACCCAGCTCAGGCCCCGGTACGCATGGGCCTGGCCCAGGCGCTCGCCCGCGCGGCCGTAGAGGTCGAGCGCGTGCTGGTAGTGGGTGTGCCCGTGGTCGAGGCGCTTGACCTGGGTGTAGACCGCGCCCAGACCGCGGTGGGCGTCGGCCTGCCAGGTCAGCTCGCCGAGCCGCTGCGCCGCGAGCAGCGCGGTGTGCTGGGTGTCGGCCCAGTCGTGCCAGTGGCCGCGGTAGTCGAAGAACGGCTCGAGGGCCTGGGCCAGCATCCATACGTGGGAGTCGAAGCCGAAGGCGCGGGCGAGGTCCATGGCGCCGAGCAGGAACGGATGCTCGGCGGTGAACCACCTGAGGGCGTCCTCCTCGTCCGCGAACGCCTCCGGTGTGACGCCTGGCCGGGGGTCGGGCCGGGGGATCCGGTCCCCGTGCGGGTCCAGGAGCTCGGCCGCGGCACAGGCGCTGTGGAGGCAGAAGTCCAGCAGTCGGTGGCGGGCGGACTGACGGTGGTCGGCCGGCAGGGTCTCGGCCTGTTCGGCGGCGTAGAGGCGGACCAGGTCGTGCATCCGGTGGCGGTGCGGGGTGTGCTGCTGGAGCAGGTGTGCGGCTTGCAGGGTGCGCAGATGGTCACGGACCCGGGGCGCGGGGAGGCCGGTGAGGCTCGCGGCGGCGGGGACGCCGATGTCCGGGCCCGGTGCGAGGCCGAGGAGACTCAGCGTCTTTGCCGCGTCGGCCGCGAGGGCCCGGTACGAGGAGGAGAACACCGCCCGCAGATCCGCGGCGACATCGCCGGTGTCCAGGGCATCGAGCCTGGTGGCGGCCTCCTCGACCTCCTCGGCGAGGGCCGAGAGGGGGAGGTCCGGATGGGCGGCGGCGCGGGCGGAGAGGATGCTGACCGCGAGTGGAAGGCCCCCGCAGTGGTCCAGGAGCGTGTGGACGGCCGCGGGTTCGCCGGCCACGCGGTGGTCGCCGAGGTGGCGGGTGAGCAGGGTGCGGGCCTCGGTTTCGGAGAGCACGTCGAGGCCGAGGGCGCGGATTCCATGGGTGGCGGCGAGCCCGGTGAGGCGGTGGCGGCTGGTGATCAGCGCCGTACAGGTGGGGCTGCCGGGCAGCAGGGGCCGGACCTGGTCGCTGTCGCGGGCGTTGTCGAGCAGCACGAGCAGGCGTTTGCCCGCCACCATGCTCCGGTACAGCCCGGCCTGCCCCTCCACATCCGAGGGGATGGCCGCGGGGTCGGCGCCGAGGGCGTCGAGGAGGCCGCGTATGGCCGCCGCCACCGGAACGGGTTCCGCGGAGGGGTCGAAGCCGCGCAGATTGACGTAGAGCTGCCCGTCCGGGAAGTCCCGCAGATGGCGGTGGGCCCAGTGCAGGGTCAGCCAGGTCTTGCCGATGCCGCCGGGGCCGGTGATCGCCACGATCGCCCTGGGGTCCTCGGCCCCGGCCCGGCCGTCCAGGAGGCGGGCCAGCTGGTCCAGTTCATGGGTGCGGCCGGTGAATCTGGGGGGTGGGGCCGGCAGATGCGCGGGGACCGGGTGGCGGGCCGGCGGGGCCGCGGAAGGGGTGGGGCGCGGGGTGAGCGCCGGGTCCGCGGTGAGGATCCGCTGGTGCAGCTGTCTGAGCTGGGGCCCCGGATCGACGCCCAGTTCCTCGGCCAGCCGGCGCCGGAAGGCGTCGTAGCGGGTCAGCGCCTCCGCGACGCGCCCGCCGCGGTACAGCGCCAGCATGATGTGGCCGGTCAGCCGCTCGTTGAGCGGCTGCTCCTCGACGAGGGTGAACAGTTCGGCCAGCAGCTCTCCATGGCGGCCGAGCAGGAGCAGGGTGTCGTAGCGGTCCAGCAGGGCGGCCAGCCGCTCCTGCCGTAATCCCTCCCGTACGGAGCCGAACCACGGAGTGTCACAGGACGCGCCGAAGTCCCCCCGCCACTGCCCCAGCGCCTGATCGAACAGCGGCGCGGCCACCGACGCCTCGTCGGCGGCCCGGGCCTGCTCGACCAGGGCGCGGAAGCGGTGCAGGTCCACGGAGTCGGGGTCGACCAGCAGCGCGTAACCGCCCGGGCGCCGAGCGATCCGGCACTCGTCCTCGGCCACCGCCAGCACACCCCGCAACCGGGACAGATAGCTGTACAGCGTCCCCTTGGCGCGCTGCGGGGTGTCCTCGCCCCAGATCCGGTCGACGAGTTGATCGGCCGACACCGTGCGCCGGGCCTCCGCCAACAGCACCGCCAGAACCGAGCGCTGCTGCGCATGGCCCAGATCCAGCGCTGCTCCGTCGACATACGCCCCGACATCGCCGAGCACACGGAACTCAATCGGCATGTCCCCACCCCCCGTTGCCAGGGGTCCACTTTTGCAAGACGGGCCCCAACCAGCCAGTTCAAGTTTCAGCCAAGGTTCCACCAAGGTGAGTAGTTACGTGGCTGGAGCTGAGTACCCGGGCGGATGAGGTCCGGCCGTCCTGACGGAAGAGTGAAGATCACGGAAGGGCCGCTCACTCTCTCCCGGATCAGTGTTCGAACCACTCAGAGGTACTTCATGCGCAAGATCGGAACGACTGCCGCGGTGCTCGTCATAGCGGGCGCCTGTCTGGCCGGTACGGCCGGAATCGCCGGTGCCGCGACCGGTCCGGCGGACCAGGCCGTATCGGCCGCGGCCTGCTCGGCCTCCTGGAACAGCGACACCAAGTCGGCCGAGGACGCCACCACCAAGTCGTTGCGGAACATCACGACGGGCAAGCACACGTGCTACGACCGCATGGTCTTCGACATCGAGGGGGCGACGAGCAAGATCGGCTACCACGTCGGATACGTGACGAAGTTCCGCCAGAACGGCACCGGTGACCAGATCAGGGTCAACGGCGGCGCCATCCTGGAGATCGTCGTGAACTCGCCGAGCTACAACCCGTCGAACCCGGCCCAGAGGACCTATGCCGGCAAGCCCGGAAAGTCCCTGCCCGGTGTGAACGTCACCGGCTACAAGACCTTCCGGGACACCAAGTTCGGGGCGAGCATCGAGGGGCAGACCCAGGTCGGTCTGGGCCTCCGCGCCAAGCTGCCGTTCCGGGTGCAGCAGTCCGGCGACAAGCTGATCGTGGACGTCGCCCACGCCAAGTAAGTCACGGCGGCACCGAGGCGCGGCGGCGCTTCGGCGTGCCGCAAAATCGCTCGCGTTCGGCGCGGCGCGAAGGAGAGCATGCGCGTATGCATTACTCCGGACCGCCGCCTCGCGATGTGCGCGTGCCCGCGCCGATCGCCGCTCTTGCCGGAGACCGGCCGGTGCTGCCCGTATGGCTGAACGAGTTGGGCGGCCTGACCTTCCAGCTCGGCAGCGGGGACGACCGGCTGTTCGCCAAGTGGGATCCGAGGGGCTCTGTGGCGGATCTGGAGGTTGAGGCCACTCGTCTGCGCTGGGCCGGTCGCCATACGCCCGTTCCTCAGGTTCTGGATCTCGGAGCCGATGAGGACGGGACCTGGATGATCACCAAGGGGCTGCCCGGCGAGAGCGCCGTCAGCCCCCGGTGGAAGGCGGACCCGCGGACGGCCGTACGGGCGCTGGGGACCGCGCTACGGGCGCTGCACGAGCGGCTGCCCGTGGACGACTGCCCGTTCAGCTGGTCGGTCGACCACCGGCTGGACGTGGCCCGGCGCGCGGGCACCGAGGTGCCCGCGGAGCTGCCCGCGCCGCCGCCGATCGACCGCCTGGTCGTATGCCACGGGGACCCCTGCGCGCCCAACACGCTCCTGAACCCGGACGGCACATGGTCCGGCCATGTGGACATGGGCGCCCTCGGCCTCGCCGACCGGTGGGCGGACCTGGCCGTGGCCACGTGGAGCACCGAGTGGAACTACGGGCCGGGCTGGGATGACACGCTCCTTGACGGCTACGGCATCAGCCCCGACCCGGAGCGGATCGGCTTCTACCGACGGCTGTGGGCCGCGACCTGAGCCTCCCTTCCTCAGCGGTTACGCCTCTCCTCCGGCCCCGACGATCAGACAGGTCGTCGTGGCGTGCGCGATCAGTTTTCCCTGTTCGTCCAGCACCTTGCCTTCGGCCGTCGCCGTCCGGCGGCCGGCGTGGATGACGGTGCCTTCGGCGGTGAGGGTCTGGCCTTCGGTGCGGGCGGCGCGGATGTAGTTCACCTTCAGTTCCAGCGTGGTGAACCCGACGCCCGCGGGGAGGGTGGTGTGGACGGCGCAGCCCATGGCCGAGTCGAGGAGGGTGGCGGCGATGCCGCCGTGGACGGTGCCGAGGGGGTTGGCGAAGTCGGGGCGGGTGTCGAGGGAGACGACGATGCGTCCGTGGTCGACTTCGTCGAAGCGCATGCCGAGCAGGCGGCCGATGGAGGGGATGTCGGTGGGGCGCTCGGACTGTATCCAGCGCATGAGGTCGAGGCCGGAGAGGGCGGCCAGGTCTGTGGTCGGCATGGGCGGGGTTTCCTTGCGGGGGTGCGTCGGCGTCAGCCGAGGGGGATGTCCTTGTCGCGCAGGGCGGCCAGGACGGGGGCGTACATCCGGGTCTTGATGGTGCCGAGGGTGTCTCCGGCCTTGCCCACCTGCGCCGCGGCGAACTCGATGGCGGTCGACCGGACGGCGGCCTCGGCCACCGCGCGGTCGACGATGCCCGCGGTGAGCGCGTCGTGGCCGCCGTAGCGGCGGGCGGTGACCATGGCCTCATGGGCGGTCCGCGGGGCCAGCCGGCCCTGGATGAGGGCGGACATGCCCGGGGTGAAGGGGATGTTGATGTCCGCCTCGGGCAGACACCAGTAGCCGCGGTCGGCGCGCATCACGCGGACGTCATGGGCCAGCGAGAACATCGCGCCCGCCGCGAAGGTATGCCCCTGCAGCGCGGCCACGGTCACCAGCGGCAGGGACAGCATCCGGGCCAGGAGGTCGTGTACGGAGACGACGTAGTCGTGGTGCTGATCGGCGTGGGCGAGCAGCCAGTCCAGGTCCAGGCCGTTGGAGTAGAACTTGCCCGTGGCGGCCGTCACCAGGGCGCGGGGCCCCTCCGCCGCCCGGACCTCGTCCAGCGCGGCTTTGACGGAGGCGAGCCAGTCGGGGTGGAAGCGGTTCTCGCCGTCCCCGAGGTCGAGTACGAAGACGTTGTCCTGGCGGTCCAGCGTGGGCATGGCTACTCCTTCACACAGGGACGGGAAGGGTGCTGCTGGGCGGGCCCGGCGTGCAGGGCGTGGCCCAGCAGGTCGTGGATCTCGGCGGCGGCCGCCTCGAGCGGGGCGGTGCTCCGCTCGGCCCGGCACATGATCACGGCGCCTTCCACCGCCGCGATGATGAACGCGGCCAGCCGCCTCCCCCGCGCTTCGGGCAGACCGTGCCGGACGAGCAGCGCGGCCAGCGCCTCCTGCCAGCGGGCGAAGACCGCGGCAGCGGAGCGGGCGAGTTGCGGGGCGTCGTCATTGGTCTCCACGGCCACCGCCACGATGGGGCAGCCGGCCCGGAAGCCGCTCTCGACGAGCCGGTCACGCCACAGCGCGAAGAACGAGTCGACCGCCGCGAGCGGGTCATCAGCCTCGGCGGCGGTCTCGATCAGACCGGCGATGAAGTCACCGGCGAGCGTCACCGCCTCGTCGATCAGCTGCGCCCGCCCGCCGGGAAAGTGGTGGTAGACGGAGCCGCGCGGGGCTCCGCTGTGGGCGAGGACCCGATCTATGCTCGTGGCACCGGCGCCGTACTCACGCAGCAGCTCCGCCGCGCTCAGCACCATCCGGTCACGGCTGTCGCTCCTGCGCCGGCTCACGCCGCCGGCCGCGCCACTACCAGCGTTGTCACCGTCCCGCCGCATGCAGGTGCCTTCCCGCAGATCTCACTACCTGGCGGTAACTTATGCTGTATGGCATAGAACATGCAAGGAGACCGCTCCAGGTGTCTTTCCGAGTGGCGGGGAACATCAGCCGGGCCGAGAGAAGCGCCAATCCCAAGCTGCCCCACACAAGACCGCCCCGCAGCCACCTCATACCGCCCTCCCAATCCCGCGGGGGCCCGAAGGCCAGCCAGAGGGCGACGGCGATGCCGATCAGCAGAATCGCGATACCGGCCAGGCGGCTCACTGCAGGACTCATGCGCCCACTGTCTCCTCCGTTCCTCCCGCCCATCAACCGAAAATCGGGACGCCACGTCTCCGTCAACAGGCGGGCGGGCAAGGCGAGTTCAGCGGGGCTACGCGGCGGACACCGCCTCCCGTATCGCCTTCGCGGTGGACGCCGGGTCGTAGCCCTCGGGGAGACCGGGGACCAGGATGATGTCGCCCTCGATGTGGCGCGAGCGCAGCGGGGCGATCTCCTGGTACGCGGGCGAGTCCCACCAGGTCCGCGCCTCGGCGATCCCCGGGAAGCCGATCACCACGACATGCCCGGGCCAGCCGCCCTCCTTCACCTCGTGCTGTGTGCCGTGCACGAGGAACCGGCCGCCGTACGGCTCGAATGTGGCGGTGATGCGCTCCATGTACTCGGCGATCTCCGGGTGCGGGGCGGCCTCCCGCAGATGACCTATGACGTAGGCAGACATGGGTGGCGTCCTTCCGGTCGATGGCGCCGTGGGGGCTCCGTATGCCGACGATCGTGGCGCACGGGGGAGGTCGGGGTCGATGACCTGCCAGGTAATGGACCAGGTCATCAGCCGGGGCGTGGGCCCCGCTCTCAGGCCGCTTCGCCGCGCGGCCGGCCGCGGGTGGGGCGGGCCTTCCGGGCGTAGCGCCCCGGGGTGACGCCCACGAAGCGTTTGAAGTGCCGGGTCAGATGCGACTGGTCGTAGAAGCCGACCGCGGTCGCCACCTCCGCGGGCGGCCGGCCGTCGAGGAGCAGCCGCCGGGCGTGGTCGACCCGCCGGGCCATCAGGTACTGGTGCGGGGCGATGCCGAAGGCCGCGCTGAACGCCCGGACCAGGTGGGTGGGGTGGGCGTGCACCAGCTTGGCGGCGTCGTCCAGGGTCACGCCCTGCGACAGCCGCTCGTCGAGGAGTTCCCGCAGGCTGTGCGCCACGCCGAGGTCCGTTCTGGGTGGCGGGGCGGCGGCGGGCGGGGGCCGCAGGTGTCCGCGCAGCCGCTCGCCGATCAGGGCGAGGCGGCTCTCCGCTTCCAGTTCGTCGCCGCGCTGGGCCAGGGCCGCGTGCAGCTGTCCGATGCGTCGGCGCAGGAGGGGGTCGACCATGTCGGGGTGGTCCACCGCCGGGCCGATGAGCCCTTCGTCCAACTGGGACAGGTCCAGATAGACCACTCGCTTGCGGAAGCCCTGCGGGGTGGCGGGTGAGCCGTTGTGCGGCACCTGCGGGGGGAGCAGGGACACGGTGTCGTGCGGGGTGCCGCATTCGCGGCGGTTCAGGTCGTAGCGGACCGCGCCGTTGTCGACGATCAGCAGGGTCCATACGTCGTGGACGTGCATCGGGTACGCGTGCTCGGTGAAGTGGGCGTGGAAGACCTCGACGACGCCCGGGACCTGCGGGCGCCACGCGGATACGTCTTGCGGGGACACCATGCAAGAAACGTACAAGACGGTACGGCGGGGCGGTCGGCAGCCTCGAAGCATGACAAGCACGACGACTGAGACCACCCCCGTACGTTTCGATACGAAGATCGCCGTGGTGCTGCGGGACGATCTGCAGCCCTGGCAGCGGCTGAACGTGACCGCGTTCCTGGTCAGCGGCCTGGGCTCGGAGCTGCCCGAGGTGATCGGCGAACCGTATGCCGACGCCGACGGCACCCCGTATCTGCCGATGTTCCGCCAGCCCGTCCTGGTCTTCGAGGGGACGAAGGAGACGCTGACCGCGGCGCACGCCCGTGCCCTGTCCCGCGCGCTCCCCCAGGCGGTGTTCACCTCCGACCTCTTCACCACCGGCAACGACCGGGACAACCGCGCGGCGGTACGGGCCGTGCCGAAGGATCAGCTGGACCTGGTGGGGCTCGCCGTGTACGGGCCGCGGAACGCGGTCGACAAGGTCATCAAGGGCGCTCGGATGCACCCCTGAGCGCCGCGAACCAGACGCCCGTGGCGGCGCAGGCGACGGCCGCCATCAGGAAGGCCCAGAACGCCCCGGACGCCCCGGCCGCCCCGGCCGCGCTCTGCGGGGCGGCGCGGCACCGGCTGGCCGGCCACGCCCTGCGCCCGGCGGATCTCGCGGGGGAAAAGCTCCTGGTCAATGTGGCCCAGTGCTCCTTCAGGACGGCCGCCGACCACGTCCTCGGACCGGAAGTCGAACGGCTCGACGCCGGCGGCGTGCCCGAAGTGCGTGAGCTGCTGTACGCGGCCGGCGCGCTGCCTCGTACGGCCCCCCGTACGACCCCTTAGTGCCGGACGGGGGGCAAGTCCTGCGTACCGTGACGCGGGTGGGAAATGTGTTTGGGGGCGGAGCCGCAAATCGGCTGGAGCCGGGAAGCGGCGGCGACAGCCTCTCCCTGTCCAACGGCGGTACGGACGTCTTCCTCGATGTCCTGACGCTCTCCGTCTCCGATGTCGCGCACGACGCCTGGGACTACCGCTTCGCCGCCTTCCTGACCCTGCAGGACCAGAACGTCATGGGGCGCGGGGCCGTCGGGTTCGACCTGGAGGAGATCGACTGGGGGGCTACGCCCGCCGCACGAGCACGGGCGAAGGATTTCGTGGTGCGCGTCGTCGACCTCGCCCTGCGTCGGCACCGCTGGGACGAGTTGGGGTACGAGCCGCCGTTCGCGGAGGGGTATCTACGGCGGTTCCGGGCCATGGTCGAGGCGTTCGAGCCGAGCGACGCCGTACGCCGTGATGGCGGCGGCTTCCCCGGGCCCGGCGAGGCCGCGGTCGCCTCGTGCGTACCGCACCGCGTGCTGAGCGCCCTGCCGTACTGGGACGGCTGCCGCTTCTGTCAGTCAGCGGCGGGGCAGGAGCCATAGGCGGGTGGCCCCGGACCGAGAGAGGTGGGCTAACGTCACGCTCGTGCTCGACTTGTGCCGATTCTGCGGTGGCCCCGGTGTGGTCGGCCACTCGCGGCATACCCGCGCACCTAATCTGGTGCGGCGCACGCATTCGGGTGACGAGCGAGACAGTAGGGCGGGGAAAGAGGATGGGCCATGTCCCTGAACACCGGGGATCCTGACTTCATAGGCGGCTACACCCTGGTCGACCGGCTCGGCGCGGGCGGCATGGGCGTGGTGTATCTCGGGCGCTCGGCCTCGGGGCGGCATGTCGCGGTCAAGCTTGTGCACCAGCAGTACGCGCAGGACGAGGAGTTCCGGACGCGCTTCCGGCAGGAGGTCGCGGCGGCGCGCAAGGTGAGCGGGGCGTTCACCGCTCCCGTGGTGGACGCCGATCCGGATGCCGAACGGCCCTGGATGGCCACGCTGTACGTGCCCGGGCCGACCCTGAGCGAGGTCGTACGCAAACAAGGCCCGCTGGACGGGCGGAGCCTGCGGACGCTGGGGCTGGGGCTCGTCGAGGCGCTGCGCGATATCCACCAGGTCGGGGTGGTGCACCGGGATCTGAAACCCTCCAACATCCTGATGGCCGACGACGGGCCGCGCGTCATCGACTTCGGCATCTCGCGCGCCGCCGACAACCAGACGCTCACCGTCACCGTCGGGCGGGTGCTGGGCACCCCGCCCTTCATGTCGCCCGAGCAACTGCGCAGTCCCCGCGGGGTCACCGCGGCCTCGGACGTGTTCTCGCTGGGGTCGCTGCTGGTGTTCGCGGCCACGGGCGCCGCGCCGTTCGAGTCCGACAGCCCGTATGTGTCGGGCTATCAGGTGATGTACGAGCAGCCGACGCTGGCCGGCGTGCCCAGGCCGCTCGTGGCGATCGCCGAACGCTGCCTGGCCAAGGAGCCGACCGAGCGGCCCGACCTGGCCGAGCTGCACCGCATGCTGGACGCGCTGCCCGACTTCGCCGCCGCGGCCCCCTCGGCCACCGAACGGCCACACGCCCAAGGGCCGGTCCCCACCCACCTGGGGGCCAGTGCCGCAGGAGCCCCCGAAGCCCTGCCGCCCCAGCCGCCCGGCGAGCCCGCCGCCGGGCGGCGGCGCCGCGGGCGGCTGATCCTCACCGCCGTCGGCGCGGCCCTGGCGCTGGCCGGGCTGACCGTCGCGGCGGTGATGTTCGCGACGGACTCGCCCTCGCCGGACACGACGCAGCCCACGGCGTCCGCGCCGTCCGCGGCGCTGCCCAAGGGCTGGCGCCCCTGGCGCACATCGCTGAGCGTCACCACGTCCGGCCCCCAGCAGGGCTACCAGAAGTCCGGGTGTGTGTCCGACGCCTCCGACGCCACCACCGTGTACTGCGGCGGAACGGGCTTCACCGTCGCCGCGGTGGACGCAGCCACCGGTCGCATCCGGTGGCGGTGGGGCGACACCCCGCAGCAGGCGCGGCCGATCGGGGTGCGCGACGGGGTTGTCTACGCCTACCGGGAGACGGCGGAGCAGGGCCGGTACGTGGTGGCGCTGGACGCCGACACCAAGGAACCGCGGTGGGAGCAGCGGATGAGCGGGTCCGGATCGGCGGTCCTGTTCCCCGGCGGGGTGCTGACGCTGTCGGACGGGGAAGGGGAGTTCATCGCGTACGGGACGTCGGGTCGGCCGCTGTGGCGGTCGCCGGCGCTCGCGGGGAAGTTCTGCGATCCGACGGTACTGGGCGGCGTCCCGTACGCCCTGTGCTCACCCACCGACGACTCCGGCCTGTCCGAGGAGGGCCCGTACACCCTGCTGCGCCTCGACCCCGCGGACGGCACCCCGCGCGAACTCGCCACCCTCCCCAGGAAGTCGCTGCTCCTCGGCGCCTTCCACGACCAGCCCGTGTTCCTCGTGCCGCAGACCGCGAAAGACGTGTACGACGAGGGGTACGTGCGGCCGTACAACGCCCTGATCCGAGTGGACCCGCGCACCGGTGAGACCGAGCGGACCGCGCTGTCCCACACCATGTACGGCTCGGCCACCGTGCTGAACGGCGTCGTCTACTTCGTCCAGGACAACGGGACGGTCAGCGCCGTGTCCGCGGACACCGGCCGGAGGCTGTGGCGGAGGTCGACGGACATCGAGAGCCTGTCCGTGCCGGTGAGGTCCAAGAAGTACGGACAGCTGTACTTCTCCAACCGCTTCGGCCGGTTGCTGGCGCTGGACATCAGGACCGGGGCGCAGGCGTGGCGCGTCACCGCGCTGAACAACGTCGGGATCGGAGGGGTGGCCGTCCCGCCGAGCGTGATGCTCGTCAAGGACGAGATCGTGGCCACGGCCGGGTACACGGCGTTCTCCGTGCGCGCGGACCGGCCCTCGGCCCGGCCGCCGGACCAGCCGTCGACCCAGCGCTCGGCCCGGCCGTCCGCGTCCGGGCAGGTCACGTCCCCTGGTGCCACAGGCTGACGGCGAGGCCGAGACCGGCCAGGGCGATGACGATCCGCAGGGGTGTCTCGGGCAGCCGCCGTACGATCATGGGCCCCACCCAGCTGCCGACGAGGGCCCCGACGCCGAGCGCCACGGCGGCGCCCCAGTGCACGGGCGCGATGAAGGCGTAGGCGACCGCGGCAGTGATGTTCGCCGCGCCGGTGGCGATGTTCTTGACGGCGTTGGTGACCGGAAGCGGCTCACCGGCGGCGGCGGAGAGCGAGAGCACCGCCAGCATCAGCACGCCCGAGGCCGCGCCGAAATAGCCGCCGTACAGGCCGACCAGCAGGATCGCGCAGGCCATGGGGAGCGTGGGGCGGGCGGCTCGGCCGACCGGGCGCGACTTCGACTCCACCAGGCGGCGCAGCGGGTCGCGGACGAGGATCAGCACCGAGCCGAGCGCGATCAGCCATGGCACGACCGCCTCGAAGGCCGAGGACGGGGTGGAGAGCAGCAGCGCGGCCCCGACCGCGCCGCCGAGCGCGGCGAGGACGCCTAGACGCAGCAGGCGGTCGCGCTGGCCGCGCAGTTCGGCCCGGGACCCGGCCGCGGTGCCCACCGTGTTGGAGAACAGCGCCACCGTGTTGGTCACATTGGCGGCCACGGGCGGCAGACCGGCCGCGAGCAGGGCCGGATAGCTGAACAGCGAGGCCAGCCCGGCGATCGAGCCGGCGAGCCCTGAGGCCACGCCGGCCGACACCAGCAGTGCCGAGGACCCGATGCTCATCCGTCGCCACTCCTGCCCGCGCCTGTGCCCGTACCCATGTCCGTGTCCGCCGTCGGCTCATCCTCCAGACTCGCTGTCTCGTATGCAAGACGGTGTCCACATACTTAGACGCCAGGCATGCTCAGACAGCAGGGGGCACCTCCCAGCGGTAGCTGGGGGAAGGCTCGGGGCCCACGAGCTCGTCCAGGACATCCGTCATGGTGACGAAGCCGAGCACCGCACCGCCGTCGTCACCGGTCACCGCCGCCAGATGGGTGCCCGCGCCGCGCATCGCGGTGAGGGTGTCGTCCAACGGGGTGTCGGCCTGTACGCGGGTGACGGTGTGCAGGGCGGTGCGCGGGAAGGGCTTGTCCCGGTTGGTCGCCCCGAGGGTGTCCTTGATGTGCAGGTAGCCGAGCACCGCCCCGGCCGGGCCGATCACCGGCAGCCGGGAGTAGCCGGAGGCGGCCGCGGCGCGCTCCAGCTGGTCGGGGGTGACCTCGGGGCCGACGGTGACCATCTCGTCCAGCGGCACCAGGATGTCGCCCACCCGCCGGGTGCCCAGCTCCAGGGCGTCGCGCAGCCGCTCGCTGCCGGAGGGGTCCAGCAGCCCCGCGGCGCTGGAGTCCCGGACCAGCCGGATGAGCTCGTCGTCGGTGAAGACCGACTCGACCTCGTCCTTGGGCTCGACCTTCAGCAGCCGCAGCAGCGTGTTGGCGAAGGCGTTGATGCCGAAGACGACGGGGCGCAGCGCGCGGGTGACGGCCACCAGGGGCGGGCCGAGCAGCAGCGCGGTGCGCTCGGGGGCGGCGAGGGCGATGTTCTTGGGGACCATCTCGCCGATGAGCATGTGCAGATACGTCGCCGCGGTGAGGGCCAGCACGAAGGCGATCGGGTGCACCAGGCCGTCCGGGACGTGCACCGCGTCGAAGCCGGGCTCCAGCAGATGGGCGATGGCCGGTTCGGCGACCGCGCCCAGGACCAGCGAGGAGATGGTGATGCCCAGCTGGGCGGTGGCCAGCAGGGCGGACAGGTGCTCCAGCGCCCACAGCACGGTGCGGGCCCGCCGCGAACCCGCCTGGGCGGCGGGTTCGATCTGGCTGCGGCGCACCGAGATCAGGGCGAACTCGGCGCCGACGAAGAAGGCGTTGGTGAGCAGGGTGAGGGCGCCGATGGCCAGCTGTAGAACGGTCATCGGGCGTCCTCCTTCTCGATCGCGCGCTCGGCGGCGGGCCCGGTGGCGGGCCCGGTCATGGACTCGGACGTGGACTCGGCGGCGGGCTCCGTCGCGGACTCGGCGGCGGAGCGCGCCGGGGCGGTGATGGTGACGCGGTCGGCGCGGTGGTGGTCGACGTCGAGGACGGTCAGGTCCCAGCCGTCGAGATGGACGGTGTCGCCCTCCTCGGGGATGCGCCCCAGGCGGGTCGCGAGCAGCCCGGCCAGGGTCTCGTACGGGCCGTCGGGCGCGCCGAGACCGATACCGGCGAGCTCGTCGAGGCGGACGCCGCCGTCGGCCTCCCAGACGGCGCGGCCGTCGTCGGTGGGCGGCGCGGGCAGCAGGTCGGGGGGATCGAGGGGGTCGTGTTCGTCACGTACCTCGCCGATGACCTCCTCGACGACGTCCTCGACGGTGGCGACCCCGGCGGTGCCGCCGTACTCGTCGATGACCACGGCCATGACGCGCTCGGCGCGCAGCCGCTGCAGCAGCGTGGCGACGGGGAGGGTGTCGGGCACCAGCAGCGGCGGGGTGATCAGGTCGGTGACGGGGGTGGCCGCGCGCTTGGCGGCGTCCAGGGCGAGGACGTCGCGGATGTGGACGGTCCCGATGACCTCGTCCAGGCTGTCGCGGTAGACGGGGAAGCGGGACAGACCGGTGGCGAAGGTGAGATGGGCGGCGTCGACGGCGGTGGCATGGGACTCCAGCGCCTGGACGTCCACGCGCGGGGTCATCACGTTCTCAGCGGTCAGCTCGCCCAGGTGGAGGGTGCGCACGAACAGCTCCGCCGAGTCCGGCTCGATGGCCCCCTGCGCGGCCGAGTGGCGGGCGAGGGCCACCAGCTCCTCGGGGGTACGGGCGCCGGCCAGCTCCTCTGCGGGCTCCAGGCCGAGGCGGCGTACGAAGCGGTTGGCGGTGTTGTTGAGGTGGCGGATGAACGGCGAGAAGGCGGCGGTGAAGCCGCGCTGCGGGCCCGCGACCACCTTGGCCACGGCCAGCGGACGGGAGATCGCCCAGTTCTTGGGCACCAGCTCGCCGACCACCATCAGCACCACGGTGGACAGGGCCACGCCCAGCACCGTGGCCACCGAGGAGGCGGCAGCACCCAGCCCGACGGCCCGCAGCGGGCCGCGCAACAGCACAGCCAGGGAGGGCTCGGCCAGCATGCCGATCACCAGGGAGGTGACCGTGATGCCCAGTTGGGCCCCGGACAGCTGGAAGGTCAGCCGGCGGACGGCCGCCAGGGCGCCCTCGGCGCCGCGCTCGCCCGCCTCGACCGCGCGCTCCAGCTCACCGCGCTCGATGGTGGTGAGCGAGAACTCGGCGGCCACGAAGACCGCGCAGGCCAGGGTGAGCAGCAGCGCCAGCAGGAGCAGCAGGACCTCGGTCACCGTGCCACCCTCCGCTCATCGCTCGACTGCCGACGGGGGATGGCACGGCCGGTACTGGGAGGTTCGCCCATGGCGGGTCTACCGCTCCTTCTCATCGCTCGGGTTCATCGTCATGGCTCAGGTTCATCGCTCATTCAACGTAAAGAGATGGTAAAGCATTCCCGTCCGGGACTACGGTGGCCATCAGGCAGACCCACCCCGACCGCACCCTGCTAGTTTTTACACCACTGTAGAAACAACACACATACGGAGTTCTCATGGCCCTGTGGGATCGCATCAAGGATTCCGCCCAGACGATGCAGACCCAGCTCGTCGCGAAGAAGAACGACCTGAAGAGCGGTGCGTTCCGCGACGCGAGCATGGCGATGTGCGCCCTGGTCGCGGCGGCGGACGGCAGCGTCGACCCGTCCGAGCGGCAGCGCGTCGCCCAGCTCATCGCCACCAACGAGGTGCTGCAGAACTTCGCCGCGGACGATCTGCAGCGCCGCTTCAACGACTACCTCAACAAGATCACCGCCGACTTCGAGTTCGGCAAGGTCAGCCTGTTGCAGGAGATCGCCAAGGCGAAGAAGAAGCCCGCCGAGGCGCGGGCCGTCATCCAGATCGGCATCGTCATCGGCGGCGCCGACGGCAACTTCGACAAGACCGAGCAGGGCGTCGTCCGCGAGGCCTGCTTCGCTCTGGAGCTGCCGCCGGCCGAGTTCGACCTGTAAACAGACGGTCCGCCCGTTACAGCGGGGTGGCCGCCTGCAGGACGAGGAACAGCGCCACCGCCGCGTTCGCCGAGGACAGCGCGGACGCGGCGGTGCCGGCGGCCGCGATCCAGGCGGCCAGACCGGCCGCCGTGGCCACGGGCGGCCACCAGCGCGCGGGCGGCACCGGCCCCAGCAGCGCGGCCACCCGCCGCGGCACCGGCCCGGGGGCGGCGAATCCGGCCAGCGTGGGGGCGGGTGTGCCGCGCGAGACCAGCGCCGCCTTGCCGACCGCCCGTGCCGTCACCCTGCGGTCCCCGACCTCCCCGGCCGCCTCCTCGTCCGCCCATCGCTCCGCGCAGTAGGCCACCGCGGCGCGCAGCGCGTGCAGCAGGGGGTTCGCCCGCGCCGCCAGCTGGGCCACCAGCAGATAGCGATGGTGCCGCCCGGCCAGATGCGCCTGCTCATGGGCGATCAGCGCCTGCCGTTCGCGGGCGTTCAGACAGTCCAGCATCGCGGTGGAGACGACGATCCGCCCCCGCGCCCGGCACCCGCCCGGCCCGCCGGGCAGGGCGTACGCATACGCCTTGCCGTCGGGCAGCACCGCGACCGGCGAGTCCGGCATGCCGGCCAGCGCCGCCTGGGCCCGCCGCCGCACCGTCACATGCCGCACCAGGGTCGCCGCACAACCGGTGGCCACCACGGCCAGCGCGCCGATCGCGGCCTTCCCGGCCACCTCGTCGTACGGCACCGCCGCCCGCACCTCGGGGTCGGACCAGCCGTCCGGGAGCGGATTGCCCGGCAGCTGGGCCGTGCCGACGACGACCAGCAGGCCCAGACAGAGCGTCGAGCACAGCGCGAGCACGCCCCCGACGAACGACAGCAGGCGGGTGGCGGCGCGCGGATGCAGATGCTGCTCGGCCAGGCGCGCGATCGGCAGCGCCGTCAGCGGCAGCACCAGGGGGAGGAAGACGAACACACCCATGGGTCAGTCCTCCGGCTCCCCCGCCGCCTCGCTCAGCAGATCGCGCAGCAGCCGCTCGTCGTCCGCCGACAGCCCGGTCACAAAGCTCGCCAGCACGGCCTCCCGGTCGTCCTGGCCATCCAGCACCCGGCGCATCCGCAGCGCGGCCAGGCCCGCCTCGTTGGCCTCGGCCCGCCATACGAACGACCGGCCCACCCGCTCCCGTGCCACCGCCTGCTTGGTGTGCAGCCGCGACAGGATCGTCATCACCGTCGTATACGCCAGGTCGCCCTCAAGCCGCTCCTGCACCCAGGCCGCCGTGACCGGGCCGCCCGCCCGGCACAGCAGATCCAGGACCTGCGCCTCCAGCTCGCCCTGCCCGCGCCGACGGGAACGCGGGCGCGGACCGCCCTCGTCCGGGTTCAAGGGGTCGTGCCTCACCGTCCGTCTCCCTCCGCCAGGCCGCACCGCGCGGGCGACGCGCCACGCGCGACCGGCCGCCACAGGACCGTACCGCCTCCGCGGCCCCACATCGCCCTCCCATTTCTTCTACAGTGCTGTAGATTTTTCCTCCGGGCCCGGCAACCAGCACACCGAACACAGGAGGAGATCGTGGGAGTTTCCCTGTCCAAAGGCGGCAACGTCTCGCTCAGCAAGGAGGCACCGGGCCTGACCGCGGTCCTGGTCGGCCTCGGCTGGGACGTACGGACCACGACGGGCACCGACTACGACCTCGACGCCAGCGCCCTGCTCTGCGACGAAGCCGGGAAGGTCCCCTCCAACCAGCACTTCGTCTTCTACAACAACCTGAAGAGCCCCGACGGCTCGGTCGAGCACACCGGCGACAACCTCACCGGCGAGGGCGACGGCGACGACGAGTCCATCAAGGTCAACCTCGCCGCCGTGCCCGCCGAGATCACCAAGATCGTCTTCCCGGTCTCCATCCACGACGCCGAATCCCGCGGCCAGAGCTTCGGCCAGGTCCGCAACGCCTTCATCCGCGTCGTCAACCAGGCCGACGGCAATGAGCTCGCCCGCTACGACCTCAGCGAGGACGCCGCGTCCGAGACCGCCATGGTCTTCGGCGAGCTCTACCGCCACGGCGCGGAGTGGAAGTTCCGCGCGGTCGGCCAGGGCTACGCCTCCGGCCTGGCGGGCATCGCCTCCGACTACGGGGTCGGAGTCTGACGTCCCCGCCACCACCGCCGCCGCTGCCGGGCACGGGCCGGGCCCTTGGGCGCCCCGGCCCGGCGGCGGCACCGGCTGGTTCCAACTCACCGAGGGAACGGACATGACCGGCCCGTACGCATCCCAGGCACCGCAGGCATTGGACGCGGCGGACAGACCCGACTTCGAGCAGGTGCTGCACCGGGCGCTGAACACCCCGGAGATCCGTACGGCCCTGCGGCACGGCTCCGCCGAGGGCCCGGACCTCGAGGAGCTGCGCTCCCAGGCCCTGGCGGACGCCGCGTCCATCGCGGTGGCGGCGGCGACCGAGTACGGCGCTTATGTCCGGCAGCGCGCGCCGGCGTTGCCGGACGAGTCGGCCGGAGGCCCGGCCGCATCCGGGGTCGGGTCCGGGCCGGGCGGTCAGGGGCAGGCCGGGCAGCGGTTGCTGCCCGCGCTGGCGGTTCTGACGCCGGTGCTGGCCACGGCGGCGACCGTGGTCTTCCTTCTTCTCGGCCACACCCTGGGGCTCAGCGCCTCCCAACGCCGACTGGCCGACACCCTGTTGACCGCCGCGCACACCACCGCTGTCATCGCGGCCCTGACCACCGCTGCCGGCGCCATCTGGCTGTTCACCACCGCCGCACGGCACCGCACCACACCCGTCGACCGGGCCGAGCGGCACCGGGACGGCGTCGCCGCGGCCCGCGACGCCTGGCGGCTGGCCCTCCTCGAACGCGGAGTCCTGCCGTATCTGCGCGGGCGACTGCGCGACAATCGCCCACAGGGGACGGTGGAACTCATCCGCCGTCCGCGCCTCGGCTACTCCAGCCCGGACTACGCAAGCCCCGACTACGCCAGCCCTGACTTCTCCGGCCCCGACTTCTCCGGCCCTGACTTCACCTCACCCCACCACTCCGCGAAGAAAGCAGGCACCGATGCTCGGGATAAGTGAGCTGTCGCTCCTCCTCATCGTCGTCATCGTCATCCTCGGGGCCAAGAAACTTCCCGACCTGGTCCGCTCCATGGGCAAGTCGGCCCGCATCCTCAAGAGCGAGTCCAAGGCGATGAAGTCCGACGACCAGCCCGCCGTCACCGAGGACAAGTCAGGGCACCGAGTGATCCGGGCCGAACCCGGCGACGTCATCCGGTCCCGGACGGAGCCGACCGACCCCAACAGCGGCACCGGCACCGGTCAGCGCTGACCCGTCCCAACCGCGCCCCTCCTCACAACACCGAGCGGAACCCGGGCAGCCGGCGCAGCCCGGCCGCCACCAGGAACGCCGCGCCCAGCGCCAGGACCGCCGTCAGGGCCCAGGCGCCGAGCGCCGGAAGACCGTCGCTCCCCAGGGCGAACTGCACGGCCACCACGATCGGCAGATGCACGATGTAAACGGCGTACGAGCCGGCCGCCGGCTCACGGCGGAGCCGCCCCGAGCCCGCACAGCGCTCACGGAAGAGGGTGAGCAGCCCGACGCACAGCGCCACGCACAGAGCGCTCTCGTACAGCGACCACAGCGCGGACCGCCATCCTGAGCCTCCCGGGGCGAAGCAGCCGGCGCCCGGCCCGACGGCGAACAGCAGCGCGGCCCCGCCCAGCCCGCCCGCCAGCCACAACCAGCCCGTCCGGGCGGGGAACCGCTCCAGCCAGCCGTAGCGGTGGGCCACCACGCCGAGCAGGAAGAAGCCCCCCTGAAGCGGCAGCCGGGCGGGCTCCACCTGCAGAAAGTCCAAGAACGGCACCCAAGTGTCCAGCGGATAGCACAGCCGTACGGCATAGGTGGCCACCGCGAGCACCACGGTCAGCAGCGCCAGCGCGCCGTGCCCCGGTATCCGCCCGCCCTCTCCACGCGCGGCGCCCCGGTCCGTACGCCGCCGCCGGACGAGCCGGGCGGCCTGCCGGCACACCAGATACAGAACGCTGTACGCCAACAGGTTCTGGATGAACCAGAGATGCGCGAACTGCAGATCCGGCCAGGACGGCCCGCTCCAGTCGGCCGGCTTCTCCCCGAGCCCCAGGTAGACGTCGGTGAAGTAGCGGGGGAAGGAGATCGGGGCGTAGCCGCGGTAGTGGACGTAGTACGCGTACATCAGCCCCGGGACGATCGTCAGCGCCCCGACGACCAGCGGGATGCCGAGCCGCCGCAGCCGGGACGCCAGGAAGGCGCGGGCGCCGTGGCGTTCGTACGAGACGGGCACGAAACAGGCCGAGACGAAGAAGAACAGGCTCATCGCGAACGTGCCGTCCAGCGCGGACAGCGTGGCCAGCGCCCCGGAGTGCGGCCGGCCCTCGACGTACCACCAGTCGCCGGGGCCGTACGCCTGGGCGGCGTGGTGGACGACGACGAGGACGGTCACGGCGATACGGAGGTTGTCCAGCCAGGCGAGCCGGGGTGGAACAGAGGGCTTGGTGTTCATGTGTTGAGGATGGTGTACACATGCACACTCGCGCGGTAAGGCTGTCCCCCGTATCCGCCCTCGGGCTGGCCCTACGTACCGTCAGGTCCGAACAGGCCGTGCCGCATTAGCTGTTGGTTGGCAGCGCTACGGCGGGCGAGCACCTCGGGGGCGAACATCGGGGCGCTCAGGTTCGGTTGCATGACCCGCTCAAGCAGCAGCGGCCCAAGGACCAGACAGAGCATCTGGAACGGCGCCCACTCCTCATCGCCCCGTCCGCCATCCGCCCCTTGCGGCGACTTGCCGGACGCCTCCCGCAGCCGCTCCAGCTCCCCGCGCGCTCCGCTCAGCAGCCGGCCGAACAGCGCCGCGCTCGCCTCGCTGTCCTCCAGCAGCGCCTGCCGCAGATAGCCGCGCAGCACCGGATCGGCCCCGAACAGCCGCGCCGAGACCTCCCCCAGCGAGGCCATCAGCGCACCGCCGTCCGCGCCATCGGCATCCAGGCCGCCCAACGCCTCGCCGATCCGCCCCAGTACGTACTCGTCCACCGCCGCCCGCAGCCCCTGTTTCGAGCCGAAGTGCCGGGTCACCAGCGCCGGGGAAAGCCCGGCGGCCGCCGCCACCGCCCGCGTGGACGTCGCCTCGAACCCCCGCTCCGCGAACAGCACAAGCGCCGCCTCCCGCAGCCGCGCCCGCCCCGTCAGGTCCGCTCTGTCCACTCCACCCACCGCTCGCATACCGGCAGGCTACTGAGGTTTTCGGTTCGGGCTGACTGCGCGGGTGCGGGTTTCGTCTCGGACCCTCCCGGTCCGAAGCGCCGGCGAGAAGGGGGAAGGGGGGCGGCTGGCCCGTTGTCCCGATTCCTTGGCCCGGTGCGTGGCTGAGCTCAGGACTGGCTCCGCTGCGCTCCGCCGCAGCTGCTGCCGCGCGGTGGCCGACCGATCAGCCCAGCGGTGCGCTCGCCGGGGGCGCGGGAGGGCGACGGACAAGCCGGCGCCGACGGACAGGACCGCCCCTCCCCCACCCCCTCTTGGAAAAACGCTTGCTGCAGTACTTGATATAAAGCAAGCACTTTTTTAAGAGCAGGTGAGGGGAGAGCCCAACCGGACCGGCATCCTCCGCTCCGGACGACCCCCCACCGTCCCACCGTCCGCCAGCCGGTGAACACCACTTGGGCAGGACGGCGACGACGCCTCTCGCACCCCCTCCCCTCCCCGCTGCCGGCCGCTGTGCGCCGAAGGCGCGAGACGATGCCCGCACGCGGCATCCGGACCATACCGCCCAGCGGTCGCCCACCCGTTCGTCGCGCTCGCGCACCCCCAGCCGGGCGCACCGCCGGGCTGACCGGCTCGCCACCGCGCGGCAGCAGTTGCGGCGGAGCGCAGCGGAGCCAGTCCTGAGCTCAGCTACGCACCGGGCCAAGGAATCGGGACACCGGGCCAGCCGCCCCCCTTCTCCCCTCGGAAAGCGCTCAGTGTGGGTGACGTACGTCACGCCCACCTCCGATGCCGTGCCTGTCCACCCCGACGGCGAAGACCTCAGCAGCCGCGCTCGGTACCCTGAAAACGTCGCGGTCCCCCCACCACCTGCCTCCTCGTACGGTGCTGCTGTCCGTCGGCGTCGGTTTGCTCAGAGTCGATCAGGATAGAGGTTGGTGCACACGTGCTGGTGGCGGATCGGTACCGGTTGGAGACACCCATAGGCCGCGGCGGAATGGGCGAGGTCTGGCGGGCCACCGATGAAGTGCTGAGACGGACCGTGGCCGTCAAACTGCTGCTCGGGGACGACCCCGCGTCGCAGGCGGCGGCCCGCTTCCGGCTGGAGGCCCAGACGGCGGCCCGGCTGAGTCACCCCAACATCGTCGGCGTGTTCGACTTCGGGGCGCGTGACGGCCGCTTCTATCTGGTGATGGAGCTCGTCGAAGGCCAGAGCCTGGCCCAGGAGTTGACCGCCCAAGGCGCGCTCCGCGCCGAGCGGGTGGCCGTCATCGCCGCCCAGGCGGCCGCGGGGCTGGCCTCCGCGCACCGTACGGGGATCGTCCACCGGGACATCAAACCGGGCAACCTGATGTCAGACGCCGACGGCACGGTCAAAATCGGCGACTTCGGGATCGCCCGGTTCGTCGACGACCCCGCCACCGCGCTCACCACGGCGGGGCAGATCATCGGCACCAGCCTCTACCTCGCCCCCGAGCGCGCTCTGGGAAGGCCCGCGAGCCCGGCCTCCGACGTGTACTCCCTGGGCTGTCTGCTCTACCAACTGCTCACCGGCACCCCGCCGTTCCAGGCCGACACCTCCGCCGCCACGCTCGCCCAGCACATCGACGCAGCGCCCTTGCCGCCCAGTCAGCGGGGCGCGGGCCTGCCGCCCGCGTTCGAGAACTATCTGCTCGGCATGCTCGCGAAGCAGCCCGAGGGGCGCCCCACCGCGCAGCACATCGCCGACTGGTTCGGCTCGGGCGCCTGGCAGGGCCACCCGGAACCCATGCCACAGCCCGCCCCCACGCCTGCGCCCATGCCGGGCCCGCCCCCGCACGCCCAGGTTTTCGGCACCGCGACGCCGCAGGCCCCGCCCGCGGCCGCGCCCGCAGCGGGCTCGCCCCGTGCGCCGGAGACGCCCTCCGTGGCCACGTACCGCCTTCCGCAGCCCGCCCCCGCCCGCCGTCCGGCCCGCGGCCACCGGTCCACGTCGGCGTCCCCGTCCACGTCCCCTTCCGCGTCCACGCCCGCGAAGCGGCGCGGCGCTCGCGAACTCATCAGGCGCCGGCCGAGAGTGGCGAGCCTGATCGCCGGTGCCGTGGCCTTCATCGCCGCGGTCCTGATCGGCATCGCCTGGTTCTCGGGCTGAACGGCGGCGCGGACCACGTGTAGCGCGCTGACCGGCGAACCCCGAGGTGCGGGGCGGGCTGACCGGTGGGCAGCACGTGGGGGCAGGGACGGGCGCGGCCGAGCGCCCCGCCCCTGCCCCCGTTCTCCTCCGCCTCACTCCGTACGCAGCGCCGTGGCCGTACGCGTCCGGGCCGCCCAGCCCGCGGGAAGCAGGGCCCCGGTGGCCGCGATCAGCAGGCCGCCGAGGCCGAGCAGAAGTAGCTCGGGCAGGGCGTAGACGTCGAGGGCCGAGGTGGGGAGGGTGAGTCCGGCGCTGTGGCCCATGGCGGGGACGACCGCCGCGTGCAGGGCCAGACCGGCCGGGACGCCGAGGGCGCCGCCCGCAAGACCCACCACGACGACCGAGGCGAGGACCATCACGACGGTCTGCCGCGGGGTCATGCCGAGCGCCTTGTGTACGCCGAGGTCGTGGACGCGTTCGCGGGTGTCGAGGACGACCGCGTTGAGCACGCCAAGACCAGCGACGGCGACGAGCATCAGGGTGAGGAGGGCGGCCAGCGCGTCGAGGACGAGGATCAGCTCGCTCTCGCCCCCGGAGGGGCCGGTGTGCGCGGTGACGTCCAGCGAGCCGAGGGCGGAGTTCAGGGCGGTGACGTAGGCGGCCGCGTCCGTGCCGGGCTTGAGGGTGATGCGGTAGCTGTCGGCGGGAGTGCTCGCGGGGGCGAGCGTCGCGGCGTCGGTGAGGACGTTCATGCCCTGGTTCCGGGGGTCGAAGACCTCCCCCACCATCCGGACCCGGATCGTCTTGCCGTCGTGGTTCAGGGCGACGGTGTCCCCGAGCCGGGTGCCGGTGGCGGCGAGAAACTGGGTCGGTACGACGGCCTCGCCCGGCTTCTCGAACCATCTGCCGGAGACCTTCTGGTAGTTGGACCAGGTGCCGTCCCCGGCGAAGGTGTGGAGATCGGTGGTGCCGGACAGCCCGGCGATGGTCACCTCGGTGGCGGCGGTGGCGTAGTACGCGCGGGTCCCCGGTTGGGCCTTGATCGCCGCGGTGATCACGGCGGGGTCGGCCGTGATCCGCGGCGGACCGCCCGGGCCCTTGCGGTGCGGGCCGGGCCCGTTGTCCTGGCCGGGCCCGCCCTCCGCGCCGGGCCCGCCCTCCGGGCCGAGGACCGCCGCGTTGGCCTCGACCGTGACATCGGCCCTGTCGTGCTCCCTGGCGTCCTGCACCCGGTTCAGCGAGGCGGCCAGGCCCACGGCGAAGGTGACGGCGGTGGCCCCGAAGGCGACGGCCGCGACCATCGCGGCGGCGCGGGCGGGGCGTGCGAACGGGCGGGCCAGGCCGAGGCCGATCGGGCGGGGCAGCGGGAGCCGCCCGGTCAGCCGGACCACCGCCCGGCCGCGGCTCGGGCGCGCGGAGCGGCCGACGGCGAGCGCGTCGACGGCCCGCAGCCGCCCGGCCCGTGCCGCGCTCGCCCACGCGGTCACCGCCACCAGGCCGAGCGCCCCGGCGGCCACCGCGACCACGACCCACGGGGCAATCGTCAACGCGGCGGTTCCGTAGGCCTCTTCGGCCTGGGACAGAACGGGGCGGGTCAGGAGGACGCCCGCGACGACGCCGACCACGGTGCCGAACGCCGCCGGGATCAGGGCCTGGGCCATATAGGCCCGTACGACCTGGGCGGGGGTGAACCCGAGCGCCTTGAGGACGCCGATCCGCCGCAGCCCGCCGCCGACCGCACCGGCCACCACATTGCCCACGATCAGCACCGCCATGATCAGGCCGAGCACGCCGAAGGCGACGAGGAACGGCACGAACACCGCGGTCTCCTGCTCGGCCTCCCGTTTGACGGCGAGCCAGGGCTGGTCGCCGACCCGCGCCCCGGCGGGCACCGCCGCCGTCACCGCCGCGCGCCCCGCGGCGATCCGGGCGCCGCTGTCCGCGTGAGCGAAGCGGTAGAGCATTTGGTAGCCGGCCCGCGCCCCGGGCGCGGTCAGTGCGGCGATCTGGGAGGGGGCCACCCAGGCGTCGGCGGTGCGGCTGACCGAGCGGGCCACGCCGACCACGGTCAGCGTCGGGTCGCCGGGCAGGTCGGGGAAGTTCAGCCGCAGGCCGGGCGAAGGGGGCACGCCGGCCTCGGCGGACAGCACGATCTGGCCGGGCCTGGTGGCCCAGACCCCCTGGGTCAGGGTGACGCGGTCGACCTGATCGTGGCCGGGATCGGCGCGGCCGACGACCGACATCGGTGCGAGCTTCTGGCCGTCGAGGCTCGGGGTGATTGACGTGGTCGGGAAGGGCCCGGCCGCCGCCGTGACCCCGCGGGCGTCCGCGGACCCGGCCAGTTGCGCGGCCGTGGCCTTGGCCGCGTCGTACCGCACCGACAGGTGCGCGCCGCGCTGTTTGGCGAAGGCGTCGGTGAACGGCGCGCTGGAGGCCACGAGCAGCGAGGCGCACAGGACGGCCGCGGTCACCGCCATCGTGGTGGCCAGGCCGATCACGGCGTTCTGCACCCGGCGGCGGCGCACCCCCGAGCGCACGACGCGGCCCAGGGCGCTCATCGGGCCTCCTCCGCCATGACGGTGTGTCCTGCTGCGGCGATCCGGCCGTCGACGAGCCGGACCGTACGCGTCGTACAGGACTGCGCGAGCCCGAGGTCGTGGGTGACCAGGACCACCGTCTGCCCGGCGGCGTTGAGCTCGGTGAGCAGATCGCGGACGGCCTCGCCCGCGGCGGTGTCCAGCGCTCCGGTCGGCTCGTCGGCCAGCAGCAGCGCGGGCCGGTTGACCAGGGCCCGGGCCACCGCGACGCGCTGCCGCTCGCCGCCGGACAGCCGCCCCGGGTAGGCGTCGGCGTGCCGGTCGACGCCGAGCGACTGGAGCAGTTCGGCCGCGCGTCGGTGAGCCGCGCCGCGCGACCGGCCCGCCATGCGGGCGGGCAGGGCGACGTTGTCCTCGACGGTCAGATCGTCGAGCAGATTGAAGAACTGGAAGACCATGCCGATCTTCGCGCGCCGGAAGCGCGCCGACGCCGCCTCGCCCAGGGTGTCCACGCGCACTCCGTCCACCGTGACGGTGCCGGAGTCCGGCCGGTCCAGGCCCGCGATCAGATTGAGCAGCGTGGACTTGCCGCTGCCGGACGGCCCGAGGATCGCGACGGCCTCCCCGGCACGCACGGTCAGCGACACGTCGTCCAGCGCGGGCGGCCCCCCGTCGTATCCGCGGCTCACATCCCGCAGTTCGATCACCGGCGTGGTCATGCACATCTCCCTCGATACGTACGCGTCTGGCGCGGTTGGACGCTAGGCGTGGGGCCTGCCCGAGCACGTCGCTCGACCGGGGCATTTCCGGTACCGCGCCGGGATGAGGGCGGCCGCCGTCATCCCCGCGATGTAGGCGAGCGATGTACGGGCGGGCGGCCCCCAGGACCGGCGGAAGGATGTGGCGGGGCCGGGCCGGTGGCCAGAATGGGCCGGTGATGAACGTGCCGTTGGCGGACCGGCTGCGCGGAGCGGCCAAGGCGCTGAAGCGCGCGACCGGTCCGCTGCCCCGCCCCACCCGCCGCGGCCTGGTCTTCGACGCGGCGCTGGCGCTGGCCCTGGGCATCGCCAGCGTCCAGTACGCCGTGGAGCACTGGGACGGGCGGGTCGAGGCGGTCGTCGACGGCGCGGTCGAGCCGTGGTTCCCTGCCGGGCCGTCCGAGCCCGCGCCCCCGCTGCCGCCGAGTGGACCGCCCCCGGCCCCGGACTGGCTGAGCGGCTGGTTCGTCCCGGTGGCCCTGGCGGTGCTCGCCTCGGCGCCGCTCGCACTGCGCCGCCGGTATCCGCTCGCCGTGCTGTGGATCGTGACGGTCGCGGTCGCGCTGACTCCGGCCGAGGCGCCAAGGACCACCTCGTACGCCTGCGTGATCGCCGCCTACGGCGCCGCGGCGTACAGCCCTTACCGGGTGGCCACGCTGGCGAGTCTGCCGGTGGCGGTGTTCGCGCTGAGCAGGCTCGCGGACGGCACGCTGCCCGTCGTCCAGAACGAGTACATCCCGCTGCTGATCCTGGTGCCGATCGTGGTGGCGGCCAACGGGCTGCGCACCTGGCAGCTGCGGGCCGGCGAGAGCCACGCGCGGATGTCCGCGCTGGAGCGCGAACGGGCCGAGGAGCTGCGCCGCGCCGCGGAACAGGAACGTGCCCGCATCGCCCGCGAGTTGCACGACGTGGTGACGCACAACGTGAGCGTGATGGTGATCCAGGCGGGGGCCGCCCGCAAGGTCATGGCGACCACCCCGGACCGGGCCCGTGAGGCGCTGCTCGCGGTCGAGGCGAGCGGCCGGGCGGCGATGGCCGAACTGCGTCATGCGATGGGCTTGCTGACGATGGACGAAGACACCACCGCCACCGACGGAGCAGCCACCCCGGACCTCGCCCCACAGCCGGGCCTGGGCCAGTTGGACACGCTGGTCGCCCGGGTACGGGAGGCCGGGCTGCCGGTCGAGCTCACCGTGACCGGGACGCCGCGCCCCGTCCCGTCCGGGGTCGGCCTCGCCGCGTACCGCGTGGTGCAGGAGGCGCTGACCAACACCGTGAAACACGCGGCCGGATCGACGGCGGCGGTCACCGTCGCGTACGGCGACGACCGGCTGCGGGTCGCGGTCACCGACACCGGTGGCACCCCGAGCGCGTCCGCGGCGGCCGGCGGCGGGCGCGGGCTGATCGGCCTGCGCGAGCGGCTGTCCGTCTACGGTGGGACCCTGCACACCGGGCAGCGCCCCGGCGGCGGTTACCGCGTCGAAGCAACCATCCCCCTGGAGGAGATGTGCCCCCTGGAGGAGAGGTGACCGGGCCGCTGCGCGTGGTGGTCGCCGACGACCAGGCGCTCGTCCGTACGGGCTTCACGATGATCCTGGCGGCCGACGGCATCGACGTGGTCGCCGAGGCGGCGGACGGCGCAGAGGCCGTCGAGGCGGTCCGGCGCACCCGGCCGGATGTGGTGCTGATGGACATCCGGATGCCGGACGTGGACGGCCTGGAGGCGACCCGGCGCATTCTGACCGGCGCCCCCGGCGAGCCCCGCGTGATCATCCTGACCACGTTCGACCTCGACCACTTCGTCTACGCGGCGCTGTCCGCCGGTGCCAGCGGCTTCCTCCTCAAGGACGTCACCCCCGAGCATCTGGTCGCCGCCGTCCGCATGGTCCGCGACGGCGACGCGCTGCTGGCCCCGGCCATCACCCGCCGCCTCGTGGAGCGTTACGCCCGCCGGGACCCCGACACCTCCGCGCTCCACCGCGACCTGGCCGCGCTGACCCCGCGCGAGGCGGAGGTGCTGCGGCTGCTGGCCCAGGGCCTGTCCAACGCCGAACTCGCCGCCCGCCTCCGCCTCTCCGAGGCCACCGTCAAGACCCATGTCGCCCGTATCCTCGCCAAGCTCGGGCTGCGCGACCGGGTCCAGGCCGTGGTCGTGGCGTATGAAACCGGGCTGGTCAGCCCCGGTGCGCGACGGGATGCCGACGGCGGCTGAGAAGGGCGCTGAGAAGAGCGCTGAGAAGAACCGCCCCCGTTTACGTATCTCTTCGGTATGCGACGACAACCGATGAGGGGCGGCCCGGTGAAAAACAGGAAGAGACATAAGCGGTCCCGAGTGATCGTTATGTCCGTGGTCGGTGTGACGGCCCTGGCTGTCGGGGGCGGAGCGCTCCTGATGACCGACAACAACGCCTCGGCCGCCAAGGAGACCCCGGCGCAACAAGCGGCCGCGCGGGCCGGCATGACGGTCAAGTGCCCGGATGTCGCCACCAGCCTGTCGAACGTGCCGCAGCAGGCGCGGCCCGCCGTCAACAACGAGCTGGCGAAAATGGACAGCCAGGTCGCCGACGCGTACCAGCGGCTCGCGGAGCCGGGCGCGAAAGCCGACCAGGAGTCCGTACGCACCCGCGTACTGGACCCGCTGGCGTCCGAGCGGCGGCAGACCCTGGACCGGATCGCCACCGAGATCGAGAAGGTCCAGCCTCGCCCGTCGGGCCTGGACTCGCTCGCGGCCTGCACGGTCAAGCGAGACGAAACGGCCGCCGCGGACGCCCAGGCCGCGGCGCCGAACACCCCCGCGGCGGGGGACGCGGCCCCGGCCGCGGGCGCACAGGGCACGGGCGGGCAGGGCGCGGGCGGCCAGCAGCAGTCCGGCCCGCAGCGGGCGGACTTCGTGGACATCCGCAAGGTCAAGCCCAACGTCAAGAACCCCCGGGTGCAGGCCAAGGGCTCCAAGGGCACCTTCTCCTCGCGCTGCGGACGCAACGAGAACAAGCACTTCAACTCCGACAACGTCATCGTGGCCCCCGGCGTGGGCAACGGCGCCCACCACATGCACGACTACGTCGGCAACAAGAAGACGGACGCCTTCGCCTCCAACCAGGTCCTCGAATCCGCCGGGACCACCTGCACCAACGGCGACCGCTCCACCCACTACTGGCCGGTCCTGCGGCTTCAGGACGGCACGAAGGAGTTCGACGCGGGCGCCCCGGGCGGCGGTACGGAAGGCAACGTGGGGCGCATCCTGCGGCCCACCTCCGTACAGCTCAGCTTCAAGGGCAACCCGGTCTCCAAGGTCGTGGAGATGCCCAAGTTCCTGCGCATCATCACTGGTGACGCCAAGGCGTTCACCAACGGCACGGCCAACGCCAACGCGTCCTGGAGCTGCACCGGATTCGAGAACCGCCAGCTGAAGGACAAGTACCCGGTGTGCCCGAAGGGCAGCAACGTGGTGCGCACGTTCAAGTTCCAGAGCTGCTGGGACGGCAAGAACATCGACAGCGCGAACCACCGTACGCATGTGGCGTTCGCCCGCGCGGACGGCTCGTGCCAGCAGGGGTTCAAGGCCATTCCGCAGCTGGTCCAGCGGATCACCTACAAGCTCGCACCCGGCGCCCGCAACTTCGCGGTGGACAGCTTCCCCGAGCAGTTGCACAAGCCGGTGACGGACCACGGCGACTTCATCAACGTGATGTCGCAGAAGCTGATGAAGCAGGCCGTGAGCTGCATCAACAGCGGCCGCAAGTGCGGCTGACCCACTGACCCGGCAGGGGGAATGCCCCCTGCCGGGCTTTTTCGTGTTCATTGGTTCAGATGAACCAAAGCTTCCGCTGCCACCCCGCTGCTACGCTCCATCCGACACGCCCGCGAGGCGCATACGGGGCCCCACACCCGAGAACCTGGTCCACACCCGCCACCACGGCGGAATCCACCGTTCTGGGAGGCCCCCTTGAGACGCCCTGTCCGTCGTCCGTTACTGGCCGCCGCCGTCGCCCTCGTCGCGGGTCTCACCGCGACCACCAGCGCGAACGCCGCGGATACCCCGCTGCCGATCCAGACGGACGGCGTCTGGGGCATCGACTTCGCGGGCGGCACGCTGGCCACCGTGGAGCACAGCGCGTCCCGCGAGCAGTACGTCATGACACGGCGGGTCGCGCCGGACGGATCGACGGCGGCCACCCGGGTCCCGATGATGTACGCCGGTACCTTCGCCGACGGCGACCACATCAAGCGCGTACCGTGCGACGCGGGCGAATGCATCCCGCTGGTCGGATCCGGCAACGGCGACGTCGGCCTCGTCTTCGTGGACGACGGCAAGGAATACGTCCAGATCCGGACGAGCCCCAACACCTACCACGGCGTGGAACCGGCCGTGACGGGCGCCCGGATCGTGGATGTCACCGGCCGCTACTTCCTCTACAACGCGCAGTCCACCAACAAGCAGTACCTCGACGACCTCCAGCCGTACCGCACCACGGACATCCGGATCACCCGCTCCATCACCGCCGCCTCCGTCTGGGGCACCCGGCTGTGGGCCGCGAGCTCCACCGCGGGGACCGTCACCCAGACCGACATCAAGACGAAGAGACTCGTCGAGACGGTCGCCACGGGCGCGCCCTGCGTCATCAAGGAACTACAGGTCATGGGGCGCTGGGTCTACTGGAGCTGCGGTACGACCGGCCCGGCCGGGGTCTACGACCGTACGGCGAAGAAGAGCTTCACCGTCCCCTCAGGACCCGCCCTCGTCGGCGACGGCTACCTGGTCCGCCACGACCGCACCGCCGGCCAACTGCTGCTCACCGACTTCCACACCGGCACCGCCGCGGCCCCGCGCCCGATCGCGGACCTGCCGGCCGGCAACACCGCCGACCAGCGCCGACTGACCTGGGCCGTGGACAAGTGGGGCGGCGACATCGCGTACGTCGACTCCGCCAACGCGATCCACGTCGTGCCCAGCGGGGTCCCCACCCAGTCCCTGGCGAAGATCGAGTCCGATGTGGACGGCACCTCGCTGGATGTCGATAACGCGCGGTGGGGCAGCACCTGGCAGTTCAACAAGCCGGTGACCTGGACCTTCACCGTCAAGAACGCGAGCGGGCGCACCGTCCGCACCCTCACGGGGAGCGGCAGCCCCCAGGCGGACGTCGCGTGGGACGGCAAGACCGACGCGGGCACGTACACCGACAACGGCCGCCACACCTGGACGCTGACCGCCACGGCCGTCGAGGGCGCCGGCACCAGCACCACCACCGGGGAGATCGCCGTCACCGGCACCTGACCGGCGGGGACGAACCCCACACCGACTCAGAGAGGGACCGCGACGGTGTTGAACGTCGTTTCCGGTGTCTGGGGCGAGGTGAAGCGGGCGTTGACGAGGTAGAGGCGATCGGCCCAGCGGGCGGCGGTGGTGGGGACGTCGAAGCGGGGGTCGGTGATCGTGCGGCGCAACGTCGCCGAGCGGGCCCTGGTGTCGAGGCCGAAGACGCTGATGAGGTTCAGCCGGTTCTGCACCACGTACAGCGTGCGGCCGATACGGAGGAGGCCGTCGCCGTTGGCCACGTCGGTGGCGCCGATCAGGGCGATCTCGGTGGCGTGGCCGTCGGCCAGGTCCACGTGGTAGAGCCTGCCGGGCGAGCTGCTGACGACGATCAGTCCTCGGCCGTCCGGGGTGCCGACGACGCCGTTGGCGTTGTAGACGTTGGGCGTCTGTACCCAGTCGCCGCCGAGCCGCAGGCGGCGGACCGTCCCCTCGCGGCCGCGCGGTACGCCGTAGAGGGCGGCGTCGGTCGAGTCGGTGAACCAGGCGCGGTCGCCCAGCAGGATGACGTCGTTGATGAAGTGGCCGGAGGTGTCGGTCAGCTGGTACGTGGCCAGCAGTTCGCCCGAGCGGGAGTCGACGACGCGCGCGGTCCCTGCGCCGCCTCCTGAGATGTACAGCAGGCCGTCCTCGTCCAGCTTGAGCCCCACGGCCACCGTGCCCGTGGTGCCCTTGTGGATGACTCGGCCCTCACCGGTGCGCAGATCGGTGCGGTAAACCGCGCCGTTGGCACGTGAGCCCATGTAGGCGTACGGGCTGCGGCCGATGGTGATCCCCTCAGGGATGAAGCCGTCGGGGAGCGGGAACTCGGTCGGCCACGTGGCGGCCTGCGCCGCGCCGACGCCGACCGTCGTCGCCGTGAGCGCGGCGACAACGGCGCCGCGGAGAAGGGTGCGGCGCGTCGGCTGGGGGTGGTTCCGGGTTCGACTCGTCATGCCTCGCAGTCTCACGCGCGGGCGATCGATGAGTCCAACACATGTCTGTCACTTCATCGATCTCGATACGAGATAGGTCTACAACGGCACGGCTACCACGGCGCCTTTCGTGGCCCACCCGAGCGGGGCACGACCAGGCCGAACTCATACGCCAGCATCACCGCCTGGGCCCGGTCGCGGGCGCCGAGTTTGGCCAGGACTCGGCTGACGTGGGTCTTTACGGTCTCGGCGCTCACCGTGAGGCGGGCGGCGATCTCGGCGTTGGACAGGCCCTCCGCGATGAGGCGGAGCACTTCGGTTTCGCGCGGGGTCAGGAGGGCGAGCGGGGAGGGTTCGGCGGTGTGAGGGCGCAGGCGGACGAACTCGCCGATGAGGCGGCGGGTGACGGTGGGGGCGAGCAGGGCTTCGCCGGCGGCGACCACGCGTACGGCCTCGAAGAGGCGTTCCGCGGTCATGTCCTTGAGGAGGAAGCCGCTGGCGCCGGCGGCCAGGGCGTCGTAGACGTACTCGTCGAGGTCGAAGGTGGTCAGCATGACGATGCGCGGGCCGCGGCCGGGTCCGGTGCCCGCCCCGGCACCCGCGATGATGCGGCGGGTGGCCTCGATGCCGTCGAGGACCGGCATGCGCACATCCATGAGGACGACGTCGGGGCGCGTCTCGCGGCAGACCCCCACCGCCGCGGCGCCGTCCGCCGCGCTGCCGACGACGGACAGGTCGGGCTGGGTGTCCAGCAGCGCGCCGAATCCGGCGCGCACCACGTCCTGGTCGTCGGCGATGACGATGCGTACGGTCATGCGGCCGCCTCGCGCAGCGGCAGTTCGGCCGCGACGACGAAGCCGCCCGCCGGGCCGTGTTCGGTGCGCAGGGTGCCGCCGGCCATGGCGACGCGTTCGCGCATGCCGAGGAGGCCGTGGCCGGCGTCGGCGTCGCGGGCGGGGGCGGGGCCGGCGGTCGGGGCGGGGCCGGCGCCGATGTCGCGTACGGTGACGCACAGCGCGCCCTCGGCGTAGTGGAGTTCGACGTCGACCGGCGCGCCGGGGGCGTGTCGGCGGGCGTTGGTCAGGGCCTCCTGGACGATGCGGTAGGCGGTGAGCTGCAGGCCCGGGTCCAGGGGGGTGATCCGGCCGCGTATGACGAGCCGGACCCCGCCGCCCGCGGTGTCGCGGGCCTCGTCGACGAGGGTGAGGAGCTGGTCGAGTCCGGGCTGTGGCCGGCGCGTCGCGGGCGCCTCGGCCGACGCGTCGTCGCGCAACACGCCCAGCAAGCGGCGCATTTCGGTGAGCGCCTGCCGGGCCGTGTCGCCGATCGCCAGGAGCCGCTCGGCGCCCAGTGGGGGCAGCCCGGGGGTGGTCAGCCGGGCGGTCTCGGCCTGCACGGACAGGGTGGAGATGTGGTGGGCGACGACATCGTGCAGCTCGCGGGCGATCCGGGCCCGTTCGCCGCGCGCCGCGTGTTCCAGCACGGTGTGCGCGTACGCCCCCTCGGCCGCGGACCGGGCGGCGGCCTCCCCGCCGGCCCGCCGTGCCGCGCCGGCCGCGAGCGCGGCCGCGGCGCCCACCAGCAGGGCTGTGCCGAAGGGCTTGCCGCCCGCCGCGGTTGGGGCCGGGCCCACCGCGTACGCCACGAAGGGGACGGCGAGCAGGAGCGTGGTGCGGGGCGAGCGGCGCAGTCCGGTCAGATAGAGCAGTGCGGCCAGGGCGGGCAGCGCGGCGGCGCAGGGCAGCCGCCCGCTGAGGGGGGTCAGCAGGACCGCGGCCGTCACCGCCGTGGCGGCGGGGAGGAGTTGGCTGCGGGCGAAGGCGAGCGGTGCGGTAGAGCCGAGGACCAGGGCCAGGGTGAGCGGGATGTCGGCGCGGGGCCGGTCATCGATGGGCACGACGGCCTGGAGCAGCCCGGCGGCGCACAGCGCCGCGGCCGCCACGAGCGGCAGATCCGGGGCGCGGCCGAGCCGCCGCAGCGCAGCCACCCAGCGCCCGGCCGCGCCGCGCGCCCCGGCCACGCCTCGCCCAGCCGCTGCGCGCCCGTCAGCCCCGCGCCCAGCCACGGCGCGCCTGTCAGCGGCCCGCGCCGCCGCCCCGCGCCCGCCCGCGGCCAGCCCGCCCGCAGCCCGCTCCGCCACGCCGGCCAGGGGCTTTCTCCACCTCACGCCGGTCATTATGCGGCGGGCGGCGCTCCCTGCCGTCCCCCGCGCGGGGGACACCCGGGCCGGAAAGATTCCCCACCGGCGTGACGGCCCACCGCACACCGCTGCGTAGCGTCCCTGGGCATGGCGAAAACCATGACGGGCCTCTCGATCGAGGCCCACGACCTGCGGAAGCGCTACGGGCCCACGGCGGCCGTGGACGGGCTGACGTTCGCGGTGCGGCCGGGCCTGGTCACCGGGTTCGTCGGGCCCAATGGCGCGGGGAAGTCGACGACCATGCGGATGGTGATGGGGCTCGACGCCCCGGACGGGGGCACCGCTCTGATCGGCGGCCGGCCGTACGCCTCGCTGCGCGAGCCGTTGAAGGTCGTCGGGGCGCTGCTCGATGCCGAGGCGGTGCACCCCGGGCGTCGGGCGCGCAGTCATCTGCTGTGGCTGGCGCGGTACAACGGGCTGCCCGCGCGGCGCGTCGACGAGGTGTTGGAACTGGTCGGGCTCGCGTCCGCGGCACGGCGGCGGGCGGGGGGATTCTCGCTGGGGATGCGGCAGCGGCTCGGTATCGCGGCGGCGCTGTTGGGCGATCCGCCGGTGCTGATTCTGGACGAGCCGGTGAACGGGCTCGATCCCGAGGGCATCCAGTGGATCCGTGGCTTTCTGCGGTCGCTGGCCGCCGAGGGGCGCACCGTGCTGGTCTCCAGCCACTTGATGAGCGAACTGGAGGACACCGCCGACCACGTCATCGTCATCGGCCGGGGCCGGCTGCTCGCGGACACCGATGTGGCGACGCTGCTGGCCGCCGCGTCCAAGGGGCGCGTGACGCTGCGTACCCCGCGCCGCGCGGAAGCGGTGACGGCGCTGACCGGGGCCGGGGCCGAGGTGGCGGTGTTGGGGCCCGACCGGCTCACCGTGGACGGGCTGGCCGCCGAGCGCGTGGTGGCGCTGCTCGGCGCGGGCGGGGTGCCGTTCTCGGAGGTGGCGGCGCATCGCGCCTCACTGGAGGAGGCCTATTTGGAGCTGACCCGGGACGCCGTCGAATTCCAAGCGCGGGAGGGCTCGTGATACGCGCGATCCGCGCCGAGTGGACCAAGCTGATGTCGGTGCGCAGCACCGCCGTCGCCCTGCTGGCCGCCGTCGCCCTGACCGTCCTCATCGGCTGTCTCGCCGCGCAGGGCGGCCACGGCAACGCCAACGACGCCCCGCGGACCGTCGACCACTTCAGCTTCGTACACCGCGAACTCACCGGCGACGGCAGCGTCACCGCGCGCGTCGCCCGGCAGAAGGACAGCGCCCCCTGGGCGAAGTCCGGCGTCGTCATGAAGGCGTCCACGGCCAGCGGCTCCTCGTACGTGGCCCTGATGGTCACCCCCGACCACGGTGTACGGATGCTGGCCGACGCGAAGACCGAAGTCACCGGCAGCGGCGACACCAACGCCCCGGTGTGGCTGCGGCTGACCCGCTCGGGGCGGAATGTGACCGGGTACGAGTCGGCGGACGGCCGTACGTGGCGGAAGGTCGGGACCCTCACCGTCCGCGCGCTGCCGACACGCGCCCAGGCGGGGCTGTTCGTGGCCTCCCCCGCGCGCAAGCACGAGCGCCATGTGGGTCCCGGTAATGTCACGGGCAGCTTCGAGCCCACCACCGGCACCGCCGTCTTCGACCACGTGGCCCTGGCGCCGGCGGCGGGCGACTGGCAGTTGACGGACGTGGCCGAGGCTCCCACGGCCGGCGGGCCGCCCGCCGAGATCCGCACGGCGTCGGACAATCCGGGCACCCTGCGGCGCGACGGCGGCGCGTTCACCGTCACCGGGAGCGGCGACATGGGCCGCATCGGGATGGCCGGCGTCGGCGACATGCTCAACAGCTTCGACCGGGTCAAGGACAGCCTGTCCGGTGCGCAGTTCGGGATAATTGCGGCGATCGCGCTCGGTGTGCTCGCGGTGACCTCCGAGTACCGGACCGGCACGATCCGTACGACGTTCAGCGCCTCCCCGCGCCGGGCCCGGGTGCTGGCCGCCAAGGCCGTCGTGCTGGCGGGCACGGTCTTCGCCGCCGGGCTCGCGGCGACCGTCACCGTCCTGCTGCTCACCCGGCCGATCCAGAGCCGCAACGGCATGGGGCCGCCGACCTTTCCCGACCCTTCCCTCACCGACCCGGCGGTGCTGCGCGCGGTCGTCGGCACGGCAGCCGCCATGGCCCTGGTCGCGCTGTTCAGCCTGGGCGTCGGCGTGCTGGTGCGGCGTACGGCGGGGGCGGTGATCCTGCTCTTCTCGGTGTTCCTCGTGCTTCCGATCGTCGCCCGGATCAGCTCGGTCGGTGTCAACGACGGGGTCAACCGGGCAACCCCGATCGCGGGTCTGGCGATCCGCCAGACCCTCTCCCTGATCGACGACTCGATCAGCCCCTGGGGCGGCCTCGCCGTGCTGTGCGGGTACACGGCGGTGGCGCTCGGCGCCGCGTTCTGGGTGCAGGGCAGGCGCGATGCGTGAGGCGCGGCGCACCGGGCGGGGGCTGAGCGCAGGGCGGGCGCTGCGCGCCGAGTGGACCAAGCTGTGCACGGTGCCGTCCCAGCTGTGGACCCTGGCGGCCCTGGCCGCGCTGATGGCGGGCGTGACCGCGCTCACCGCCGCGGGCCAGGGGCGCCCCCGGGACACCCCGGCGGACCCGGTGGCGCTCGCCCTGTCGGGCGTCTACGCCGCACAACTCGCCGCCCTCGCGGTCGGGGTGGCGCTGGTCGCCTCCGAGTACCAGCCGAGGGTGATCCGTACGACGCTGGCCGCGCACCCGGGACGGACCGGCGTCCTCGCCGCGAAGGCCGCCGTCGTGACCGCGGCGGTGCTCGGCGCGGGTGTCCCCGGGGTGCTCGGGTCGGTGCTCGCCGGGCGGGCCGTGCCGGCGGGGCGGGGCCACGGTACGGCGGCCCTGTCCGACCCGGAGCTGTGGCGGGCGGCCGTCGGCACCCTGCTGTACCTGGCGCTGGTCGCGCTGCTGGGCGCCGGGGTGGCCGCCGTGCTCCGGCACGCCGGGGTGGCCGTCGGGGCCACGGCGGCGCTGCTGTACGGCCCGTTTCTGGCCACGAAGGTCATCCCGATGTCCACGCACACTCTTCACCTGGTCCAGAAGGTCTCGCCGATGAGCGCCGGCCTCGCCGTCCAGACCGCCCTCCCGGGCACCGGCCCCGCGCCCCTCGGCCCGTGGGCGGGGCTCGGTGTCCTCGCGGCCTGGGCCGGGGCGGCGCTGGCCGTGGGGTGGGCGGGGCTGCGGTTCCGGGACGCGTGACGGGACCTGAGTCAGCTTCCCCCAGGTGAGCCGACGAGGGAGTCGAACCCCAGCGCGCGGTAGCGCTCGTTCCATTGAAGTGCTCTCCCGGCTGAAGCCGGGAGATTCCCACCTACCTTGCGGTGACGGGCTTGACGCCATGAGTGCGCCTGACGACTGCCCTTCCGGCAGCCGGGATGAGCGCGTGGCCCATCCGGTACAGGTGAAGGACGTTCCGGGCTGCGTTGTGGTCTGCGTTGCATGACCATCCGCAGTCCGGGTTCTTGCATACGAACGTGGCCTGGTCCTCCCGGCTGCCCGGCGTGGTGAAGCCGCATGCGGAGCAGCGCAGGGAGGTGCCGGGGGCGGGGACTTTGTGCAGGGTGCCGCCGTGGCGGGCGGTCTTGTACGTCAGCATGGTCACGGTGCGGCCCCATGCCTCCTGGCTGATGGAGCGGTTCAGGCCGGACTTCTGCGCGACGTTCTTCCCCGGGTTGTCGATGGTGCCCCTGGCGGACTTGACCATGTTCGGAATGTCCAGTTTTTCCACCACGATCACACCGTAGGTGCGGGCGAGCCGCGTGGTGGTCTGGTGCTGCCAGTCAGAGGCGCGGCGCGTGGCTCTTGCGCGTAGCCGTTTGATCTGGTCGTAGGTGTTCTGAAGTCGGCGGGGGGTTTTCTCGCCGCGTTTGCGGAAGCTCTTGCGGTGTGCGGCGCGCCGCTCCAGGCGGAGCAGTTTGGCCTTCTCGTCGGGGTTCAGCCACTTGCCCCGGTCGGCGGTGCCGTCCGGGAGCCGGGGCGGGCGGCCGTGGCCTTGGTGGTTGCCGTCGGACAGGGCGAGGGGGACGTTGACTCCGGCGTCGATGCCGACCTCGGGGCCGGTGCGCGGTTCAGGTGCGGTCTGGAGGGTCTGGACACGGAAGGCGATGTGCCAGCCGAGGGCGTCCTTGACCAGCCGGGCCCCGGTGATCCGGTTGTCCGCGCTCGCGTTTTTCCCACGGGCAGGTCGCGGGTCCAGCGGAACCGGACCCGGCCGACCTTGGGGATGTTGACCATGCCCCATCGGCGGTGCACCCGCTTGATCTGAAGGTCACGCCCCTGGGGAATGTCCACCGACATCACCGTACGGAAGCGGGCTTTGAAGTTCGGCTCGTCGGCCCGGCCTTCCCAGCAGTTCTTCCATGCCTGGAAGTAGGTCTTCAGCACCGCCTGGGCAGCCTGGGCCGGGAGGACGGCGAGCCAGTCGATCTCCTTGCGGGCCCGCCGGATCGCCTCGTCCGCGGCTTTGAGGGACCGGCGGCACTTCGGCGTCATCGTCCATAAGTCGTGCAGGAGATTCCACGTCGCCCGCGCGGCGTGAGCCTGGGCGTCGATGAGCCGGACCTGCGCAGGGGTCAGTGCCAGCCGGGCCCGATGCCCGAACTGCCACTTCATCCCAGCACGTTCCGTTATACCCGCCCAAGGTCCAGCTCTCCAAACTGGTCAACTCCCTCAAGGGCGTCTCCGCCCGGCTCCTGCGCAAGGAGTACGACGCCCACGTGCGCCGGTACCTGTGGGACGGCCATTTCTGGTCCGGCTCGTATTTCGCCGGAAGCTGCGGCGGGGCACCACTGACCGCCGTGCGCCAGTACATCGAGAACCAGCAGCACCCCGTGTGACGGCCGCCCTGGGCGCGGGCCAACAACACAGACGTGCCCACAGCCGAGGTCACGGCAGTCTTGGGGTGCGCTTACGGACGGGCATACGCGTCAGCCGAGGACGCGTACGGGCGAGCCATCGAGGAAGGCACGGATGTCCTCGACGGCGTCGCCGTAGTACCGGCGGTAGTTGTCCTGGGAGACATAGCCCAGATGCGGGGTGGCCAGCAGCCGGGGCACGGTGCGCATGGGGTGGTCCGCCGGAAGGGGTTCGACGTCGAACACATCGACCCCCGCCCCGGCGAAGGCGCCGCGCCGCAGGGCGTCGATCAGCGCGTCCTGGTCGACGATGGCGGCCCGGGAGGTGTTGACGAGGTACGCGGTCGGCTTGAGCAGGGCCAACTCGGCGGCGCCCAGCAGCCCGCGGGTGCGGTCGCTCAGCGCCAGGTGGATGGAGACCACATCGCTGGAGGCCAGCAGCTCCTCCTTGGAACCGGCGAGCGCCACCCCGACCTCGTCGGCCCGCTGCCGCGTCAGATTCTGGCTCCAGGCCGTCACCTCCATCCCGAAGGCCGTCCCGATCCCCGCCACCCGGCTGCCGATCTTGCCCAGGCCCAGCAGCCCCAGCCGACGGCCGTGCAGATCCGCGCCGACCGTGCTCTGCCAGGGCCCGCCCGTACGCAGCGCGGTGTTCTCGACGACCAGGCCACGGGCCAGGCCGAGGATCAGCGCCCAGGTCAGCTCGACCGGCGGCGCCTGGGAGCTGGCGGTGCCGCAGACCGTCACCCCATGGCGCTCGGCCGCGGCGTAGTCGATCACCGAGTTGCGCATCCCGGAGGCGATCAGCAGCTTCAGCTTGGGCAGCCTGGAGAACAGCGAGGCGGGAAAGGCCACGCGCTCGCGCAAGGTCACGATGAGGTCGAAGTCGGCCAGAGCCGCGGCGAGTTCATCCTCGGTGCCGAGGTGCTCGGTGAAGCTCACCGCCTCCACCCGATCCAGGACGGGCGTCCAGTCGGCGCTGGTCATGGCCACCCCCTGGAAGTCGTCGAGCACCGCACAGCGCAGCTTCATTCCGCTCCCTCACCGCGGCTTTCCGCGTTATGTTGTCCGTTTCGTTGTCCGGGCACGGCCTGTGAGGCTGTTCCCGGCACAGGTTTATCGGGAATACTGCCCGCCGTGGAGCAGCGCATAGGACCGAGCACCCCGCCCGTGCCCGCCGCCGGGTTCGATCCGGCGTACATCCCGGGCATCACGGCCCCGCGCCCTGATGAGCCGAAGGAGGCAACCGAGCCCTCACCCGAGGACGCCGTCCCTGACGAGGCCGCAGTCGCCGCGGATGTCGTCGATGACGTCGATGCCGTCGATGACGAGCGGGCCGAATCCGCGGACGCGGCCGAAGAGGACACCGCCGAAGCCGAGACCGCCGACGCCGAGGCGAGGGCCGAGGACGGAGGCGAGGAGGAGGCCGACGGCCCCGTCTTCAATGCCTCCGACCACCGCGGCTCGATCAGCGCCGGCCGTCGCGGTGTCACCCTCCTGCTGGACGGCGAGACGGCAGAGTTCGACTGGAGCGAGATCGGCGCGGTCGAGATCGACACCCCGCGGTTCGGGCGCCGGTTCTCCGTCACGGTCTACACGACCGCCCGTCGCTGGTACTCGGCCGATATCGCGGCGTCGTCGAGGAAGGCCCTCAAGGAGTGGACGGCGGAACTCGACGCGGTTCTGGACACCTACTTCGAGGACACGAAGCCCGAGGACGCGAAGGCCAAGGACAAGGCCGAGCCCGAGGACGCCGAGCCCGAGAAGGCCGCGTCCGAGGCCGCCGAGTCGTCGGACACCGAGCCCTCGGACGCCAAGACCTCAGACGCCAAGTCCTGAGGTGTCCCCGCGCGTCCGGCCGGGGTCATCCCGGCGGCCGCGCGGCCATCAGCCTTCGTACGGCCATCGGCTCGGCGAGCACCAGGTCGAGCACCTGCCGCGCATGGCGGACATACGGGGTGGTGCCGTGCCGGGCGAGGGCTTCGGGATCCGTCCACTCTGCCACCACCACCATGTGGCCGGGGATGTTGGGGTCGGCGTACGTCCGGTAGGCGAGACAGCCGGGCTCGTCCAGGGACGGTTCGATCAGCGCCTCCAGGGCGGTGCGGAGCCGGTCCTCCTGACCCGGCTCCGCCACGCACTCGGCGACGACGACAAGCGACATGCCGGAGCCCCTTGTGGCGGCCAGTGGCCGTCAGGGGCGGGCCGGGCCGGTACCGGCGCCGGACGCGGTGATGGCGGAGGCGATCTCGTCCAGATCGGCCCGGGCAAGCTCCACGCCGCCCGCCCCGATCCAGCCGTCGGCCTGGCCCGACTTGCGGGCGCCGACGATGGCCCCGGTGATACCGGGCCAGGCCAGCGCCCACGCGATGGCCACCTCGGCGACGGAGGCCCCGTGCCGCTCGGCGACGGGCCGCAGCGCGTCGGCCAGCTGGAGATTGGCGGCCAGGCCCGTGGTGAAGTCGGCGTGGGCGGAGCGCCAGTCGTCGGCGGACAGGTTCGCCGCGCGGTCTGCGGTGAAGGCGCCGGTCAGCAGCCCGGACTGGAGCGGGGAGTACACGATCACGCCGGTGTCATGGGCGTGCGCCCAGGCGATCTCGGCCGCGGCCGAGCGGTTGATGGCTGAGAACGGCGGCTGGATGACATCGACGTGGGCGATCCGCTCGGCGGCCGCCAACTGGTCGGCCGAGTGGTTGGACAGGCCGATCGCCCGGACCTTGCCTTCGGCCTTCAGATCGGCCATGACCTGCCAGTACTCCTCCAGCGGCGTGGCATTCGGGGACACCGCGCCGAAGCCGCCGCCGGCGTACTCCAGGGATTCGCCGGTGTCCGGGTAGTGCACCTGGTACAGGTCGATGTGGTCGACGCCCAGGCGCCGCAGCGAGTCCTCGATCTCGCGGCGCACACTGGCGGGCTTCATGATCCGGCGGGGCGCGGCCTTCGGATCGGCCGGGTCCCAGACCAGCCCGGCCTTGGTGAACAGATACGGGCGCTCGGCCTCGGGCAGCTCGGCCACGGCCTTGCCGACCAGTTCCTCGGAGTGGCCGAGCCCGTAGACGGCGGCGGTGTCGATCCAGTTGACGCCGGAGGCGACCGCGTGGCGGATCGCGGCGATCGACTCGGCATCGTCGGTGGCTCCCCAGCTGAAGCGCCAGTTGGCCCCGGACACCGCCCAGGAGCCGAAGCCGACCCGGGTGATGTCCATACCGGTGGTGCCGAGGGGGAGGGCGGGAAGGCCGTTGACGGTCGTGGTGGTCGTCGTGGTGGTCACAGCAGGTTCTCCTGAACGAGACGGGATGAGATGTGTCGCGCCGGAACCGTTGGAACCGTTCCGGCGAGACCAACTCTCTCCGCCTCGCGGCGGCGTACCCAGTGGCAGCCGGTGCCTGGGCACGGCGTGACCAGGCTGGCCTCCCCGCGATGCGAACGGGTTGGGGATACTTGTCGCATGGCACTGGACAGACGCGCGGAACTCGGCGAATTCCTCCGGTCCCGACGGGCCCGGCTGCGGCCCGAGGAGCTGGGCCTGCCGGGCTACGGCGGCCGTAGGCGGGTCCCCGGACTGCGCAGGGAGGAGCTGGCCCAGTTGGCCGGAGTGAGCGTCGACCACTACGTCCGGCTGGAGCAGGGCCGTACCCTGCACTTCTCCGAGGCGGTGCTGGACGCGGTCGCCCGCGCGCTGCGGCTGGACGCCGTCGAGCGCGACCACCTCTACCGGCTGGCCCGCCCCTGGTCGGAGGCGGACCGTACGGAGGCGGCGGACCTGCCGCAGCGCATACGGCCTGGGCTGCGGCGGCTGCTGGACTCGGTGACCGACGTCCCGGCGTACATCGTCGGCCGGAACACCGACGTCCTGGCCTGGAACCACCTCGCCGCGGCCTTGATCACCGACTTCGGGGCGTTGCCGCCGGCCGAGCGGAACCTGGCCCGGCTGGTCTTCCTGGACGAGGGCATGCGCAACCTGTACGCCGACTGGCCCGGCAAGGCGAGCGACGTGGCCGCCTATCTGCGGCTCGACGCCGCACGTCACCCCGACGACCCGGGAACGGCGGCCCTGCTGGACGAACTCTCCGCCGTCAGTCCGGAGTTCCGCGAGGCATGGGCGGAGCACCGGCTCAAGGACAAGACGCACGGGCGGTATGTCTACCGGCACCCCGTGGTCGGCGAGCTGGACCTCGGCTTCGAGACCCTGCGCCTGCCCGACGACCCCGATCAGGCGCTGATCGCCCACACCGTGGAGGAGGGCTCCCCGTCCGAGACCGCGCTGCGGCTGCTGACGGCATGGGCTCAGGAGCGCGGCGGCGCGCCGAGTGCCTGGGCGGTGGGGGTGGAGTCCGGTTTGAAGGAGACCGCCACCAGCGGGGCGTCCAGACCGGGGTCGGAGACGGTGAGCACGAGGACCGGATAGTCGGCCGCGTCGTTGCTGCGGGGCGGGGTGGAGTTCATGAGGTCGGACATCGAGTAGCCGTGCCGCAGCGCCGAGCGCGGCAGTTCGACCATGAAGCGCAGCGGCTTCTCGCGGGTGACGCGTATCGCCCCGTCCTTGGCGGCGGGGGTCTCGACGGACTTCGGCGACAGCCCCTTGGCCTCCGCCATCACGCCCTTCCCGTACGGGGCGCAGAAGCGGACCGACACCCCGCCGCGCGCGAGCGGCGGGTGGAGGACGAGCGGGCGGCGGCCCACGTTGATGCTCGCCCCGATGGTGAAGTGCTTCTCGCCGCCCATCGCGGATTTCGAGGAGTATCCGTAGCTGAGCGTGAGCAGCCGCGGCTCCTTTTCGTCCCAGACCCCGGGGTGGGGCGCGTCCTTCACGCAGGGGTCGTCGGCGGGCCATGGGGCGGCTTCGCCGGCCGCCTCCCGCGAGCCGCGGGTGCCCAGGTACACCAACGCAAGCAGGCTCACGACCAGCGCCGCGATCAGCGCGTACGAGCGCCGTGACAGGTTCAACTCCCCCTCCTTGCCCCACCTTGTCCGGTCCTGCCATCCAACCATGCCTGACTGACAAGGCGGCGAGCCGCCCGCCCACGGGGGTGGGCGGGCGGCTGGGCCCGTTCACGGCATGGCCAGGGCTTCCGTCGGGGAGAGCCGGGAGGCGCGGAGCGCCGGGTAGAGGCCGGCCAGGCCGCCGATGGCGAGGGTCGCGGCCAGGCCGCCGAGCAGCGCCCACGGCGGGATCACGACGGGCCAGCCCTGCGACAGCGCGTAGCCCGCCGTCACCGTGGCGCCCAACAGCGCGCCGCCCGCCCCGCCCAGGGCGGACAGAAGCTGGGACTCCGCGACGAACTGGGTACGGATCTGGCCCCGGGTCGCGCCCAGGGAGCGGCGCAGCCCGATCTCCGCCCGGCGCTCCAGTACGGAGATCACCATCGTGTTGGCCACCCCGACACCGCCGACGAGCAGCGCCACCGCGCCAAGGCCGAGGAGCAGCCCCGTGAAGGCCTCGCCCGCCGCCTGCTGGGCGGCCAGGGCGTCGGAGGGGCGGGAGACCTCGACCTCGCCGGGCGCCTCGGGGTTGGCGGTGGCACCCAGGACGGAGGCAACCGACTCGACCGCGGAGTCCTGCGAGCGGGTGTAGATCGTGGTGGGGCGCCCGTCGAAGTACAGCTCGCTCTCGGCGGCGCGCCAGCCGACGAGGGCCGCAGTGTCCAGCTCGGGGGCGAGCGGGGCGGGTTCGAGGACGCCGACGACGGTGAACCACCGGCCGCCGATCAGGACCTGGGTGTCCGGGCCGACCTGCCCGATCCCGAGCCGTTCCGCGGCGGTGGCGCCGAGCACGGTCGTCGGGTAGGTGCTGGTCGCGCCGTTGAGCCAGCTGCCGGTGCGGAGCTCGGCGCCGAGGGTGGCGCGCAGATCGGTGCGGGCGGCGTAGGCGGCGAGGCCGTTGGTCTCCGCCTCGGGGATCTTGTCCGTACGGTAGACCTTGGCGTCGGAGAGCTTGCCGACGGCCGACACCGAGTACACCGGGCCGATCCGCGACACCATCTCCTCCGCGGTCTCCGGCAGCCGGGCCTGGCCGCCGGACATCGTCGAACCGGGCGAGACGGTCAGCAGGTTGGTGCCCAGCGCGGCGAGGCTGCGGTCGAGATCGGCGCGGGAGGACGACGAGATGCCGACCACCGCGACCATCGCCGCGATGCCGATGGCGATGCCCAGCGCGGAGAGGAACGCCCGCAGCGGGCGGGTGCGCAGGCCCACCGCACCGACCTTGACCACGTCGCGGGGGCGCAGCCGGGCGGGGCGGAGCGCATCGGCGCGCCGGTCCGTACGCCCACGCCCACGGCGGTCCGTACGCCCGGCCCGGTCCGTACGCTTCGTGGACTCCATAGGCTCCGTACGCCCAGAGTGTGTGTCCGTGGCCATCAGTCCGCCACCACCCGCCCGTCGCGCATCCGCACCTGCCGGGGCAGACCGCCCGCGATCTCCCAGTCGTGCGTGATGATCACGACGGTCGTCCCCCCGGCGTGCAGCTCCCGCAGCAGCCGCATCACCTCGGCGCCGGAGACCGAGTCGAGCGCGCCGGTCGGCTCGTCGGCCAGCAGCAGCGCGGGGTCGCCCGCGACCGCGCGGGCGATGGCGACGCGCTGGCGCTCGCCGCCGGACAGTTCGTGCGGCTCGTGGTGCACCCGGTGGCCGAGCCCGACCCGGTTCAGCATCAGCGCGGCGCGCCTGCGCCGCTCGCCCACCGGCAGCCCGGAGTACAGGAGCCCGTCGGCGACGTTGTCCAGCGCCGAGGTGCCGGTGGCGAGGTGGAAGTGCTGGAAGACGAAGCCGATGCGGCTCGCCCGCAGCGCGGAGAGCTTGGTGTCGGAGAGCGTGCCGATGTCGTAGCCGTCGATGCGCACACCGCCGGTCGTGGGCCGGTCCAGGGTGCCGAGGATGTGCAGCATCGTCGACTTGCCGGAGCCGGACGGGCCGACGATGCCGACGAGTTCGCCCGGCGCGATGTCCAGGTTGACGCCGCCCAGCGCGGTGACCCCGCCCGGATAGGTCTTGGTCACATCCGTCAGACGGATCACTTGGGCACCCCCACCTTCGTGCCCTCGGCGAGGCCCTCGCCCGAGATCTCCACCCGGCCGTCGGCGAACAGACCGGTGGTGACCGGCACATACTCCGAGGTCGAACCGTGGACGACCTCCACGCCGAAGCCGCCCTCGGCGAGCGCCAGCAGCGCACCGACCGGCACGGTGAGCACGTCCTTACGGGTCTCGGAGGTGAAGTCGACGTGCACCGCGGCCAGGGCGTAGGCGTCGGCGGCCTTCCGGCCCGTCTCGTCCTTGAACCCGACGACCACCTCGACCTTCGTCTTCGCCTCCTCCCCCTGCCCGTTGCCCGGCTCGATCACCGTGGCGACGTCCTGGACGGTGCCCTTGACGGTCCGGTCGTCCGGCAGCTCGACCTCGACCTCCCTGCCCTTCTTGGCCAGCCGCTGGTCGGCGGGGTCGAGCTCCACCGTGACGGCCTGCTCGGTGCCGGTGTACGACAGCACCTTGCCGCCGGGGCCGACCGTGTCGCCCTTACGGGCCGCCACGCTGTCCACCCGGACGGCGTCGGGCGCGAACACCACACTCCCGAGCTCCACGGCCCCGGTCTCCGCGAGCCCCAGGTCCTCCTGCCACTCGCGCACCGCGTCGGCCGTGGTGTCGGTGTACTCGTCGTCGACCGTGAAGCCCGTGTAGCCGAGCGCGCTGAGGTTCTTCTCCAGCTGGCGTACGTCCGCGCCCTCGGCGCCCTGCTTCAGGGCGCGGTACGCGGGCGTCGAGCCGTACATCAGCGTCACCGGGCGCCCGTCCACCTCGTACAGCGCCTTGCCGCGGGTGATCCGGTCCCCGGCGTCGGGCGCCTCGGTGACCGTGCCGGGCCGCCGGGCGGTCAGGGTGGTCGTCGGGCCGAAGCCGAGCTGTCCGTCGACGCTCTGGGTGTCCTTGAGCGTCCGGCGGGTCACCTCGGCGGTGCTCGGCGGCAGTTCGCTCGCCGCCTTGTCGCCCGAACCGCGGTCGCCAAGACCCAGCTTGGCGGCGGTGACGCCGCCGCCCGCCAGCAGGACGAGGACGGCGAGGGCCACCACTTTCCTGCCCCGGCCCCTGGCCTTACGGCGCCGGGGGCTGAGGGCAGTTGCCGGATCCGGCGCCTGCTCCGATGCCGGTTCCGGCGCCTGCTCCGACTCCCGCTCGGGTGTCCGCTCGCGCTCGGGTGTCCGCTCGCGCTCGGGTGTCCGCGCTCGCTCGCGCGCCGGCTCCCGGTCCTGCGCGCTGTCCACGGTCACCTCCCCCATCAGCCCTTTTCCTTGTGGAGCGTGCCGCCACCGCCGATGAACTTGTTGCACGCCTTCTCCGCCTTGGAGAAGTCGGGGTCGTCCGTGATCGATCCCTCGACCCGGAGTCCGCCCTCCGTCACCGGGTCCGGGAAGTTCTCCACGCCCTCCTCACGCATGCACTTGGCGTACTTGCGCATGTTCTCCTGCGCCTTCGCGTCCGGCTTGCGCCCGCCCCCGTTCTGCACCGGGTCGTACGCGCGGCAGGCCTCCTGGGCCTTCTCCACCGTCCCCTTGGGGGTGCCGGGCGGGATGGCGAGCCTGATCCCCTGCCCGGGCTCCGGGTCCTCCATGTCGATGCCGTGCTCGCGCATGCACTGCGCGAACTTGACCCCCATCTCCTGCGGGTCCATGCTCGGGCCCGCGCTGCCGCCGCCGTCCTTCTTCGCGCCGTTCGCCGAGGCCACCTTGCCGTCGCCGCCGCCGTCGGAGCCACATCCGGTCAGGGACAGGGCGAGGGTCAGCGCCAGTGGCACGGCCGCAGCCATGCCGAGGATCCGCCTGCTCATGTCGTCGTCTCCTTCTGCTCGATCGGTCCGTACGAGAAGGGATGCAAGAGCAGACCGCGTTTCCCCCACGTTTCCGTCACCCCTTAACGGCGCGGAAACGCCGGGACGGGCACCATGGCCTCGCCGAGGAGGGCCGGACGGGGAGGGTACGGATGCGGGTGCTGGTGGTCGAGGACGAACCCTTGCTCGCCGACGCGATCACGGAGTGGCTGCGCGACGAGCCGCACGCGGTCGACGTCGCGTACGACGGCGCGGCGGCGCTGGAGCGGCTGACCGTCAACGACTACGACGTGGTCGTCCTGGACCGGGACCTGCCCGGTGTGCACGGCGACGACATCTGCCGCGAGCTGGCCGGGGCCGGATCCGGAGCCGGAGGTGAGGCGGCGACCGGGGCCGGAGCCAGGGCCGGGGCCGGAGCCAGGGCCGGGACGACGGCGCGGGTACTGATGCTCACCGCCGCCGCCGAGGTCGCCGACCGCGTCGCCGGGCTCACCCTCGGCGCCGACGACTACCTCACCAAGCCCTTCGCCTTCGCCGAACTAGCCGCCCGCGTCCAGGCGCTGGGCCGCCGCAGCCGCCCGGCCGCGCCGCCGGTGCTGCGCCGGGCCGGTATCACCCTGGACCCGGCCCGCCGCGAGGTGTTCCGGGACGGGCGCTACGTACCGCTGTCGAAAAAGGAGTTCGCCGTGCTGACCGAGCTGCTGCGGGCCGACGGAAGCGCGGTCTCCGCCGAACAGCTGCTGGAGAAGGCATGGGACGAGCACGCCGACCCGTTCACCGGGGCGGTCCGGCTGGCCGTGCTGAAGCTGCGGCGCAAGCTCGGTGAGCCGCAGGTCGTCGAGACCGTCACGGGCGTGGGGTACCGGATCGTATGACGCGCCGCCTGAAATTCCCGCCGCGCCGGATCAGCCTGCGGGCCCGGCTCACCCTGATCTACGGAGGGCTGTTCCTCGCGGCCGGCGTGGTGCTGCTCGGCGTCACGTACGCGCTGTTCAACCAGCAGCTCGCCGGCGGCGGTCTGAAGATCTACGCACGCAACGTGAAGTCCGACGGCCCCGCCACGGGCCCGCCCCAGAATCAGGTGATCACCGGGGACGGCGATGTGCTCACCGACAAGACGGCCCAGAAGTGGGTGAAGGACGAACGCGACCGGCTGAACGCCGCCGCCACCACCTCGCTCATCACCCAGGGCGGGCTCGCCCTCCTGGTCGTCGGCGGCGTGGCGGCCGGCTTCGGCTGGCTGGCCGCCGGCCGGGTGCTGGCCCCGCTGCACCGGGTCACCGACACCGCCCGCCGTATCGCGAGCGCCCCCGCCGCCGACCGGGGCCTGCACGAGCGGATCGCTCTGCGCGGCCCCGACGACGAGGTCAAGGACCTCGCCGACACCTTCGACACGATGGTCGAACGGCTCGACCGGTCCTTCGACGGCCAGCGCCGCTTCGTCGCCAACGCCTCCCACGAGCTGCGCACCCCGCTGACCCTGGGGCGGGCCCTGGTCGAGGTGGCCATGCACCGCAGAACCGCCTCCGAGGACGTCAAACAGCTCGGCGAGAACCTTCTTGAGATCAACGCCCGCCACGAGCGGCTGATCACCGGGCTGCTGCTGCTCGCGAGTTCGGAGAACGAGATCACCGAGCGGGCGCCGGTCGATCTCTCCGACGTCGTGGACCATGTCGTCGGGCAGACCGCGCGGGAGGCGGAGGCGGCCGGGATCACGGTGACGCAGGAGACCGCCCCGGCCCCCACCACCGGCGACGCGCTGCTGCTGGAGCGGCTGGTGCACAACCTCGTCGAGAACGGCATCCGCCACAACACCCCCGACGGCGGCGACGGCGACGACGGTGGCGGCCGGGTACGGGTCGGCTGCCGCGCCCGCGACGACGGCCGGATCGAGGTCGAGGTGGACAACACCGGCCCCGCCGTCCCCCCGTACGAGCTCCCCGCCCTCTTCGAGCCCTTCCGCCGCCTCGGCACCGACCGCCTGGTCACCGCCAAGGGCGCGGGCCTCGGCCTGTCCATCGTCCGCTCCATCGCCCGCGCCCACGGCGGCGAGGTCACAGCCCGCCCCCGCGAGGGCGGCGGCCTGACCGTGACGGTGACCCTGCCCGCGCAGGCGGAGGCGGCCGACGCGCCGACCGCCCCCTCATAGCAGCTGCGCCCACCACCGTCGTCCTGAATGCTTGCCGGAGCAGGCGCTCATTGATGAACGACTGAACTTGCGGCTGACGAGGTATGAGCGGGTTGACCACCGGGTCGAAGGTGGGGCTAGCCCCATGTTCCGGGGCGGCAGAGTGCCGCTAGTTTCATCATCGCCACCGCGATTCTGGGCTACGCCCTGCGTATCCGTCACGTCTCGGATTTCGCATCCGAGCCACGGTTCGAAAGAGAGCCCAACTGTTCTTCGGCACCGGCATTTTCCGGCGTCCTCGTGCTTCGACGCCTCCTGCGGTCGGCCCGAACTGACGGAATTCCCCGGACTTAGGAGATCTGCATGCGTTCGGAGCAAGAGCGGCCGACCACGGACGAGCTGCTGCGCCTGCAGGACGTCCACAAAGTGTACGGGCGGTCGCGCAACAGCGTGGCGGCGCTGGCGGGGGTGTCGCTCGGCTTCCAGCGCCACACATTCACCGCTGTGATGGGCCCCTCCGGCTCCGGCAAGAGCACCTTCCTGCACTGCGCCGCCCTCCTGGATCGGCCGACGTCCGGCAGCGTCTTCCTGGACGGCCAGGACCTGACGACGATGAACGAGCGCTCGTTGACCAAGCTGCGCAGGAACCGGATCGGGTTCGTCTTCCAGAGTTTCAATCTGCTGCCCGCGCTGAACGTGGTGGACAACGTGACGCTGCCGCTGCGGCTGGCGGGCAAACGGCCCAACCGCAGGCTGGTGGACGACGTCATCGAGCGCACCGGCCTCACGTCCCGCCGCAAGCACCGCCCGGGCGAGCTGTCCGGCGGTCAGCAGCAGCGCGTGGCGATCGCCCGCGCCCTGGTCACCCGACCGGTCCTGCTGTTCGGAGACGAGCCGACCGGCGCCCTGGACACCGAGACCGCGCTGGAGATCCTGGGGCTGCTGCGCACGGCGGTGGATATCGGCGAGCAGACCGCGGTGATCGTGACGCACGACCCGGTGGCCGCATCGCACGCCGACCGCGTGGTGTTCCTTGTGGACGGTCGGGTGAGCGCCGAGCTCGCACGGCCCTCCGTCCAGGAGGTGGCCAGGCAGATGACCCAACTCGGCGCGTGGGCCCGGATGCAGCGGCCCGTGCGCACGGATCGGATGGTCTGATGCTGCGTCTCGCGCTCAAGACCCTGCGGTACCGCAAGGGCGGGTTCCTCGCGTCGCTGATCGCGCTGTTCGTCGGCGCCGTCGTCGTACAGAGCTGCGGCGGTCTGCTGGAGACCGGTATCCGTGCCGACGTCAAAGCCCAGCGGCTGGCCGCGGCGCCCGTCGTGGTGACCGGCAGCCAGGATTATCCCGGCCACGCGGTCGGTACCGCGACCGATCCGATGACCGAGCGAGTGTTGCTGGACGAGAGCCTGGTGGACGCGGTGGCCAAGGTGCCCGGTGTGGCCGCGGCCGTGCCGGACATCTCGGTGCCGATCACTGCGCTGGCCGACCGGCCGGCCGACGCGTCCGGGCACGGCTGGTCCAGCGCGTCGCTCTCGCCGTACAAGCTGGTTGCGGGGGCCAAGCCGACCGCGTCCGGCGAGGTCGTGGTGGACAGCGCCACCGCGAAGAGGCTGGGTGTGCGGCCGGGCGAGCGGCTGAAGGCGTCGGTGCGCGGCATCCCGCACGTCTTTCGGGTCAGCGGAATCGCCGAGAGCCGGATCGCCACCCAGTCCGTGCTGCTGTTCTCCGACGGCGAGGCCACTCGGCTGTACGACCGGCCCGGAAAGATCGACGACATCGGGGTGCTCGCCGCCCCGGGCACCGACCCGGCGAAGCTCGCCAACGCGCTCGATGACGCCGTCGCGGACCGCGGTGCCCAGGTGCTTCAGGGCGACGATCGGGGGGTTGCCGAGTTCCCGGACGCGATCAGCGGCAAGCAGAACCTGATTCCGCTCGCGGGCGCGTTCGGCGGCCTGGCGACCATGGTCGCGATCTTCGTGGTGGGCAGCACCGTGGGCATGTTGATGCAGCAGCGCCGCCGGGAGATGGCGCTGCTGCGCGCGACCGGGGTCACGCCAGGGCAGTTGCGCCGCATGGTAATGGCGGAAACGTCCGTGATCGCGCTGCTCGCGGCCGGCCTGTCGCTCGTACCAGGGCTCGCGTTTGGTCGCTTCATGTACGACATCCTGGTCCGGCAGGACCTGATCCCGGGCGAGATGATCTTCAGTCAAGGGTTGATCCCGCAGCTCGCCGGCTTCGGCGCCACGCTGTTCGCGGCGCTGGCCGCCGCCTTCATCGCCTCCCGCCGGGTGTCGAAGGTCCGGCCGACCGAGGCGATGGCCGAGGCAACGCTGCAGATCCGCTGGGTCAGCCCGATCCGTATGATCCTCGCGTTCCTGTTCCTGGGCGGTGCGACCGCGCTCGCGATCGTAACGGCGTCGGTGATGACCGGGCCCACGGCGGCGAGCACGGCCGGGCCCGCCGCGATGCTGTGGGCGGTCGGGATCGCCCTGGTGTCCCCGGGCCTGTGCCGCTGGCTGGCGGCTCTGCTGCGCCTGCCGGTCGGCTGGTTCACCGGGCTGTCGGGGCGGCTGGCGATGCTGAACGCGTCAGCGCGCAAGGTCCGGCTGGCCTCGGCAGTCACCCCGATCATGCTGGCGACCGGGCTGGCCACGGCACTGATCTACCTGCAGACCAGTCAGGACGAAGTCAGCAGCCGGATGTTCGCCGACGGCCTGCGGGCGGACGCTGTGGTCAGTTCGCAGAGCGGTGCGCTGCCACCGTCGCTCGTGGACACGCTCTCCCGCCTGCCGCAGGTCGCCGGAGCGTCCGCTTCGGTGTCCAGCGAGGCGCGGCTGGAGACCGTCCTCGACTCGGGGAAGGACGACAACGACACGACGGCGGATCGTCGCGTCAGGCCGATCCGGATCGACCTGCAAGGGGTCACGGCCTCCGGCGCGCGGCAGACGATCGGCTACCCGACCGTGCAGGGCGGCTACAGGCGCCTGACCGGCGACAGCATCGTGCTGCCCGCGGATGTGCTGGACGACAGCGGCAAAGACGTCGGCGACCGGGTGAGGCTGCGTTGGGGCAACGGAGAGGCGACCACGATGTCGGTCGTCGGATCGTTCACCCCACCGCGCGGGTTCGGCTACGCGATGGTGCCCGCGACCGAGCTGCTGCCCCGCACAACGACCGGCGTACTGCAGCAGATCCTGGTGAAGGCGGAGCCGGGGGTGTCGTCCACGGACCTGAAGACGGCGGTGCGGAAGGCGGCGGGCGGCGTGCCGGGAGTCGTCGTCGTGGACCGCGCGGAAGCGACCGTGGCGCACGCGCAGAGCGATAAGACCGGCCGGGTGGCGAGCTTCCTGCTAGCCGCAGTGGTGGTCGGCTATGCGGTGATCGCGCTGATCAACTCCCTGGTCGTGGCGACCGCCGAGCGGCGCAGCGAGTTCGCGCTGCAACGATTGATCGGCTCGACCCGCGGCCAGGTGATGTGGATGACGTCGGTCGAGGCGCTGGTGACGGCGCTGGTCGGGGTCGTGCTCGGCACCGGGGTCGCCGCTGGGTCACTGGTCCCGTTCGGGCTGGCCCTGGACGGGTCGGCGCTGCCCAGCGGGCCTTTGTGGATCTACCTGACGATCGTCGGGACCGCGGTGGCGCTGACGTTCGCGACGATCCTGTTCCCAACGTCGGTCGCGCTGCGGACGAGGCCTGTGGACGCCACCGCCCGCCCATGACGTCCGGCATCGGGCAGCCAGGTCGTGCTCTGTGCGCCGGTCGACCCGGGACCGGAGCGCCAGGGTCACAGCCGAGGACGACCTGTTGGATCCGCTCCGCGGCGAACTCGAAGAGACCTACCGCCGGATCCTGGTAACCGATCCCGACGATGCGGACACCCTGACCGCGCTGGCCGTACTCCTCTCCACGGATGTTCAGGTGCCGGACGGAGAGTCGGTGGAGCTGTTGTGGCGGGTGTTCGACATGGACCGCGCGGATGAAGACGTGTGCGAGTCCCTGGTGGGCCTGCTGGAGAACCTCTCCGAGGAGGAAGAAGCGGACGAGGTCTACCGTCTGGCCTCGGAAGCGGGAAATCTCCAGGCGACCTTCGAGCTCGCGGCGCGATTCGACGAACGAGGGGACCTCGAGGAGGCGGAACCGCTCTACCGCCGGGCGGCCGAGGCGGGCAACGCCCACGCCGTGGCGAACCTCGCCGCCCTTCTGGAGGAACGCGGCGACCACGAAGCGGCCACGGCACTCAGAAACGGCGAGGGCGCCCGCCCCAGCTAGGGGACGGACGCCCTGCAAACCCACCTCTTTCGGCCAGTTCAGCCGGCTCAGCCGGCTCAGCCGAAGAGGTTGTACTGCTGCCAGCCCGTGCCGATCGTGACCGGCGTGCCGAAGAGGTCGGACGTGGCCTTGCCGGTGCCCGGGTAGAGGTAGAGCGTCCCGGCGGAGGTGCGGGCGACGAGGTCGGCCTTGCCGTCGCCGGTGATGTCGCCGACGGTGTCGAAGGCGTTGTACTGGCTCCAGGTACGGACGTGGATCCGGGTGCCGAACGCCCCGGAGCCGGACTTGCCGGTGCCCGGATAGAGGTAGATGTACGAGTTGCTGCTGCTCCGGGCGATCAGGTCGGGCTTGCCGTCGCCGGTGAAGTCCCCGTGCCCGAGCAGCCGGTTGTACTGGTTCCAGCCGCTGCCGACCGCGACCGGGGAGGCGAAGGTGCCGTCGCCCTTGCCCGGGTAGATGTAGAGCGTGCCGCTCGCGGTCACCGAGAGCAGGTCGGGCAGCTGGTCGCCGGTCACATCGCCAGGGGCGACGGCCTTTGTGCGGGTGGACCAGTTGCCGAAGACCAGGGTGGTGGCCCAGCTGCCGCTGGCCGGCACCCAGTGGCGCCAGTAGATCGCGCCGGTGGAGGCGCGGCGGATGATCTGGTCCTGGAAGCCGTCCCGGTTGAGGTCGGCCTGCAGGACAACGTTCTTGTCGCTGTACGAGCCCCAGGACACCCTGGTCGCGAACGACGTGCCCTTGGAGTCGTACTCGTAGCCCGTGTTGTCCGAGGCGCGGCGTACGAACAGGTCGGCCCTGGCGTCGCCGCTCAGGTTGGTGTCGTCGATGCGCGGATAGGCCGCCCCGACGTACGTGCTCACCTTGGTGAACACGCTGTACGACCCCTCGGCCACGCAGTCGGTCGTGCCCCACGACACCACGCCGACGACCTTGCCGCCGACGATCAGCGGTCCGCCCGAATCCCCGTTGCAGGCCGCGACGGTGCCGCTGTCCGAACCGCTGGCCGGCTCGCCTGCGCAGACCATGTGACCCTTGATGAACTGGCTGCCGTACGTGGTGCCACAGGTGGTGTCCGAGACCATCGGCAGGGTCGCGGTGCGCAGCGTCTCGGAGATGTCCTGGCTGGTGGAGCTGGTGCGGCCCCAGCCGTAGAGGGTGGCCTTGGTGCCCGCGGCGTACGACGCGGTGTCGTTGGATGTGGTGATGGGGGCGGGCTTGGCGGTGACGGGGCTGGGCAGCGTCAGCACCGCGATGTCGTTGTCGATGGTGGTCGCGCTGTACGACGGGTGGTTCCACTGCCGCCAGACCCCGGAGACGGTGCCTCCGTGCACATCGACCGAGCCGTCGCTGTTGTCCGTCGGTAGCTGGGCAGTGCCGGTGATGACGGCACCGTTGGCGTTCCAGTCGTAGCCCTTGACGCAGTGCGCCGCGGTCAGGATCTTCGTGGGGGCCACGACTGTGCCACCGCAGAAGAAGCCGATGTCGTCCGAGGTGTCGGCGGTGCCCTTGTCGTCGGAGTACCACAGCTGCGCCATCCACGGGGCCGTGGTGATGGTGGTCTCCGTACCGCCGATGATCTTGGGGTCGACGGTGCCGGACGGCGAGGTGGCGTCCGACGGCGAGGTAGCGCCCGCCGAGGGCGCGGACGGCTTGGACTCGGTGGGCGCCTGACGCTGATCGGCGTTCAACGCGCCCTTGATCCGGGCCAGGAGTTCGGTGTGCGAGGGGACCGCGTCGCGGCCCGCCGTCGCCGGCGCGGGCGAGGCGTGGGCGGGCGAGGCATGGGCCGGCGCGAGGGGGAGGGCGGCGGCGAGGCCGGCGGCGACCGCGACGGCAGCGGCGGGAAGGGCTCTTCGCGCCCGCCTTCTGCGCCGCTCCCGCTTCTGGGCAGCGAACACTCAGGTCTCCTGTCGGTGAAGGATCGACTCGCACCCGGACAGGGAGAAGCGGCCGGACAACGGCAGCGCGAATACCGCCCGCTATGCGGACGAACGCGGTCAGAAAACGCGTTCCCCTCCCGAGGCGGACTGATCGTATGACCGCTCACCGCTCCGTCGGCCACGCGGCGGGAAACGGGTGCACAAGACTTGGCAAAAGACGCGGCAGAGGACGGACCGCCGGGTGGCTCGCTATGCTCGTTCGGCTGAGGTCGCTGGTTCCAGGGGGGCTTGGATGGAACTCCGGATCGGTCTGCGCACGACGGGGGAGACGGCTGACGCCGCTCCCGACACCCCGCTGGAGCGCCTGCGCCAGTGGCTGAGAAACGAACCGGAGTTGCGGGGCCGGATCACACCGCTGCGTTCCACTCCGGGCCCTGAGCAGATGAGCGGCGGCGTGGTCGAGGCGCTGGTCCTGGCCGTCGGCTCGGGCACGGTGGGGGTGCTGGCCAGGTCCCTGCCGATTTGGCTGAAGCAGCAACGGTCCCAGGTCGAGATCGAGATAACCGGCGCCAACGGCGAGACGGTGCGCGTCAAGGCGGACAACATCCAGGACGCCGAATCCCTCATCCGCAGAGCGCTCGGTCAGCCTCCGGCGTCGGACGACTGACCGATGGGGCTGCCCGACCCGCGGCGGTCCCGCGCGGTGCTCATCGGAACCCGGTCCTACACCGTCGAATCCGGCCTCGCCGAGCTGCCCGGTGTCACCGGCAACGTCATCCAGCTCGGCCGCCTCCTGACCACACTCACCGGACTGCCCGCCGACCACTGCCGGTCCCTGCTGGACCGGACCGAGGACCGGGAGGTGTGCCAGGAGGTCAGAAAGGCGGCCAGGGAGGCCGACGATCTGCTTCTGGTGTACTTCGCGGGCCATGGGCTCATCGACCCGGAAACCAATGAACTCTTCCTCGCGCTGTCCGGCAGCAACCCGGACGAACCCCTCTACACGGCGGTGCGATTCTCCGAGATCCGCGAAGCCGTGGCCGCGAGCCGGGCCCGCAACCGCGTCATCATCCTCGACTGCTGCTACAGCGGCCGGGCGATCGTGGACACGATGGGGACGGACGCGGCGGCGATCGCGTTCGGGCAGACGGAGACCAGCGGCGCCTATACGTTGACGGCGACATCGGCGAACCTCCCGGCGATCGCCCGCGCCGGCGAGCGACACACCGTCTTCACCGGCAAGCTGCTCGAACTGCTCCAGGAGGGCATCGCGGACGCGGGGCCCCACCTCACGCTGGATCGCGTCTACGACGAACTCCGGCGCACGCTGGCGCCTCGGCCGCGGCGCCAGGGGACGGACAGCGTGGGGGAATTGGGGCTGGTGCGCAACGCGCGGCATGGAGCGTCGTCCACGGCGGCCGCTGAGGGCACGGGCGGTGGTGAGACCACCGAGGACGCCGCCCGCGCGCCGCGGGAACCGGTGATGTTCCGTACGAACACCCGACGCCTGATGTGGCGGCGCGCTCTCCTCTATCTCGGCCTGGCCGGGCCTCCGGTGGTGGCCGCCATTCTCTATGTGGCGTTCGTGGCCAACGATGACGAAACTCTGGTGGTTTCCTTTACCTTGGCTCCAGCTGTTTCCATGATGGCGGTCGCCTTAAGTGACCGGGTACTTTTCTTGGTGCCTCGAATCTACGAGTTGACCATCGGCGAAGAGGGCCTGCTTTTCGCAGTGCAGGGCGATAAGACGTGGCTTCGGTGGAGCGATGTCCAGCAGATGATGACGGTTCGCGGGCGCCCTGGGCACGATTCCCCGCACTGGCTCGCGGTCAGAACCAGGCGCGGCTTCATTCCACCGCGACGCTCCCGCCCGTTTCACCCGCGCATGGACCGCCGGCGAAACGTTCTCGTGCTGTGCAACCTGCGCTACGTCCAGGCATCGCCCGGCGAGGTAGAGGCTGCGATCGCCTCCTTCGCCGGACCTCTGTGGGACGACGGTCACGGCCTGAGCGAGGCGACGCATGCGCGCTTCGGAAGGGGTAGAAAATACGCCGCCAACGTGGCGGCGGCCTGGCTCGGGCTCGCGGTGACGGCGTTCGCCGTGTGGGTGGATACTTCGGGTACCGCCCGCTGGATCACCGTATTCTTCGGGGTCGCGATCGCAGCGCTCCTGCTCTGGCTCTCGTTCCTGCCTGTTCGGGTCGAGCTGGACGACCAGGTACTTCGACTGCGCTACGCGCACCGCTCGACGTGTCTTTCCTGGGATTCGATCACTGAGGTCAGGGCCATCAGTGACGCATCACTTGCAGAGTCCTTCCTCCTGATCGTGACGGCCCCCCGCGGTGAGCGTTGGTCACTGCCGTACGACCCGCGATTCGGCGGGATGAAAATGGGTCTCACCAACGTGGCCGCCACGCCCGGCGAACTCTCAGCGGCGTTTACCCGCTTCGCGGGAGAACGCTGGAGGGGATACACGGACGAGTTCGCCGTCACGGCCGAGGCTTTCGGGGCAAGGGCCGTCTTCAAGGGAAGATTGGGAGGGAACACGGCTGTGGCGGTGGCTGTCGCGGCGCCGATCGCCGTTCTGCTGGCCGGCACCTGGGCCATTTTGGCGATGGACTTTCTCGCGGCGGCGTGGGGAGTGCTCCCCATTCTCGCACTCCTGAGCGCGATGCTCAGCATCCCTTTCTATGTGCCATTGGAATTACATATCGACGACGACGCAATGGAGTTGATCGCCGGCCGACGGCGCACCAGAATCCCCTGGTCGGAGCTCAGCCGGGTGGAGGTGATGCCGCCGCTCCTCGGTCCCGGCCACACCCCGTCCATCGTCGTCTGGTTCAAGGAAGGGGCCGACGTCCCTCCCCGATGGCGCTGGGGCGGCTGTTTCCGCCCCTGGTCCGGCGGCGTCATCGTCACCCACTGCGGACTGGCCCTCACCGGCCTCCAGGAGTCCGCCGCCCAAGTCGACCGCGCACTCGCCCGCTTCGCGGGCCCCGCCTGGACCCGGCGCCCGTGAAACCGCGGTGATCAGGCAGGCTTCTGCGGCACCACGCAGCGGTCGTCCTGGGCCGGGGTGCCCTTGGGCCAGGCCAGTGCCTCGAAGGTCAGCTTGGTGCGCATCGGGTCGAGGCGGACGATGGCCAGGGCCTTGTTGTACGGGTTGCCGGCGTTCGTCAGGCAGATCCAGCCGCCTGCTCCCTGGATCCGGAAGGCGGAGTTCAAATTCTCGTAGTCCTCTTTGATCCGCTCCTGTGAGGGGACGGGCGTTCTGGTGGTCGCCGCCGCCTTCGTGAGGGCCTTCGCGGCGGTCAGGATCACATCGTGGGTCTCGATCGCCCGTCCGTCGTCGAGTCGCACCGTGCCCAGCTTTCCCTCATGGGCCCGAGCCTCCGAGCGCAGTTGCTCCATCGCCCGCTGCGGTTCGACCAGATAGCGCGGTTGTTTGCCAGGGTCCGCCCCTTTCGGGCCCGCGCGCTTCTTCCAGCGTTCGAGTTCCACGTTCCAGGCGTCGGGGTGTGCCGGCGCCGCGTACAGGACGTTGATGGTGGGAGTGCCGGCCTTGGAGTCGCCCCGGAGCAGGGCGCGTTCGTCGCCGCCCAGGCGCTCGTCGAGCGAGGTGGCGTCGGAGCCGGTGATCACGGTGTACGACTGCTTACGGGCGCAGTACGTGCGGGCCAGCTTCTTCACGAAGAGTTCCAGGTGGAAGGCCCGGCCCGCGAAGTAGACGACGCGTGCCTTGGATTCGCAGAGGTTCATGGCGAAGGTCTCGAACTCGTTCGGGGTGACCCCGGCCGTCTCCGGCCCCTCCGAGGTGAAGGTCATGTCCTGGGCTCCGGCACCGGCCCCTCTGGCCTCGGTGAACGCGTCGCGGAGCGACTTGTTGTAGCTGTCGCCCGGCCGGGTGTCGGCGACCAGCGCCGTCTGGGCCCGGGCCAGGCCCGGGTCGTAGTGGAGCAGCGCGGCGGCCTGGTCCTTGCTGGTGGAGACCACGCGGGCCAGGCCCGGGTAGCGGTAGGGGCCGGGGCCGTCGGTGTTGGCGAAGGCCTGGGAGGTGACCAGGCCCGCCACGACGGGGATCTTCAGGTCGCCTGTGAGGTGGCGCATGGCGTCCTGGGTGTTGTCGAGGCTCAGGTTGAAGCCCACGACCATCCGCAACTCGGGCTCCTGGTCGACCAGCCGGTCCACCGTGTACGACCATGCCCGGTAGTCCCGGCCGGGGTTGGCCAGCACCAGCCGGATGGGTGGGGCCGCGTCCGAGCCGTTCGCCTGGAGCTGTCCCAGATAGGCGCCCTGTACCTCGCTGACGATCTGCCTGCGTACGGCCGCGTTGTCCGACTCCATCGGGATCATCAGCGCCACGGTCGCATGCGCTTTGCGCTCGATCCGCTCGTTCTCCGCCTCGATCCCGGCGAACACCTCGCGCATGCCCTGGACGCGGGGCATGAACACCCCCGTCCCGTCCGAGACCCCGACGCAGTCCGCGCCCCGCATCAGCAGCCGCTCGCCACAGCCGTCAGCGCGATCCCAAGGAGCCCAGCTCAGCAGCCCGGCGAGCACCGCGAGGGCCACGCCGACGGTGCCGGCGGACAGCATCGCCGGCCCCCAGCGGCCGGCCTTGAGCGGCGGGAGCGGGGCCGGAGCCGGGGAGGCGAGGCGCACCTGGAGGACCCGGCTCGGCAGCGGTACGTCCTGGCTGCGCCGCCACCGCTCCACCGCCTCGTCCCGCTCGCGGAACCGCTCGGGCACCGCCGCGGGCAGCTCCTCCGCGGTCACCGAAGGCTTGCCGCCGCGCGGCGGTGGCGCGGCGCCCGGGGCGCAGGTGGCGATGACGACAGGGTGCACCCGCAGTTCGCGCGCCCCGTCGTCGTAGGCGTCGAGCAACCGGTCCCTGATCAGCCGCCGTGCGGAGGACAGATCGACGTCCGGCAGCAGGATGACCGGGCGTCGCGCCCGGTTGAGGCGGCGGAAGCGGCCGTAATGCGCGTCGATGTCGGCGAGCAGCGCCTCGACGAGCAGAAGCTGCTTGTCCGCCACGGGCCTTTGCTGCCGGCCGCGTAACTCCCGGAAGACCTCCAGCTGGGTGACGACCCGGCCCCGGAACCACTTCCTGCGGTACCAGCGAACCGTACGGCGGTGGGGGAAGCGGCAGACGTCGGCCACCTTCACCATCACCCCGACCAGCCCGCCCAGCCGCTGGGCCACCTGCTCGTCCCGGGCCAGCGCCTCGGCCCGTTCCTTCATCTCCTGGAGGGTGTAGCGGCGTTCCTCGGCGATCGCCTGTTTGACCATCCGCGCGATCTTGGAGTTCTGTTTGGCGGGCAGCTGCCCGTCGTCCGGCCGCCAGACGTACAGCGCCGCGAAGGCCGCCGCGAACCGGGGAAAGCTGATGGGCAGCCGGTAGGCCGGGCGGCCGTCGTATCCGCAGCCCTGGGCGATGGCCAGCAGCTCGGTGACGACCTGCTGCTCCTGCGTCTCCTCCTCCGGCAGCTCGTCCGGGCAGTTGAGCGGCAGAACGCCGCGGTACCGCTCGTGGAAGCGGCGGGGCCAGCCCCGTACGGCCGGCTCCTCGCCCTCCAGCTGAAGGATCAGCGCTCCGGCCGCACGGCGGAACTTCAGCCGCCTGACGCGCAGCCGGTCCCTGATCGTCAGCTGCGCCAGCGCATCGTCCAATGCCTGTTCCATGTCTGCCCGCGCCATGGCGCGACGTTAGGCCCAGGGGAGCGGGAGGGGTCCCGCTCCATCAGGCAGCCAGGTCGTGCTCCATGCGCCGGTCGACCCGGGACCGGAGCGCCAGGGTCACAGCCGAGGTCAGGACGCCGGCGAGGAGGGCGCTCCACCACAGGACGGCGGGGCTCAGGGACGTGTAGACGGTGACGCCCAGGGTGAGGGCGCCGAACCGGGCCGCTCCCCACGTCCACTGGAAGGCCCCCTGGTAGCGACCGCGGGCGTGAGCCGGAGCGAGGCCGGCGACCATCGACGCGGCGATCCCGGCGACCACGACCTCACCGAGGGACCAGACGACCACGGACGCGGTGTACACGGCCACGCTGTCGGCCACACCGGTCAGCGCCACGCCCACGGCGATCAGCACGCTGCCCGCCGCCTGCACGGGCAACTGCGGAAGCCGGGCCAGAGTGGCCGTGGCGACCGGCTGGAGTACGACCACGAACACCGCGTTGACCGCGGCCATCGCGCCGTACACAGCCGGCGAGAGCCCGCTGTCGCGGATGGCCAGTGGCAGGGCCACCTCGGTCAGCGAGTAGACGAAGAGCTGGACTCCGAACAGCGGGAGCAGGGCGAGCAGCAGACGGTCGCGCAGGACGACGCCATAGCCGATACCGTCCGCCACCGCGCCCTTGTCCTTCCCGGCGGGGCGGGTCTCCCGCAGACGGGTGGCGACGATCACCGCGTAGACCAGCATGGTGGCCACATCGACCGTGAACAGGAGCCAGAAGCCGTGTGCGGCGAGGAAGCCGCCGAGAACGCCGGCCACGGCCGTTCCGATGTTGACACCCCAGCCGAAGAGCGCGTACGCGCGCTGCCGGCGGCCCGCGTCCACGGAGTCGGCGAGCAGCGCGTACGCGGCCGGGCTGATCATCGCGCCCGCCGCACTGAGCAGCAGGGCGGCGGCGGCCATCGTCAGCACCCCTGGCGCCGCGAACAGGGCGCCCTGCGCGGCGGACGCGCCCAGGAGACCGATCAGCATCGTGGAACGGCGGCCGATCCGGTCGGCGAGCAGGCCGCCGAGTGCCGGGCCGAGGAGGTTGCCCGCGCCCAGGGCGCCCAGGACATAGGTGGTCTCGGCGCCGGTGACGCCGCGCGCCGCCAGGAAGAAGACCAGGAAAGGGGTGACGAGGTAGCCGAGCCGGTTGACGATCGTGCCGGCGAAGACGGTCCAGACGACGGACGGCAGGCCGCGGAATGTGGAGAGCATGCCTGGAGGGTGCGGGGTGACCCAGCGGCCTTACCATTGATTAAGGTGAGACCGAATCCATGGGCGGCCGTGGGCGTCGTCGGCAGGGAGGTCGCATGGAGACCGGGCTCAGCTTTTCCGCCGCGGACTTGGCACAGACACGCTTCGCGGTCTCCCCGATGTGGGAAGTCGTCACCAGCTTTCGGCTGCTGCGCCGCACCGAGGGCGAGCCGCCGCTGCACCGGCGGTGGGCGGCGCAGGTACGGCCGCGGCTGGCGGAGGCGGGGCTCGACCGCGGCTGGCTGGCCGCGTTGATTCCCGAGGGCGGCTATCTCGCGGACTTCCTCAACCCGACCCCGGTGACCCCCTTCCCCACCCTCGCCGCCGAACTCGACGCGATCCGGCAGACCCCGTCGACGCGCGTGCGCACGGAACTGGACATGCTCGGTGCCGAACGGGACCTGGGCCGGCAGCCACGGATCCGGCTGCTCAGGGAGGCCCCTGAAGCGGCGCTGCGGAAGGTCGCCGCCGAAATCGAGACGTACTGGGAGCTGGCGCTCGCACCCTATTGGGACCGGATCCGACAGCTACTGGAGGCGGATGTGTTCCACCGGGCCCGGCAGGTGGCCGAGCACGGCGCCGGACATGTCCTCGGCGAGCTGCATGAGACCGTGCGCTGGGACGACGGCACGCTGCGCCTGGTGCGCCGGCACTGCGGGCTGAGCCGGGACGAGGCCGGGGCAGGGCTGCTGCTGGTGCCCTCCGCCTTCGCCTGGCCACGGGTGCTCACCCGGTCCGTACCGCCCGGCCCTCCGCAACTCGCCTATCCCGCGCGCGGAATCGGCACACTGTGGGAGCCGCGGCACACGGGGTCGGTCGACGCGGTCGCGGCCGTGCTGGGCCGGTCTCGCACACTGCTGCTCGCGGAGCTGGACACACCCGCGTCGACGAAGCAGCTCGCGGCGCAGTTCGGGATGTCGGCGGCGGGGGTGTCGCAGCATCTCACCGCGCTGCGCGGAGCGGGGCTGGTGACGGCACACCGGGCGGGACGTTCGGTGCTGTACGCGCGCACAGCGGTGGCCGACGCGCTCATGGCGCCCGCCGGAGCCACCGCGCCTCTCTGATCTCAGCGCCAACAGTTAGGAGTACACTCCTTAGGAGTGCACTCCTAAGGAAGGCCCGAGGCGATGCAGCGTCGTACACCTCTGTACAAGCCGTCGCATGTCTTCGACCGCGGTGCGGAGTGGGACGCTCTCTCCGCCTTCGTGAGCCGGCCTCTGCCGCACGCCATGCTCGGGATCGTCAGCGGCAGGCGGCGCATGGGCAAGACCTACCTCCTGCGAACCCTGGTCGAGCAGCTCGGGGGCTTCTACTTCGGGGCCACGGCGGCGACCGAAGCAGAGTCGCTGCGCCAGTTCGGCGCGGCCCTCGCCGATCACACGGGATCTCCGGCGCCGTTCTCCTTCGCCACCTGGGATGATGCGATCTCCTATCTGTTCGGCCTCGCCGGACCTCGGCAGACGGACGCGCCACTGCTCGTGGTCATCGATGAGTTTCCGTACCTGGCGAAGACCGCTCCGGAGCTTCCGTCGCTGATCCAGCGGGAGATCGACCGCTTCCAGGTCGACGAGAGCTGGATGCGGCTGCTTCTGTGCGGATCGGCGATGTCTGTCATGGGTGGTCTGCTGGCGAGCACCGCACCCCTGCGGGGGCGCGCGCAGATGGAACTTGTGGTTCGCCCCTTCGGGTACCGGGCTGCCGCCGACTTCTGGGGGGTCGCCGACGACCCGGCCCTCGCGGCCCGCCTCCATGCCGTGGTCGGCGGCACGCCGGCGTACCGGCGGCAGTTCCTGGGGGACGATGTGCCGGGCAGCCTGGAGGAGTTCGACGACTGGATCTGCCGTACGGTCCTGTCCCCCTTCAGTCCTCTCTTCAGGGAGGCGCGGTATCTGCTCGCCGAGGAAGCGGACATCCGGGACACCGCGCTGTACCACTCGGTCCTCGCCGCCGTGGCTCAGGGCAACACCACCCGGGGCGGGATCGCGGGCTATATCGGCCGTAAGTCAGTGGACATCTCACACCCGCTCCATGTGCTGGAGGACAGTCATCTACTGGCGAGAGAAGCGGACATCTTCCGGGCCGGGAAGTCGCAGTACCGCATCACCGAGCCGCTGATCAATTTCTACGAGGCCGTGATGCGACCCGCCTGGGCCCGCCTGGAAAGTGGCCAGGCGGCCGAGGTGTGGGCCCAGTCCGCGGAGCGTTTCGCCGCCCAGGTGGCCGGGCCGCACTTCGAGGCGGTGTGCCGTGAGTACCTGCTCGGGCCCGGACGGTCCCTGCTCGGCCCGGCCTTGGGCGAGGTCGGCTGTGGTGTGGTGACGGACCCGGCGGCGCGGCGGCAGATTCAAGTCGATGTAGCCGTGGTCGAACCCGGGTCGGGGGGAAGAAAGCCGGCGGTCCACCTGCTCGGTGAGGCGAAGTGGGGCACGGTCATGGGGCTGAGCCACTTGGAGCGCCTCGCTCGGGCGCGGGAACTCCTCGCCGGACGCGGCATGGACACCAGTCAGTGCGGGCTGGCCTGCTTCAGCGCCGCGGGCTTCAGCGACGCGCTGCGCGGCGCGGCGGCAGGTGACGACGGCGTACTGCTCATCGGCGTCGACGAACTCTACGGTGGGGCGGCGCCTGCCCCATCACGCTGATCAGACCGGTGTTCCACCGGCCCTGGACCGCGACGGCTCAGAAGTCGTCCGGCATCCGGGAGATCCGCCGCTCTTCGCGTCGTTGCCCGACAAACATGAGCCGCGCGTGGGCGACCGGTATGTAAACCGCGACGCACCACCACAGGACCCCATCGAGAGCGTGCTCCGCGAAGGCCGCCAGGCACGCCACCCAGATAGCCACCGGCGACGCCAGGGCCCAGAGGATCTCCCCTGCCCGGCCCCGGAAGCCGTCGACGGCCGACTTGACCGCCTGGTCGTAGTGCTCCCACAACTCGGCCGTCATCAGCGCTCCGTAGCCGGCCCAGAGCCAGCTCCAGCCGCGGAGCGCGATGGCGGCCAAAGCGATGACAACACCGAAGGCGGGGAGGAGGAGGGAGCGCAGCACGACGTGTCGGTCGAGGCGGGCGGGAGACGGCGGAGGCGGCTCCGGGGTGCCGGGCGGCAGCCCGCCCGTACCCGCACCGTCCTCCAGCGCCCTTGCAGCCGCCAACCGTTCTTCCGCCTCGTCGCCGCGGCCAAGGCCTTCCAGTATCAACGCCTCCTGGACCAGGGCAGCCACCTCCTCATGCGGCAGCCGGTGCTCGCGGGCCATATCGGCGGCCCGTCGTGTCGTGGTGATGGCCTGCTCCTCGTCGCCCGCTCCGTTCAGCGCGACCGACGACGCGATCAGAGCACCGATGACAGCACGGACGTCGCCCGACCGGTGGGCCAGGTCGAGGGCCTGGGAGGCATGGAACCGGGCCGACTCCCAGTCGGGGGGCGGCTCGCCCTCGGCGTCCCGCGGAAAGGGCCAGGAGCCGTAACCCTGCGCGAGCTTGGCCAGGTCGATGTGCACGATGCAGACGGTGTCCGGGGCGGCTGCCTCGTGGGCGGCGGCGAGCGCACGCTGGAACATGTGCAAGGCGTCGGCATCCCGTCCGAGGTGGGCGTGCACCTCGCCCAGATGGTCGAGCGCAACGGCGAGTCGGCGCTGGTCGCCCAGCCGGTTCGAAGCCTTGACGGCCCTGCGGAAGTGCCGGGCGGCGGACTTGTAGTCCTCCCGGTTCAGGGCCACCCTCCCCAGCTGCTCATGGGCGAAGGTGGCGCCCACACCCCGGCGCATCTGGAGCGCGTAGTGGGCGCGCAGACATACCCAGGCCCCTTCGTCGTCATCCAGCGCCGCGTACTGCCGACTCATCGCCAGGAACAGGTCCGCTTCCCGTACCAGGTCCCGCCGCCACTGGGCCGCGATCACCATCTCGCGGAGCAGGCGCAGGGCTTCGACGAAACGGGCCTGCCGGACGAGGAAGCGTGCCAGGGGCGCGGCCAGCGGCTCCACGTGCTCGTACAGGCCCGCGTCCACGGCCGCGTCGACGGCGCTCGCGAGCATACGGCGCTCTTGCCCGAGCCACTCGTCGTCCGCCCCCGCCACACGCTGTGCGCAGTGGGTGAGGAAGCGGTCGAGGGCGGCCCTGCGCTCCGGCTCGGGCTCGTCGGCCAGGCGCTCTCGGGCGTACAGGCGCGTCAGGTCGTGGAAGCGGACCCGGCCGTGGGCGTCGCCGGGTTCCAGCAGATGGGCCCGACGCAGGCGGCGCAGGGCGGGTCCTGTCTCGCTCTCGGGGCGGCCGCTGAGGGCCGCTGCCGACGCCGCGTCGAGGAAGGTGCCGGGATGGAGGCCGAGCAGGCGGAACAGACGCGCGTCGGCCGGTGGGAGGGCGTGGTACGAGACGTCGAACGCGGCCTCCATGCCCAACTCGGCGAGCCGCGCCGACTCGGTGCGCAGGGCTGCCAGCAGCAGCCCCGCCCCCGCTTCCCGGTACTCCCCCAGCCGGGCCGCCGCGACGCTCAGGGCGAGCGGCAGCCTTCCGCACAGCCGGGCGACCTCGTCCAGTTCGGCGTCCGGGACCGTCCCCGGCGAGCCGAGTACGGTGCGGGCGTCCTCGGCGGAGAGCGGGGCCAGGCGCAGTGCGGCGGTGCCGGGGGCCTCAAGGGGCATACGTGAGGTGACGAGGAGGCGGTGCGAGCCCTCGGGCGGGAGACAGGCGGCGAGCTGGGTGTCGTCGGACGCGTTGTCCAGCACGACGAGCACGGCCCCGCGTCGCTCGGCCTGTCGCACCAGTTCGGTGCGCAACAGGGCGGTGAGTCCGATGCGATGGGTCGGCAGCTGGTCACCGGGGATGCCCAGCATGCGCAGCAGCTCGCCCAGCAGTTCCTCGGTGGTGGGCGGCCGTTCGGCCCCGCGAGTGCCCAGGTCGGCGTAGAGCACTCCGCCCCGGAAGCAGCGCTCGGCAACCGCGCGGTGCGCCGCCTCCAGGGCCAGCGCTGTCTTGCCGACACCGGGCGGGCCGATCACGGCCAGCGCCGTGTGCTCGGATCCGGGCTCCAGGGCCCGCAGCGCCGTCGCCAGCTCCGCGTCCCGTCCGACGAGCGGACGGTGGCGGGGCGGCAGACTGTCGAGGGCCTGGACGGCTGAGGGCTGTCCGTGGAAGTGCACCGACCCCACGGATCCCGCCTGGACGACGTGGTGGGCCGTGCCGCTGAACTCGTTGTGCGTTCCGGACATGATCCCCCGTTTCCCGTCCCGCCCTTCCTCAGACACGTATCACGCGCCGCCGCCCCGGTCAGTGGTTTTTCAGGTCTGCTCGATGGTCAAGCGGGCCTTACGCATGACACTCACAAGCACAACCTCCGTGCGAACTGGTCCCGGCGCCCCTGAAACCGCCGTGAAACCGCCGTGAACCCGGCCGCCCGCACTCTCTTGGGCATGACGACTTCCCGATCCCCCCGGGCCATCACGGCGACCGGACTGCGCAAGGCGTACGGCGAGCAGGTGGTGCTCGGCGGCATCGATCTGGACATCGCCGAGGGCACGGTCTTCTCGCTGCTCGGGCCCAACGGCGCCGGCAAGACCACCATGGTCCAGATCCTGTCCACGCTGATCGGCGCCGACGGCGGTGAGATCCGCGTCGCCGGGCACGATCCGGCCAAGGACCCCGACGCGGTGCGGTCCGCGATCGGGGTGACCGGGCAGTTCTCGGCGGTGGACCATCTGCTCACCGGCGAGGAGAACCTGCTCCTGATGGCCGACCTGAACTACCTGGGCCGGCGCGAGGGGCGGCGGCGCGCCGCCGAGTTGCTGGAGCGGTTCGACCTGGTCGACGCGGCCAAGAGGACGCCCGCCACCTACTCGGGCGGGATGCAGCGGCGGCTCGACATCGCGATGACCCTGGTCGGGCGGCCGCGCATCATCTTCCTCGACGAGCCGACCACCGGCCTCGACCCGCGCAGCCGGCACACCATGTGGCAGATCGTCCGGGACCTGGTGGCGGACGGGGTCACGGTGTTCCTGACCACGCAGTACCTGGACGAGGCCGATCAGCTCGCCGACCGCATCGCGGTGCTCAACGGCGGCAAGCTGGTCGCGGAGGGGACCGCGGAAGAGCTCAAGCGGCGGATTCCCGGGGGGCATGTCCGGCTGCGGTTCGCCGTGCCCGGCGATCTCGAACGGGCCGCCCGCGCCTTCGGCGAGGTCTCGCGCGACAACGAAGCGCTCACCCTCCAGGTGCCGAGCGACGGCAGCGTACGGGAGCTGAGGTCCCTGCTCGACTGGCTGGACGCCGAGTCGATCGAGGCCGAGGAGCTGTCCGTACACACCCCCGACCTCGACGACGTCTTCTTCGCCCTCACCGAGAAGCCCGGCAACCCGACCGACCCGACCACCACCGCACAGAAGGTGAACGCGTGATGAGCAGCACCATGTCCCGTCCCCTGTCCCGTCCCGCGTCCCGTCCCCTGTCCCGTCCGCTGAGCGATTCCATGACGATGCTGCGGCGCAACCTCCGGCACGCGCTGCGCTACCCCGCCATGTCGATCTCCGTCCTCGCGATGCCGGTCGTCATGCTGCTGCTGTTCGTGTACGTCTTCGGTGGCGCGCTGGGCACCGGTGTCGGCCCGATGGGCGGGGCGGGCGGCGATACGGACTACATCGACTACGCCGCCCCCGGGATCATCCTGATGGCGGCGACCTCCGGATCGCTGGCGATGGCGGTGGCCATCTCCGTCGACATGACCGCGGGCATCATCAACCGGTTCCGCACGATGGCGATCTCGCGGTCGTCGGTGCTGATCGGACACGTCGTCGGCTGTGTGCTCCAGACGCTGATCACCATCGCGCTGGTCATCGGGCTCGCGCTGGCCATGGGGTTCCGGCCGAACGCCACCGCCGTCGAATGGCTGGCCGTGCTCGGCCTCCTGGCGCTGGTCACCGTTGCGCTCACCTGGCTCGCGGCGGCCATGGGGATGGCGTGCAAGAGCCCCGAGACCGCGAGCAACGCGCCTATGCCGCTGCAGTTCCTGCCGTTCCTCGGCAGCGCGATCGTCCCCACGGACTCGATGCCGACCGCGCTGCGCTGGTTCGCCGAGTACCAGCCCTACACCCCGATCATCGAGACGCTGCGGGGGCTGCTGATGGGCACGGAGATCGGCAACAGCGGCGTCATCGCGGTGGCCTGGTGCGTGGGACTCACCCTGCTCGGCTTCCTGTGGGCGCGGGCGTTGTTCAAGCGGGAGCCCCGGCGTTAGCGGGCCCGCCGTACTCCCGTGGCGCAGGCGTCAGGGGCTCGATCGCCGTCAGGGCCGTGGCCAGCAGTTCTTCCCGCCTCAGGGCGGCGTACGAGGACACCGCGTCCTCGTACGCCGGCCTGTCGGCCTGTACGGCCGCGTGGCGGGCGCGGGCGGAGGCCATGGTCGGCTGGAAGCCGCGCAGGAAGCGGAACCGCTCCGCCAGGGCGATCAGCCGGGCGCCGGCCGTACGGGCCGCCGCGTCCCCGGTGCGCTCCGCGCGGTCGAGTTCCACCATGGCCAGGGCCAGCAGCAGCGCACCGCACACCGGGAGGTCCATCAGATAGGCCGGGGGCTTCTCGACGGGGTGGCTGAGCATTGTCCACAGCTTGTGGGGAAGTTCGCCGACGGCATTCGCGATCAGGTCGAGCCGGCCGTGGTGAGCATGAGCGACCACGGCGACGGCTTCGATCTCCAGGGTCCAGGGCTCCAGACCGGGCGGATCGGTGCGGTAGAACGCGCGCTCGCCGCCGTCCGACGCCCCGACGGCCCGCCGCCACTCGCGGCAGCCGGCCTCGCCCTCACCGCGCGCGAGCAGCAGCTCCGCCCGCATGCCGAGGCCGAAGGCGACCGCGCCGACCGTCTCCGCCTCCTCCTGCTGTTCGGGCGTCGTCAGCGGCAGCCATCGCTCCGCCTCGTCGACGGCGCCGAGTTGCAGATTGGCGAGGACCAGGGCCGCCTTGATGCCGGTGATGTCCCCCCACGACATGCCCCCCTCCATCAGCCGCAGCGCCGCGACCAGATGGCGCCGGCCCTGCTCGCCCCGTTCGGCCTGCAGGGACAGTTCGCTGATCCGGGTGCGGGCCAGGACCTCGACCCAGTCGGCGCCCCGGCCCCGGAACGCGTCCAGCATCCCCTCGGCCGCCCGGATCGCGCCGTCCACGTCGCCCTGCCGCTCCAGGACATAGCTCGCGAGGGAGTTGGCGACGACCGCCTGCAGCGGTTCGTCGCTGTCGCAGAGCGCGCGCAGCGGGACGGGATCCGGCCCCAGCACCTCGGGCGCGGCGGCCATCACGGTCGCGATGGCCCGGACGAGGGTGTCGGGCGGGGCGGGTGGCAGCCGGCGCAGGGTGACCAGCGGGCGGCCGGCGCGCAGCCCGACGACGGTGAAGGTGTTCGCGGTGAACAGCGCCGCGGCGGTCCGGGTCACCTCGACGAGCGCGGGGTCGGACCCCCGCTCGGGCCGGTAGTGCGACAGCAGCCGGCTGCTCTGCTCGGCCAGTGCGGCGACGCGCGTGTAGTTGCCCTCGACCGTCCACAAGGACGCGAGTACGGCGGACGTCGCCGCGACCGCCGGGCCGTCGCCGCGGGCCAGCCCGTACCGCAGGGCGTGGACGAGGTTGTCCTGCTCGGCCCGGATCCGGTCGAGGGGCGCGAAGAAGTCGCGTTCATGGGGCGAGTCGTGGTGCGCCACACCGAAGTCGCGGGCCCACGCGAGGAAACGGCCGATCACGCGGTCCGTCTCCCCGGCCGCCTCCCGGTGGGCGGTGCTGAACTCCCGTACGGTCTCCAGCATCCGGAAACGCGCCCCCGACGGGGTGTCGGCGACCTTGAGCAGCGACTGGTCGGCCAGGTCCGCGAGCGCCCCGAGGGCGTCGTCCTCCTCGCCCTCGTCTCCGAGGAGGTGGCACGCGGCGTCCGCCGTGAATCCGCCCGGGAAGACGGACAGCGCCCGCAGCGCCGCCTGTCCGGCCGGATCCAGCAGGTTCCAGCTCCAGTCGACGACGGCGTGCAGCGTACGGTGGCGGCTGGGCGCGTCCCGCGCGCCGCCGCGCAGCAGGGTGAACCGGTCCTCCAGGCGGCGGGCGATCTCCGCGACCGACATGACCCGGACCCGCGCGGCCGCCAGCTCCACCGCGAGCGGCAGCCCGTCCAGGTGGCGGCACAGCTCCTCGACGGCGTCGGCGGGCAGATCGGCGCCGGGCCGTACCGCCCGCGCCCGCTGCTCGAACAGCTCGACCGTCGTCGCCCGGCTCAGCTCAGGCAGCAGATACACGGCCTCGGAGGACAGGCCGAGCGGCGCCCGGCTCGTGGTGAGCACCCGCAAGTCCTGTGTCATGGACACCAGGTGGTGCACCAGCTCGGCTGCGCCGCGGATGACGTGCTCGCAGTTGTCCAGCACCAGCAGCACCGGCCCGGAACCGAGGGCGGCCAGGATGCCGCTGAGGACGTCCGTCGGCAGGCCCAGATGGCCGACCGCGCCGGGCGGGGCCTCGCCGACGCCGAGCGCCGACGCGACCTCCCTGACCACGTCCTCGTCGGAGGTGACGCCCGCGAGCCCGACGAAGTACACGGCGCGCCGCTCGGCCCGGCGGCTCACGGCGTGCGCCAGCCGCGTCTTGCCCAGGCCGCCGGGGCCGACGACCGAGGCGACCCGGGAGGCGTGCAGCAGCTCCGCCACCGCGGCGATGTCCTCGTCGCGGCCGAGCAGGCGATTGGGCTCGTACGGGACGCCGTGCCGCACCACCGGCGCCTCGCCGCGCAGCAGTTCCTCATGGACGGCCTGGAGCGCCGGGCCGGGGTCGGTGCCGAGCTCGTCGCGCAGCGCACGGCGGTAGGTGTCGTACCTGGCCAGCGCCGCGGACGGGCCGAGCGTGGCCGCCTCGCAGCGCAACAGCTCCAGCAGCACCTCCTCGTCCCGCGGCCGCTCGCGGGCCAGGCCGTCCAGCGGCTCGGCCGCCTCGGCCCGGCGGCCGAGCCGGGACAGGGCCAGCGCGCGGGCGCGCGCCAGCGTCCGGTACGTCGCGGCCCGCTCCGCGCGCAGGGCCGCCACCGGGTCCTCGGCCGCGCCGCCCCGCACCGCGCCGTCGGCCTCGCCGCCCGGGTCGCCCTCCCACAGCGCGAGGCCGGCCTCGGCGTGCGCGAGCGCCGCGGCGTGGTCGCCGGCGCGCGCGTGCCGGGCGCTCGCGGCCGCGCTGAGCAGGACGGCGGAGCTGTCGACCTGATCCTCGGGCAGGGCGAGGCGGTAGCCGGTAGGGGTGCTGGCGATCACATCGGCGCCCAGCTGGGAGCGGGCGCGGGAGACCAGGATCTGGAGCGCCTTGGTCGGGTTCTCCGGCCGGTCCTCCGGCCAGAGCCCGTCCACCAGCCGCGCGGTGCCGCAGCCGGTACGCGGCTCACCCGCGAGAAGCGCGAGCAGGCCGCGCAGCCGGGGCCCGGTTATCTCGCGGCCGCGGCACGAGACCCGCGACAGCAGGGTCAGCTCGGTGGTCACCGGGTCAGATTAGCCAGTCGGCGGATGGGCCGGTCAGCGAGTTGCCGCTGCCGTACGGTCGCCGCCGTACGGTCGTCGCCGCCGTACGGTCAGGGCTCGACCGGCTCCAGCCCCTTCGTCTCGGCGGTCGCCGCGCGCAGGGCGGGCGCCGCCCGTTCGAAGTAGCGGCGCAGCACCCGCAGTTCGTCGTCGCCGAAGCCGTCGAAGACCTCGGCCATACGGCGGCGGGCCGGGCCGAACGCCTTCTCGTCCGCCTCCTCCGGCACGGGCACGGCGGCCACCACGACCCGCCGCCGGTCCACCGGGTCCGGCCCGCGGCTGACCCAGCCCGCCCGCTCCAGCCGGTCGACGAGGCGGGTGGTGGCGCTCTGCGACAGTCCGATCCGCTCGGCCAGCACGCCGGTGGTGAGCGGGCCCGCGAGCTCCAGCGCGTTCAGGGCGTACAGGTCGGTGGGGTTCTGCCCCAGGGCGTCGGCGGCCGCCTGTCCGTGCAGTACGACGGCGGTGAGATAGCTCCGGTAGACGCCCGCCAACTCCCCGAGCATCGGTCCGCGTTCCTGGTTTCGTTGCCGGTCGGCCATGGTGTCGCGCCCCTCTTCCGTCATGTCGTCCCACGCCCCCTTGCCAACTCCATGCGTGCCTGCATATATTGCATGCACGCACGCAAGTTTACCAGCATCGGAGGAACACCCATGACCACCGCCACCACCGAAGACATCGCGACCACCGACACGGCTGCCGTCCGCGCCCTCTTCGAGGCCAACAGCCGGGCCTGGGGCGACACCGAGGCGTTCGCCGACACCTTCACCGAGGACGCCGACTACGTGACCTTCTTCGGCGGCCGCATGACCGGCCGGAACGGCATCGCCGACGGACACCGTGGCCTCTTCGAGGGCGTACTGAAGGACTCCCGGCTGTACGCCGAGATCGACACCCTGGCCTTCCTCGGCCCCGACACCGCCCTGATCCACTCGCGCGGCGCCGTCCTCAAGGGCAAGCGGACCAGCCCCTCCGCGCGGGCCATGTCGGTGCAGACGTATGTGATGACGCGCGGCGCCGACGGGCACTGGCTGATCCGCGCCTTCCAGAACACCCGCCACCGCCCCCGCGTCGAGGCGTTCACCAACTGGCTCGCCGACCGGTTCGGCCCCGGCGGGAAATGAGACCGCCCTACGGGGCCGGAGCGCTCAGAACCCGCGCCCGCCGACCGCCGTACGCCCCACCACAGCGCCCAGCTTGCGCAGCCGCCGCCAGTCCATGGGCGGCTTCACCGCCGGGACGCCGGGCCGGGCCCGGGGGACCCGTACCCGCAGCGCGCCGGGCGCGATGCGGCAGCGCACCGGGACCGACACCATCAGCGCCTCGCCGTCCACGCCGACCTCGATCTCCTCGCGGTCGGCGTCCACCAGCACCTCCTGGGCGGTCCGCACCGTCAGGCCCGCGGCCTTCCGGCCGCGCAGCAGCCCGGCGGCCTGGGCGGCGTTGTCGACCTTGACGCCGAGGACACCGAGCCTGCCGGAGTTCAGCAGCTCGCGGCGGCCGAGCCCGGCCGCGTCGCCGGTGCGGTACGGGTTGTTGCTGACCAGCAGGGCCTGGGGAGCGGGGATCTTGACCCCGTCGGCCTGCGCGATCATGCGGGGGCCGCGCTGGCGGGTCAGCAGGTCGGGCAGCAGCTCCAGGGTGGTGCGCACCTTGTCGTCGCGGTAGGCGGGGCTCTGGACGACCGCCGCGTACGCGCCGAAGGACGCGTTGTTGACGAAGGGATGCTCGTTCGCGTAGCCGAGGTCGACGCGGAGTTCCACGCCGTCGGTGAGCGCGTCCAGGCAGGTCGACGGGTCCTCGCGGTCCAGGCCGAGGTCCAGCGCGAAGTGGTTGCGGGTGCCCGCGGAGATCACCAGGAAGGGGAGTCCGCGCTCCACCGCGACGGCGGCGACCAGCGCCTGCGTACCGTCGCCGCCCGCCACGCCCAGCAGATCGGCGCCCGCGTCCGCCGCCTCCCGGGCCAGGGCGGCCACGTCCTGCGGATGGTCGGGGTCGAGCAACACCACCCGCGCGCCCATCCGTTCGGCCTTCTCCTTCAGCCCGAACCGCCCCACCTTTCCGCCCCCGGAGCGCGGGTTCATGATCAGGAAGGGGTTCCGCGGCGCGGGGGTCTCGTACTCCGGCACCGGTACGGCGCCATAACCGGTGCTGCGGATCGCGGCCCGCCCCGCCCAGACCGCCACCCCCCACAGCCCCAGGGCGACCATGACCACCCACAGCAGGTTCCGCGCGTCGTAGAACCCGATCACGGTCAGCGGCGCCGCCACCGCCAGAGCGGCCGCCGCGATCCGGATCATGCCGCGGCGGGTCAGCACCCACCAGACGGAGGCCGCGGTCACCGCCATGCCGCCGAGACCGACCACCAACAGGATCAGGCTGGCGGTCCCGGCGAAGATCATCGGCAGCAGTACGCCCAGCGCGGCGGCGCCCAGGGACAGCCGTGCCGACCAGCGCTGCGCGGCGTGGGCCCCCTCGTCGGGATCCAGCACCATCGGCCGTCCCCGGCCCGGCATACCACTCAACGGCGTTCTCGATCCTCTTGAGGCTTTGACGCTCTGGGCACCTTCGGCACGTTCGACAGCGCGTCATGTTAGGCCGTACGGCGGGCCGTTCGTGCCCACCCGCGCCAAGCGCATGTCCGCGTCACCCTGGAGGACGGGCAGTCGGTGGGATGTGGTTCACCGAACCGGGCCCATCACCTGGTCCGATTACCGCCAGACAGCGCCCGGACCGGCGGCGAAGAATGGCCGCGTGCTCGATTTCCACATCTGTTACCGGGCCATGGCCAGCCGCGACGCGCGGTTCGACGGCGCCTTCTACGTGGCAGTCACCTCGACCGGCGTCTACTGCCGCCCGGTGTGCGGCTCGCGCACCCCGAAGCGGGAGAACGTCCGGTTCTTCCGGGTCGGGGCGGCGGCGGAGGCGGCGGGATTCCGGGCGTGCCGACGGTGCCGCCCCGAGGCCGGACCCTCGTCGCCGGAGTGGAACGTCCGGGGCGACCTGGTGGCCCGTGCGCTGCGGCTCATCGCGAGCGGCGCCGTCGACGAGGCGGGCGTGGCCGGGGTGGCGCGGCAGCTCGCGGTGAGCGAGCGCCATCTGCACCGGCAGCTGGTCGCGGAGGTGGGCGTGGGACCGCTCGCCCTGGCGCTGAACCGCCGCGCCCAGACCGCGCGGCTGCTCATCGAGGCAGGCGCCCTGCCCCTGACGGATGTGGCGCTGGCCGCCGGATACTCCAGCATCCGGCAGTTCAACGACGGCGTCCGCACCGCGTTCGGCCGCTCGCCGAGCGAACTGCGCAAAGGCGGCGGAGCCCGGACGCCGCACGACGGCCGGCGGGCCCAGCGGTCCGGGCCGCTGGCGCTACGGCTGCGATACCGGCCCCCGCTGAACGGCACGGCGCTGGTGACGTGGCTACGCAACCGTGCGGTCCCGGGCGTGGAGGAGGTCGACGGCGACCGTTACCGCCGTACGCTGCGCCTGCCTCGGGGCTCGGGGGTCGCCGAGCTGGATCTGAACAGCGCCACCTCCGGCGGCCGCGAGCCGGTCCCCGAGGTGCGGCTGCGGCTGTCCCTGGACGACCTCCGCGACATCACGGCCGCCGTACGGCGCTGCCGTGACCTGCTCGACCTGGACGCCGACCCTGCCGCCGTGGCAGACGCCCTGGGCCCGGACCCGCTGCTCGGCCCCCTGGACCGGGCCACGCCCGGCCTGCGGGTGCCGGGCTGCGCGGAGGGGTTCGAGCTCGCCGTACGTGTCGTCGTCGAGCAGTACGCCCCGCGGGACGAGGCCCGTCGGCTGTGCGGGCGGCTGGCTGCCGGCTACGGCGAGCCGGTCGGTCCGGCGGCGGAGGCTGACCCGGGCGGGGAGGCCGGCCCGGCGGCGGAGGCTGACCCGGGCGGGGAGGCCGGCCCGGCGGCGGGGGCCGGATCGGCGGCGGGGGCCGGATCGGCGGCGGGGGCCGGATCGGGACAGGCGGCACGCCCTGGCCGGGAGGGCGGACCGGGCCGGAAGACGCGATCGCCCCGGGCCGACTCGGTTCATGACCGGGGCGCCCCGGCCCCGGCGGCGGGACCCACCCGGCTGTTCCCCTCCGCCGCCGCGCTCGCTGCCGCCGACCTCACCGCGCTCGGCCTCGGCGACCAACCGGCCGCCGCCGTACGGGCCCTGGCCCGCGCCGTGGACGGCGGGACGCTGCGGCTGGGCCGGGACGCGGACCGGGAGGAGGCCACGGCCCGGCTGCTCGCCCTGCCCGGGATCGCCCCCTGGGCCGTCCAGCGCATCGCGGCGCATGCGCTGGGAGACCCCGACGCCTTCTCCCCCGAGGACCCGGGGCTCCGCCGCGTGGCCGGCCGCACGGCCCCCGCGGAGCTGGCCCGGCGCGCCCGTGGCTGGCGGCCGTGGCGCTCGTACGCGGCCATGCACCTGTGGTCCGCGCCGCAAGACCACACCCCCTGACCACGCCGCCCCACCATCTCACCACCTGGCCGCCACCTCACCACCTGGCCGCCCTGCCCACTCGGCGCCCGACGCACGCGACGCCCGGGTGCGGGCTCCCCATGCCTCACACCAACCAGCAGAACGGGACACGACCATGTACGCCGCGACGGTGCCGACCCCGCTCGGCCCCTTCACCCTGGTGACCGCCCCGGAGGGCATCCTCGCCGCGGGGTTCACCGAGGACTCCGCCGTCCTCCTCGCCGAGCTCCCCCGGCCGCTGCGGAAGCAGCGACCGGCCCCGGGCGGCGCGGCGGTGGAGCCGTACGCCTCCGCCGTGACGGCCTATTTCGACGGCGAGTTGACGGCGCTCGACGCGCTCCCCGCCGTCCAGTCCGGCAGTGACTTCCGGCTCGCGGCCTGGCGGGAAATGCGCCGGGTGAGGCCCGGAGCCACCGTCAGCTACCAGGAGCTGGCAGCCCGCGCGGGAAGCCCCGCCGCCGCGCGGGCGGCGGGAGCCGCCTGCGCGTACAACCTGGTGCCCCTGGTCGTGCCCTGCCACCGCGTATGCCGGTCGGACGGCACCCTGGGCAACTACTACTACGGCCTGGACGCCAAGCGATGGCTGCTCGCCCACGAGAGCGGAAGCGGTGTCCGGTGAGGGCGTACGCGCAGGTCCTGGTGCGGCCGGGCGGGTTCGGCCGGCTGTGGCTGGGCACCACCGTGTCGCTGCTGGGCGACGGAATGACTTTCCTTGCCCTGGCGTGGCTGGTGCTGGATGAGGGCGGCACCGGCCGGCTCGGGCTGCTGGGCGTCTGCTTCACCGCGCCCGTCGTGGTCGGCGGGCCGGCGGTGGGGCTGCTGCTGGACCGGGTCGACAAGCGGACGCTGCTGATCGCGGACAGCGTGTTCCGGGCGGTGTGCGTGGCGTCGGTGCCGCTCACGGCCGCCTTCGGCGGCATGCCGACCGCCCTGCCGTTCGTCGTGGCGGTGGTCTACGGGCTGCTCAAGATGGTTCCGCTGGCGGGTTTCCCCGCGGCGATACCGCAACTCGTCGACGACGAGAACCTGGACACCGCGAACGCACTGGAGTCGCTGGCGTTCAGCGTCTCGACCGTCGTCGGCCCGGCCCTGGCCGGTGTCCTGGTCGGCGCGATCGGCGCGGCCGACGTGCTGCTCGTCGACGCCGCCTCGTACCTCGTCCTCGCGGCCCTGGCCGCGACCGTACGGCAGCCACTGTCTCCGCCCGCGCGCACCGGGAACCCGGCGCGGGCGAAGCCGTCCCTGAGGAGCGTGGCCGGTGACCGGGTCGTCGTGGCCACGACGGCGGCTTTCATGCTCTTCAACATCGCCGAGGGGATGCTGCTGGTGGTCGGCCCGTGGCTGGCCAGGCACCAGCTGGGCGGCGGGGCCTCGACCCTCGGTGCGCTGACCGCCGCGCTGGCGGCCGGGGAAGTGGTGGGCGCGGCGCTCGCCGGGCGCGGGCGGCCCGGACGGGCTTCGCCGCGGCTGATCGGGCTGTGCCAGGCTGCCGCCGGACCGGCCTTCCTGGCTGTACTGGGGGCGCCCAGCGCCCTGGTGGTCGGCGCCGGGTACTTCGCGGTGGGCGCGCTGAGCGCGCCCATGACCGTATGGGCCCAGTCGATGCGGATGCGCCGTATCCCGCCCGCGCTGCACGGCCGGGCCTTCACCGCGCTGCGTACGCTCATGCAGGGCACGCCGCCGCTCGGCTCCGTGCTCGCCGCCCCGCTCCTGGCGCGCGGCGAGCTGACCGCGGCCGCGGTGATCATGGCGGGGGTGGCCGGTCTGCCCGGGCTGTGGCTGATGCTGGCCGTAGACACTCAAGAAGCCTGAGCCACCAGGCCATTCACCCGGCGGGCCCGACCGTACGGGCGACGAGATCGCGCCAGCCCGCCTCCAGCCGCTCCAGCGTCATACCGCGCTGCCGGATCAGATGGTGGATGAGCGCGGGCTCCAGGTAGCCCATCAGCGTCTCCGCCAGCAGCTCCACATCGCCCTCGGCCCGCGCCTCGCGCAGCAGCATGGTGATGTGGGTGAGCCGGACCTGGCGCGGGGCCACGGCCAGGCGGCGGCCGGCGGGCGGATCCCCGGCCAGGTAGAGGTCGAGATACGCGAACATGTGCCGGAGGGTGGTCACCCCGAACGCCGCCAGCCGCTCCGGGGCCGGGGCGCCGGGCCCCAGCGGGGGCGGGCCGGTGAGAAACGCCTGCTGGTAGGCCTGCTCGGAGTGGTCGAGCAGGGCCTGGAGCAGACCGGTGCGGTCGCCGAAGCGCCGGAAGACCGTCCCCTTGCCGACCGACGCGGCGCAGGCGACCGCCTCCATGGTCAGCTTCTCCACCCCCTGCTCGGCCACCAGCCGCACAGCCGCCTCCAGCAGTCGGGCCCGGTTGCGTACGGCGTCGGCCCGCATCGGGGGCGCCTGGCCGGCCATGGGCAGCAGCGGCCGCCCGGCCACGTCCGCGGATACCGGTACGGATGCCGCGGCGGGAGGGGGAGGGGGCTGGGCCGGCGCTGACGAGTTCATGATGGGCCATCGTAGCGGACCGCGGTCCGTTTAGGCTAAAGTGGACCGCGGTCCGATTATCTGGTACAACCTTCAACTAATGAGGTCCGCACCGCGGGCGCCTATCGATCTTGGAGAACTCATGTCTGTTCGCATCCTCGCCCTGGTCGGCAGCCTCCGTGCCGGCTCGACCAACCGCCAGCTCGCCGAGACCGCCGTGAAGCTCGCCCCCGAGGGCGTCGAGATCACGATCTTCGAGGGTCTGGCCGAGACCCCCTTCTACAACGAGGACATCGACGTCGAGGGGTCCGTCCCCGCGGCGGGGGCGAAGCTGCGCGCCGCGGCCGGCGAGGCCGACGCCCTCCTGTTCTTCTCGCCCGAGTACAACGGCACCATGCCGGGCGTCCTGAAGAACGCGATCGACTGGCTGTCCCGCCCGTACGGCGCCGGTGCCATCTCCGGCAAGCCGGTGGCCGTCGTCGGCACCGCCTTCGGCCAGTACGGCGGCGTGTGGGCGCACGACGACGCCCGTAAGTCCGTGGGCATCGCCGGCGGCACCGTTGTCGAGGACGTCAAGCTCTCCATCCCGGGCTCCCTGACCCGCTTCGCCGAGCAGCACCCGTCGGACGACGCCGAGGTCACCGAGCAGCTGACCCACGTGCTCGCCCGCCTGACGAAGGAAGCCGCGGCCGCGAAGGCCTGAGCCCCGACTCGCCTCAGCGGGCCCCGTCGACCGAACACGGTCGGCGGGGCCCGCTCGCCTTACGGGGCCGTTACGCTGCCGCCGAGACAACGATGCCGCCGCATCCAACCAGCGGGAGCACCCGTGGAATTCATCCACCACACCGACGGCGAAGCCCTGAGCTGTGCCTCCTTCGAGCCCACCGAGCCCACCGAGCCCACCGAGCCCGCCTCGTCCGCCTCGTCCGCCTCGTCCGCCGGCACCGCCCGCGCCGGCGTGGTGATCATGCACGGGGCCGGAATCGGCAGCAAGGAGCGGAGTATCCCGCTCGCCCGCGACTTCGCCGCGGCGGGCCACCCCTCCCTCGCGTTCGACTTCTCCGGACACGGGGACAGCTCCGGAAAGCCGGCGGAGCTGAGCCTGGAGCGGAGGTTCCGTCAGGCGCTCGGCGTCATCGAGGCGTTCGCCCCCGACGGCGGCCCGCTGGCGCTGGTCGGCTTCAGCATGAGCGGCCAGACCGTCGCCGATCTGACCTCGCACCTCGGCGGCCGGGTCGAGGCGATCTGCCTGTGCGCACCGGCGGCGTACGGACCCGAGGCGTGGCCGGTGCCGTTCGGGGACGGCTTCACCGAGCTGATCCGCCGGCCCGGGAGCTGGCGCCCCAGCACGGTCTTCGACGCGCTCGGCGCCTTCACCGGCCGCTCCGTCCTGGTCGTACCCGAGCGCGACGAGGTCATCCCGCCCGAGGTCACGGCCGGGATCGAGCAGGCACTCCGGACGAAATCCCGGTTCTCCAAGGTGGTCCTGGACGGCGCCGACCACCAGCTCGGCCGCTGGCTCTCGGACCACCCCGAACACCGCGCCCGCCTCGTGGATCTGTGCACCCGGCCGCACGACCCGGACCACACCGACCTCGCGCGGACCTGAGCCCCAAGGACCTCGACACCGACCCCGGTCAGAGGCGTTGACGCCACGGGCGTAGTGTCCGAGCCTCGACATCAGCAGGACGAGGGGGGCGTGGCCATCCATGGCGACGGACGATGCCGTACGCGGCTGCACGGGTGTGCTGGTCATCGGCACGCGTGGCCCCGCGGGCCCCGGAGAGGTCCTGGTACGGATCAGAGGCGGCTCCGAAACCTTCCTCGCCTGGTCCGACGAGCCCTTGCCCAAGGGGGCGTCCGTGCTCGTGATCGACTGCCGCGGCACGCGCCAGGTCGATGTCGTCGAGTGGGCTGATCCGTTGAACGCGTTGGCCGGCGGGGCCGGCAACGCCGGCTGAGGAGACGAAAATGTTCGGTTACCGCGTTCCCGCCCCCGACGAGGCGATGCTCATATCCGGTGGCAGGCGAGGCCAGGGGGGTGCGCCGTTCCGTGTGGTGACCGGGCACGGCAAGTTCGTACTCCCGGTCTTCCGCAAGACCCGGTTCCTCACGCTGGCGATGTGCGAGGCGGAGGTCGCCGAGAAGTGTGTCACCAAGCAGGGCATCGTGCTGACGGTCCGTGCCGTGATCGCCTTCAAGGTCGGCAATGACACCGAGAGCATCGTCAACGCGGGTCAGCGATTCCTCTCCGACCAGGACCAGATGTCCGTACTGACCGGCCGGATCTTCGCCGGGCATCTGCGCGCCATCATCGGCTCGATGACCGTCGAGGAGATCATCACCGAGCGGCAGAAACTCGCCACCGAGGTCCTGGACACCTCCAAGACCGAGATGGCGAAGATCGGTCTGATCGTGGACTCGCTGCAGATCCAGTCCATCGACGACGGCGACACCGGCTACATCGCGGCGATGTCGGCCCCGCACAAGGCCGCCATCCAGCGCCAGGCCCAGATCGCCCAGGCCCAGGCCGCACAGGCCGCGGCCGAGGCGGAGCAGGCCGCCGCCCGGAAGCAGGCCGAATACGCCCGGCAGACCGCCGTGGTCCAGGCCGAGTACTCGGCGGAGGTGGACCGCGTCCAGGCCGAGTCCGCGCAGGCCGGACCGCTGGCGGAGGCCCACGCACAGCAAGAGGTGCTCGCCGCCCGGACCGAACTGGCCCAGCGCGCCGCCGACCTGCGCCAGCAGCAGCTCGTAGCCGAGATCGTCAAGCCCGCCGAAGCCGAGGCCGAGCGGATCCGGGTGCTGGCGCTGGCCGAGGCGGAGCGGATGCGCATCCAGGCCGAGGCCGCGGCCTCGCACGGCCGGGTCGCGCTGGACCGCATGCTCATCGACCAACTGCCGCAGATCGTCAAGGAGGCCGCCTCCGGGCTCTCCGGAGCCAATGTCAACGTCCTCAACGGCGCCGACGGACTGGGCGAGATCGCGGCGGGCCTGGTCGGGCAGGGCCTGACGATCCTGGACTCGGTACGGCGCAACCTGGGTTCGCCCGACGGCGGTGCGGAGAAGAGTGACGGGACCGGGGGCGGCAGGGTCGAGATCCGCTGAGGGGCGGCGGCTGGACGGCTACGTGTCGTCCGGCCGCCGTACGTCAGCACATCTGGTAGTCCCGCCGGTCCGGGAACGTCACCCGGTTGAGGTTGCACCGGTGCGGCGCGGCCCCCGCACATCGCGCATGCTCCCTCAGCGCCACGCTGACCAGGCACAGCAGCACATCCGCGTCCCGCTCGTTGTCCAGGTGCACGGTCACCCACTGCGAGTCCGGCACCAGCCGGATCGCCGTCGACCGTCCCAGGTGGACGGCCAGGTGCCGGATGGCCGGTTCGGTAAGGTGCAGGTCAGCGTCGCGGTCGGAGTGGAAGTGCACGATCTCGCACTCCGCCGTCCGCACCGCCCGGCCCATGCCACAACAGGCCGGGCCCACGTCGAGGTCCGGCCAGTCCCGCAATCGCTCCATGGCCCGATGCGCCACGCTCACGGATACATCCTCCCCCGGTTTCCCGGGGGCTCACCCTCGCGTTGCCCGACCGTAACCATCCGATATGACAAGCCGATTGGGCTCGTGCGGCCGAGAGCACACTGCACATGACCAGCAAGCGCGCGTTTCGGAGTTGAAGCAATAAGTGACACCAGCGGGGCGACCCGGACAGCGCTCCGCGGAGGACGAGGGTTGTGACGCCGCGACCTCCTTGCTACTCTGCAGTAGCAAGGAGCGTTGGAAAAACAAACTTACGTGACCTCGCTGAAAGAGGAGGCGATCGCCATGCGCGACGCCGTCATCGTCGAAGCCGTCCGCACCCCCATAGCCAAGGGCAAGCCCGGCGGCGCGCTCGCCGGGGTGCATCCGGTGGAGCTGCTGGCACATACGCTGGGCGCCCTCGTCGAGCGGAGCGGGGTGGACCCGGCCCTGGTCGACGACGTCATCGGCGGCTGCGTCGACCAGGTGGGCGAGCAGGCCATGAACCTCACCCGGTACGCATGGCTCTCCGCCGGTTTCCCCGATACGGTCCCGGCGACCACCGTGGACCGGCAGTGCGGGTCCTCGCAGCAGGCCGTGCACTTCGCCGCGCAAGGGGTGATCTCCGGAGCGTATGACCTGGTGGTGGCCTGTGGGGTGGAGTCCATGAGCCGGGTGCCCATGTGGTCGAACGTGCCGGAGGGCGTCGATCCGTTCGGGCCGGGGATCGCGGCCCGCTACCCCGAGGGCCTGGTCCCCCAGGGGATCAGCGCCGAACTGATCGCCGCCAAGTGGTCCCTGACGCGCGACCAGATGGACGAGTTCGCCACCGCGTCCCACCAGAAGGCGGCCCGCGCGACCGCCGAGGGCCGGTTCGCCGCCGAGCTCGCGCCCCTGACGGCTGACGGGCGCACGGTGGACACGGACGAGTCCATCCGGCCCGCCACCACGCCCGAGGTCCTGGCCGGGCTACGGCCGGCCTTCGCCGACCCCGGGTTCGCCGAGCGGTTTCCGCAGATCCAGTGGTCGGTGACGGCGGGCAACAGCAGCCCGGTCAACGACGGCGCCGCCGCGCTCCTCATCACCACCAGCGAAACCGCGGCCCGCCTCGGCCTCCGCCCCAAGGCCCGGCTCCACAGCTTCGCCGTCACCGGCTCGGATCCCCTGCTGATGCTCACCGGCGTCATCCCGGCCACGGAGAAGGTGCTGCGCCGCGCCGGGCTCGACCTCGCGGACATCGACCTGTTCGAGGTCAACGAGGCATTCGCGAGCGTGGTCCTGGCCTGGCAGCAGGAAACGGGCGCGGATCCGGAGAAGGTCAACGTCAACGGCGGCGCCATCGCCCTCGGCCACCCCCTCGGCGCCAGCGGCGCCCGGCTGATGACCACCCTGGTCGGCGCCATGCGCGGGCGCGGCGCGCGGTACGCACTGCAGACCATGTGCGAGGCGGGCGGGCTCGCGAACGCGACGGTGCTGGAAGCCATCGGGTAGGTCGTTGTAGGTCGTTCGGTCGGGGGCTCGCCCGCTGTGCTGTGCTCCCCGTGTCGTTTCCGGTCTTGCTCGCCGTCGGTTTCCCCCAGCGTGAGTTGCTGGGGGCGTCGTCCGGGGGGCCTTCGTCACGCCTGGCGGGACGCCCCGTCCGGCCATACGACGTCCACGGGCACCCCTGCCTCACGCGCCTCGTACACCACGTCCGCCGTGCCGCCGCCCTTGCCGGTCGGCGGCTGCCCGTTCCACACGGCCACAAGACGATCCGCCCGCTCCAGCAGTACGGCGTTCGCCGCTTCGTACGCCTCGCGGTTCGCCGTGGCATGCGGCATCACCAGCACCTCGTCCGCCGCGTCCATGAGCCGGTCGAACGTCGCGGCGTGGTCCGGCTTCACCTTCGCCTCCCGGTAGTCCCGCGACGGAACCACCACGACCAGCCGCCCACCCACGGCCAGGACCGCATCCGCGAACAGGCTGTCGCTGCCTCGCGCGATGCACGACACGCCGACGAGGGTGGAGGGGTCGTACGCGGCGAGCACCCTGGCCAGTTCCCCACGCACCAGCGGCACCGAGTCCTCGGTGATGTCCATGTGTCCGGTCACGGCGATCGTCGTCATCGTCGTATCCACCTCGTCATGCGGTCAGCAGGTTACGGATGCTACAGCGAACATCGGCCACGGCCCGGGGCGCGCCGTCCGTGGCTTCACCGCCGCGGGCGTGCGATCAGCCGGATGTCAGGGCCTGATCGCGCGACGTCCAGCAACTCGCACCGCAAGATGTCTTCCATGGTCTCGATGGTGCCGCCCTGGAGCGCGCTCTTACCGCGGCCGAGGAGCGCGGGAGCGATATAGGCGATGACGCGGTCGACCAATCCTGCCGAGACGAAGGAAGCGGCAAGCGTGGGCCCGCCTTCGAGGAACATCCCGCGCACGCCACGGGAGGACAACTCGCGCAGCAGCGCGTCGAGATCCAGGCCCTCCTTCGCCCTTGGAAGCCGGACGACGGTCGCGACCCCGTCCAGGTGCGTGGCCTCCGCGTCCTCGGCCACGGCGATGATCGTGGGCGCGGCGTCGTCGAGCACACGGGCGCCTGCGGGCGTACGCGCGTTGCTGTCGACGATGACCCGCCACGGCTGCTTGTCGATCGGTACGGCTACCTTCAGCTTGGGGTCGTCCACCGCCGAACGCACGGCGAGGTGCGGATTGTCGGCCTGCTGCGTGCCGGAGCCCACCACAGTGGCCTGGCAGGCCGCGCGCAGGGAATGGACCTCGGCCCGGGACTCTGCGCTGGTGATCCACTGGCTGGTGGAATCCGCTGCGGCGATCCGTCCGTCCAGCGTGGCCGCGTACTTGTAGACGACGTAGGGGCGGCCCTCGACGGTGGTCCATTCATCGGCGCCGACCAACTCTCTGATGTTCATGGGTCGCTTTCCAATGCTTGGCCTCATGCTCAGTCCCGGTCAGCGCCCTCGGGCCAGATCACGCGAGTACGGACACCAGTACGCTCGGCGTAGGCCACAACGTCGGCCGTACCGCCGTACCCGCGGGCCGGCTGCCCGTCCCATACGGCAATCAGCTCATCCACTACGCCCACCAGGATCTCGCTACCGGCCATGTGTGCCTCGGAGTCCGATGCCACCATCCCCGTGCGATGGACTTCCGCCGCTTGGCGCAGAAGCTCGTCATAGGACTGGTGGTGCTCCCCGGGCAGGCCGTCCCGGTACTGCTCTGCGGGTACGACAACCTCCAGCATTCCCCCAGCCTCCAGGACCATTTCGGCGAACCAGGCGTCAGGGCCGTCGGCGATGCACGAGACACCGACCAGCGCTTCCGGAGAGTGCCGCTTCACCTCCTCGCGCAAGGCCTCACGGACCAGTTGCTCCGTCTCGGCCGACAGCCCGCGGTGGCCAGTGATCCCCAGTCGCATATGTCGCTCTCCTTCCCAGAGTGAACGGCCCGCAGATGAGAAGGGTTTCGCCTCATACTCTTGCAGTGACGAGCCGGACTGAGAGGGGCACGGCCATGCCATCTGACGCTACCCCGAACCCGCTGGACCACCCGCTGGTCTTCGGCCAGCGGATGCAAGTCCTCCGCACCCGCCGGGGCATGAGTCGTACCGTCCTCGCCGGTCACCTCGACAAGTCCCCGAGCTGGGTGAAGCAGGTGGAGAACGGCGATCTCCACACTCCCGGACTTCCGATGATTTTGCGCATCGCCGAGGCTCTACGCGCCCGCAACCTCGCTGAGCTCACTGGCGACCAGGCCATGCCCATCGACCTCTTCATCGGCCCCGGTCACGCCAAGCTGCCTGCGGTGCGCGCCGCGATTGACGCGTACCCCATCGCCGACGATCGCGAAGCGCCCTCGGCCGCGCATCTGAGTGCACGCCTCGAACGCGCTTGGTCAGCCCGCCACTCCGCACGCAACCACCGCGATGTGATCGGCGGTCTCCTGCCGAATCTCATCCGGGATGCACAGCTCGCCGTACGCCAGGCCGACCGTGCCCCCGAACGGCGAGCGGCTCAAGCGGTGCTGTCCGAGGTCTACTCCCTCAGCCAGTTCTTCATCGCGTACCAGCCGGACTCCGCCCTGCTGTGGCGCGTGGCCGAACGCGGCATGGTTGCTGCCCAGGAGAGCGAGGACCCGCACGCCATCGGCGTGGCCGCCTGGCTCACCGCCCAGGCCCACCGCGACAGCGGCCCCACCCACTTCGACGCAGCCGACGCCGTGACTCTGGAGACCCTGCGCTACCTCAAGCCGCTACTGCCGGACGCACCGGACGACGTGCGCGCCATCGCGGGCGCGCTGCAGTTCGAGGCCGGATACACCGCCGCACGCCGCGGAAATACCGGTACCGCGTGGAGCTACTGGGACACCGCAAGCAAGGTGGCCAAGCGGCTGCCTGCCGACTACTACCACCCCGTGACGTCGTTCTCCCAGGCCATCATGGGTGCGCACGCGGTCACGGTCGCCGTCGAGCTGCATGCGGGCCGGGAGTCCGTACGGCAGGTCGCAAAGGCCGACGCCGAGACAATCCCTTCACGACCTCGGCTGGCCCGGCACCGGATCGAGGAGGCTCGGGGCTACTAACTTGACGGGCAGCCGGAGACGGCGCTGGCAACGTTGGACAAGGCGTACGAGGCCGCGCCAGAGACGATTCGCTACAACGGCTACGCGCGCCGCATCGTCTTGGAAGAGACGGAGGCGAAGTCTCCGGAGCGTCGCCGCCGCGCGGCCGACCTAGCCGTGAAGATCGGAGTATTGGCCCCCTGAACCCGCGTTCGAGGGGCAGAATCTCTGCCCCTTCCCCGCTCCCTGCGCTCTTACGGTCGGTAATCACCTGATCACCGATGATGTCGGGGGCTCCCTTGGAGACGACGAACACCGACCCAGTCCTGCCCTGGACACCGCCGAGCGGCCGTAGCGCGCAGTTGCAGCCCGCCGGCCGATCGTGGGACGTCGTGCGCGTCCCACGTTTCATCGGCAAACCGGCCCTGGAATCCCTCGGCGGAGCCACGGGCGCGGTCATCGAGAATCCGATCGACGGGGTGCTGTACTGGCTGATCGAGCCGGGCGCCGCCGCTGCATGGGACTTGAGCCTGCTGCCATCCGTCCAGGTGTGGGGAGCGACCGCCTACATCGAGGTGCCACCGGTGGCCCGCACGACCGGGCCTGGCGTCCACTGGCGCGTACCGCTCCGGTACGGCCGGCATCTCACCGACCCGACAGCTCTCCTCGCCGCGCTGAAGATCGCCACGAGCGCGGCGCTCGGCCCACGTGAAGGGGCCTCCCGGTGACCGAGTGCTGCTATCGCTGCGACAAGCCCACCCGCGAACCGATCACCGTGCTGCGCGGGTCGGCCTCCGGGCCCGGCTGTCTGCGCCACCTGTGCCCGGAGTGCAACCGCCGACGGCCGCACCCCGACGCCGACCTCTACACGGTGCTGGTCACCCTGCAGCGCGAGAGGCAGACGAGGTGACCGTCCCCGTCGGCACCCGGCACATGTCCCCGTACTGCGCGCTGTACACCGCCGAGCCCGACACCACACCCGCCGAGATCCACGCTTTCTGCACCGGCCCGGGCGAAGTCCGGCTGAAGCCGGTACCGCCCGCCACGCGCGGAGCGCTCATCATGACCGTCCCCTGCGACTGCGACTGCCACAAGGCGAACGCCACCTAGACCGGTGGGGCGCGCGGCGGCCCCCCCCCCCCGCCCCCCCCCCGCCCCCGTGCAGGCCCCTGGGCGG
>NZ_JBHWES010000030.1:0-136589 GCF_042734105.1 Streptomyces sp. NPDC059679 | reverse complement strand
TTCCGTATCGAACCGGGAGAGGTGGAGGCCGCGATGATGGCCTGCGCCGAAGTGGCCCACGCCGCGGTGGTGGCGCGGGAGGACCGCCCCGGGGATCAGCGGCTGGTGGCCTATGTGGTGCCGGCAGCAGGCGCGGCAGTCGACGCGAAGAGTGTGCGGGCCGGCCTGGCCGCGCGGCTGCCGGAGTTCATGGTGCCCTCCGTAGTCATGGTCCTCGAACAGCTGCCACTCACACCGAACGGCAAACTGGACCGGCGGGCGCTTCCGGCACCCGAGTACGCGGTGGCCGGATCGAGCCGCGCGGCTGCCACACCAACAGAAGCATGGCTGGCGCAGCTGTTCGCCGAGGTACTGGGGGTGGACGCGGGTCGCATCGGAGCGGAGGAGAGCTTCTTCGATCTGGGCGGCCACTCCCTCCTCGCGGCCCGGCTGATCAGCCGCATCCGCACCGGACGAGCTGTGGAACTCGGCATCCGTACGCTGTTCAACACCCCCACAGTCGCCGGCCTGGCCGCGCTCATCGACTCCGACACGGTTGGTGCGGGCGCCATCGAGGCGGCTGATCCGCTGGCGGTGATGTTGCCACTGCGCGCCGACGGCCATAAACCTCCGGTGTTCTGTATCCACCCGGCGGTCGGCATCGGCTGGGTCTATTCGGGTCTGCTGAGGTATCTGGACGCCGACACTCCGCTCTACGTCCTCCAGTCGCCGATGCTCTCCGACCCGACCGAGCGCCCCGCCAGCCTCGTGGAGATCGCCGAGACATACATCCGGCAGATGAGGAAGGTGCGGTCCACCGGTCCGTACCACCTCGTCGGCTGGTCCTTCGGCGGCGGCGTGGCGCAGGAGATCGCCGCCCGGCTGCAGTCGGAAGGCGATGAGGTCGGGCTTGTCGCCGTACTCGACGGCTATCCGGTCACACCGGAGGAGCTGACGGACGAGACATCCGGTCTCGGCGCTCTTCTGGACTCGGTGGGCATGCTGCCGGCGTCGAGAGGCGCCGCGGGCGAGGGCACCGAGCAGGCCGCAGTTGATGACCGTTCGCCCGATATCGACATCGACATCAACGTCGACGAGGAACGGTTTCTCAGTCTCGCGGCGGAGCCCGGCAGCCCGCTTTCGCTTCTCCCGGCACGGGCGCTCGCGCTGCTCCCGCGGGTGTTCGCCACCCATGTCGCCCTGTCCGGGGCGGTCAGTGGCCGCGTCTTCCGCGGTGATCTGCTCTTCTTCTCCGCCGCGCTGGGCAGAGGGGACGGATGGCCGACTCCCGATGCGTGGCGCCCCTACGTAGCCGGGGCCATCGATGTGACCGACGTACCCGTCGCACACGGAGCCATGACCGGGCCCGAGGCGCTCGCGGTCATCGGTCCGGTACTGGCGGCGCGGCTGCAAGCCACGGTATCGGCCTGAACAAACAGCGGGGCGGCGGACGTCAGAGGACTTGTGGCGCAGGACGAGAGGGAGGGCAACGTGCCGGAAGCGGTTCAGGTAGTGGGAATCGGCGGGTCCAACAGGGCGGGCTCGACTGCGGAGAAGGCCCTGCGCATCGCCCTCGCCGCGGCTGTCCGCCGAGGCGCGCGAGTGAAACTGATCAGTGGGCCCGACCTGGTGATGCCGTTGTACGAATACGTGGCGGCAGAACGGTCCGAACGGGCGAAAGCACTCATCGAAGCCGTCTCGTCGGCGGACGGCCTGATTATCGCCACACCCGCCTACCATGGCTCGATCTCGGGAATGGTGAAGAACGCACTCGACTACATGGAGGAACTGCGCTCCGACCGGCGGCCGTACTTCTCGGGGCGAGCCGTGGGCTGTATATCGGTCGCCGGGGGTTGGCAGGCGTCGGCGTCGGCGGTCTCCGCGCTACGGACAACCGTTCACGCCCTGCGTGGCTGGCCCACTCCGCTCGGGGTCACGATCAATACGGAGACCACTTCGTTCGACGTCGATGGCCGGGTGCAGGATCCACAGGTGGCCGAACGCCTTGAGCTGGTGGCCGAACACGTCGTCGAGTTCGCCGTGATGCGGCGGTCGTTGAGTGCGCAACAGATGAAAACATCCACGCTGCGGGAGCTTGCCCCCGCACAGATCTGACCAGCGTGGGCACTTATTGCCAAAGCCCTTGACACCCCCGCGGGCGGCACTTTAGCTTTCGGGACGACGCTCAATAATACTGATCCATGACCAGAGTGTGACCGTCAGCGGCTCAATGCAGAGCAACTGAGAGCAACTCAGAGCGGCCCGCGGGGAGCGTTCGAATCTGAACGGGGGACAGCACATTGGGACGGGTGGCCACAAAACCACACCCCAAGGCAGGATTAGCCGGGCGCGTACTGTTTCGCGCGCCCCGGAAGCGCCGCCATGCTGAAATTTTTTGGCGTATGTTGACTTTTTCTCCACCTCACACATGCCCCCGCCCTCGCTGATGCCCGTCACGGAGCAGAAGCCGGGGATCGGCCTGTCTGAATCCAATGCACTAGCCCTCTGACGCGGGGCAATGTCCATGGAAGGGGATGTCGTGAGCATATCCGAGAAATCTTCCCAATTCGGTGAGATTCTTCGCGAGTATCGAATATCATGCGGAATGACACAGCAGGAGCTGGCGGACTTCTCAACGCTCAGCGTGCGCGCCATCCGCGACCTTGAACGCGGTAAAGTGGCCAGACCGCGGAAGGAAACCCTGCGCCTTCTGGTAAAGGCCCTGGATCTACCCGCAGACGACCGTGAAAGATTTGAGTCGCTTCTGGTTTCGGCCCGCGGCAATCGATTCAGGTCGACCGCCGCCAACTCTCGGCAGCGAAATTCCCCGGGGAGCGGCCCTCGCGAGGAAGCGCCGGATGTCGTACTCGCATACCTGCCCGAACGGGGCACCGCGGCACCTGACACGCTAAACGGCGGAATCTATGCGGATGTACTGAACTCCCTGGCAGCGAACCTGAATCTGACAGGACGTCACATGGCCATCGTGGTCCTCTCGCCGGACAGGGCGTGACCATTTCTTTCTTTACAGCGGCCCCCCACGCCAGAAGTGCCCGCGATGGCGGCCGTATCCCGCATACGGCCGCGTGACGGAGAGAACCGAATCAGTGGACAGCGAGACGAGTGCAGGGAAGTCCGTGGCAGAAGCGGCCCGTCCAGCCACCAACAAGACGGGCCGGCTGGGAAGACCGGTCTACCTTCTCACGATCTGCCAATTCCTCTATTACGCGGGCGTCAGCGTCGACCTGACCCTGACGGCCGTCGTCGGTCTCGAGATGGCACCGACCGGCGCCCTGGCGACGCTGCCACTCACCCTGATGACGGTCACCGGAACCATCGCCTCCTACGCGACCGGAATGCTCTCCGCGCGATACGGACACCGATCGGTCCTGGCCGTGGGCGCCTGCATCGCGGTGACCGGTGGTCTGGTCTCCACGCTCGCCGTCCAGACGGATTCCTTCTTCACCTTGTGCGCGGGTACGGGCATGGTCGGGGTGTACCGGTCGACGGGCGGCTACTTCCGGTTCCTCGCGGCAGACCTGGTGCCCAAGGCGTCCCGGACCAGGGCGCTGAGCACGGTTCTCTGTGGTGGCGTGGCAGCGGCGATCGTCGGCCCTTGGGCCGCGACACAGAGCAGTGGCCTCGTGGGCGCCGAGTTCGCCGGCTCCTACCTGTTGGTGTCCTGCCTGGCGTTCGCCGTCGTGCCTGTCATCCTCGCCGTACGACCGGCGTCGCCTCGTCCGGCGGAAGCGGATTCCGGTACGGAGGAGGAAACGGCCCAAGCCACGCGCGTACGCGATGTCGTGCACACCAGTGACTTCCGCCGGGCCTTCAGCTTGCTGGCGGTGTCCACGGGCGTGATGACCATGCTGATGGCCGTCGGCCCGATCGGCAGCAAACACGCCGGGCACTCCTTGTCCCAGGGGGCGATGGTCATCCAGTGGCACATGGTGGGGATGTTCGCCCCGGCCTTGTTCAGCGGCCGGCTGACCACCGCGTGGGGCCCTCGCTGGACCGGGATGCTCGGGGCGTCTCTGCTGGTCACAGGGGCCGGGATCGGTTCGCTCGGCACGGGGATGTCCGCGTTCATGGTGTCACTGGGGCTCGTGGGCGTGGGCTGGAATCTGGCGTATGTCTCCGGCAGCGCCTACGCGGTCCGTTGCTATCCGCAGGGAAAGGGCGGGCGGGTCCAGGCCACCATCGAGGGCAGCACCGCATGCGTGGGCGCCATGGCCTCGTTCTCGGCCAACCTGGTGTTCTCCCAGTTGGGATGGACAGGGACAAACCTCGCGGCGCTGGTCCTGCCGCTGATCGTCTGCGTATGGCTGGCCGTCGCCCGTACCCCCGAGCGTGAGCCGGCCGCTGCCTGAACTCGCCCGTCTCGATGCCGGAGTGTCACGGGGGGGGGAGCTCAATGGCGAATACGGACCGGCGCTTCCGCATTCTCGTGTCCGCGTACGCGGTGTCCGCCTATGGCAACTACCTGAACCTGATCGCCTTGAGTCTGTTCACCTACGAGGTGACCGGCAGCGCGCTCGGTGTCGGCGCGATGATGGCGTTACGGCTGTTCGCCGGCTTTCTGGCGGGGCTCGCCGCCGGGGCGCTCTCGGGGAGAGTCACCCGCCGGACGGTCATGATCTGGACGGATGTCGCCCAGGGCGCCGCCATGACCGGGCTGGTGCTCACCTCTCCGGCCACCCCGCTGTGGCTGCTCGCCGTCGCGGTCGTGGTCCTCGGTACGGGGAACACCTTCTTCACCGTGGCCCTGCGCAGTGCGGTTCCGGTCATGGTCGGCCAGGAGGCCCGCGCCCGCGCCAACGGCCTGCTGATCACCGCGAGATCGCTGGCCACGGTGCTGGGCTTCGCCTCGGCCGCGCCGGTCATCGCCTTCGGCGGCTACTCCGCCGCGTTCGGCGTCAATGCCGTGAGTTTCCTCTGCTCCGCCGCGGCTTTGCTGGTGCTGCGGCCGCGTACGGATGACGAGGGGAAGGACGTAGCGGCGGACACGGCTTCCCGCGGGGGCACCGGACCTCCGGTCCGCACCGGCCGCGGCCTGCGCGCGTGGCGCGGAGCGGCAGGTGTGCGCTCACTTGTCCTTGGCATGATCCTTCTCAGGGGCATCGACGCGCTGGCGTCCTCCTCGCACAACGTCGCCCTGCCGGTGGTCGCACACTCCGCAGCCCCGGACGAACCCGCGCTGTTCATGACCCGGTTCTGGGCCGCGTGGGCGGTGGGCACCGTTCTCGCTCATCTGGTGCTCAAGCGCAGGCAGGGCGAGGCGGCCTGGGACGAGCGTGCGTTCGCGCTCGGCACCTGCGCGATGTCGCTGTCGTTTGTGGCGGCGTTCCTCGGACTGCCCGCCTTCGCCCTGATGGGGGCGGCCACCTCGGCGGGGTTCGCGGATGGCTGGACCGAGATCGTCTACACCTCCCGCCTCCAGGCGGCCCCCGACCGACAGCGCGGCCGACTGTTCGGGCTGTCGGCCACGGCGGAGCAGTCCGGATTCGCGCTGGGGACGGTGGCCGCCGGGGCGGCCCTCGAGACGCTGCCGGCCCCGGCCGTCGTGGGCGTCTTCCACGGCATGGCGGTGTGCGGCGCACTGGTCCTGCTGATGTGCACCGCCGGCCACCGCGGCCCGGCCCGGCGCGGCCGTCGACAACCGGACAACGGGAATGACGAGGGAGAGGAAACGCATGGACCGCGTTCGGGGACAAGCCATCTGCCGGGGGCCTGAGCCGGACCGCGGCGAGGACGATCCGCGCGACGCCGTGCGGGCGCTGCTGACGGCCGCGGACTCCGCGCCCGGCGGGGCCGTCGTCACCGTCGCCGCGGACGGTTCGAGCACCGCCCTTCCGTACCCCGAACTGCTGCTGCGGGCCCGGCGAGTGCTCACCGGACTGCGCGAGCACGGGCTGCGCCCCGGCGACGCCGTGGTGCTGTGCGGCCTGCCGCTGGCCGAGTTCTTCCCCGCCTTCTGGGCCTGTGTGCTCGGCGCCGCCCGCCCCGCCATCATCGCCGAGCACCCCGCCCCGGCCTCGCCCGCACTCCAACGCCTGCTGCAGACCTGGGAGTTACTGGACCGGCCGCTGGTACTCACTGACCCGGCCGGCGCGGCGGACCTCGCACAGTCCGCTCCGGGGCTGCGCGCCGTGGTGGCGCGGGACTGTCTGAACGCCCCGCCCGCGGGTGACCCCATCGAGCCGGCCGCGTCCGACACCGCCCTGCTGATGCTGTCCTCCGGCAGCACCGGAGTGCCCAAGGCCGCACTGTTGACGCACGCCGGTCTGGCGGAATTCGCCGCCAGCGCCCGGCGGACTCTGGACGTCGGCCGGGACGACACCATGGTGAACTGGCTGCCGGTCGACCACAGTGGCGCGTTCCTGCTGTACCACATGCTCGCGGTCTTCGCCGGATGCACCAACGTCCACGCGCCGACCGCGCTGGTCCTCGCCGAGCCGCGGCGCTGGCTCGATCTCCTCGATGAACACCGCGCCCAGCACAGCTGGGCGCCGACCTTCGCCTATCAACTCGTCGTGGACACCCTCGCCGAGCGGCTGGCGGGGAGCTGGAACCTGAGCCGCGTCAAGTCCCTGATCTGCGGGGGCGAGCAGATCGCGCTGCCGGTACTGACCCGCTTCCTCGACGCCACAGCCGCGTACGGCATCCAGGAGCGGCACATCGTCCCGGCGTGGGGAATGGCCGAGACGGTCACAGCCGTGACCTACGGCCGCCTCGACCGGCCCGGCACCGTGCACCGCCTGCTCAAGAGCAGCCTGGGCGGGCAGCTGATACGGGCCGACGGAGCGACACCCGAGGAGGACTGCGTCACGTTCGTCGCGGCCGGAGCACCGGCGCACGGCGTCACCCTGCGCATCGTCGACGATCACGGCGAACTCGCGCCCGAGGGCGGCATCGGCCGCCTCCAGGTGCACACGCCCGCTCGCCTCACCCCCGGCTATGTGAAGAACCCGGAGGCGGACGCGGCGGCCTACCCCGCCGGGCGGGACTGGCTGGACACCGGAGATCTCGCCTTCCTGGACGCGGGACAGGTCGTCATCACCGGCCGGCGCAAGGACCTGATCATCCTCAACGGACACAACGTCTACTGCCATGAGGTCGAGGAGGCCGCCACCGCCGTCGCCGGGGTCCGGCAGGGGGAGGTGGCCGCCTGTGGCGTCCCGCACCCGGAGCGGGGCACGGAGGAGCTCGCCGTGTTCTTCGTGAGCCGCGGCGCCGCCGAGGACGCACGGATCACGGCCGAGGTGAAGGCGGCGCTGTTCGCTCGGCTGCGGCTCGCCGCGGCTCATGTCCTGCCCGTACCGCGGGACGAGTTCCCCAGAACGCCTGCGGGAAAGGTGCGCCGCGCCGAGCTCAGGGACCGGCTGACGGGCGGCGGATTCACCGCGGCCACGGCCACCGGCCCGCGCGCCGGGAGGGATCCCGACGCGATCACGCGGACGGTGCGGGAGGAGACCGGCGCGGTGCTGGGCCGACCGGTGGACGCGGATCTGCCGTTCTACGAACTCGGTCTGACCTCCGTGCTTCTGGTGCGCCTGCGGGCCCGGCTGGAGGCGCGGCTCGGGACACCGATCGCCCAGACCGCGTTCTTCGAGCACCCCACCGCGGCCGCGCTCGCCGCACATCTGTCCGGCGCCACCGGAAAGCGGGCCGAGCCCGCGCCCACCGGGATCGGCCCCGCCGACACCACCGATCAGCGCATCGCCGTCGTCGGGTTGTCCCTTCGCTTCCCGGGCGCGGAGACGCCGGAGCAGTTCTGGGCCAATCTCCGCGACGGCGTGGACAGCGTCCGGACCTTCGGCGTGGAAGAGCTTGCCGCGGCGGGCCTGCCCCCCGAGGTGCTGGGCGCCCCCGACCTGGTGGCCGTCGCCGGAGTCCTCGACGGGGTGGCGGAGTTCGACGCGGACTTCTTCGGAATGCCCCCCAAAGAAGCCGAGCTGACACACCCCGCACACCGGCTGTTCCTGGAGTGCTGCCACCAGGCGCTGGAGGACGGCGGCTACGCGTCAGCCGAACCGGGCACCCGGATCGGGGTGTTCGCGGGTTCGGGCATGAACCTCTACGACCACCAGCGGCCGTCAGCGACCGGATCGTCCCACGACATGGCGGACCCCGCCACCGGCCTGCAGACGGCCATCGGCCGGCAGCCGGACTTCCTTGCCGCTCGGGTCGCCTACCGGCTCGGGCTCACCGGCCCCGCCATCGGTGTGCAGACGGCCTGTTCGACCTCGCTGGTCGCCGTGCACCTCGCGGTCCAGGCGGTGCTGTACGGGGACGCCGATCTGGCGCTGGCGGGCGCCGCGGCCGTGCACTTCCCCCAGGAGACCGGCTACCGCAGCCACCCCGGGTCGATCCTGTCGCCCACCGGGCGCTGCCGCGCCTTCGACGCGGGGGCCGACGGCACGGTCGGCGGCAACGGCGTGGCGGCCGTCCTGCTCAAGCGGCTCGACCGCGCGCTGGCCGACGGCGACACCGTGCACGCGGTGATCCTGGGTTCCGCGGTCAACAACGACGGCGCGGACAAGGTCGGCTTCAGCGCCCCCGGTGTCGCGGGGCAGATCGAGGTGGTGCGCCAGGCGTTGCGCAGGGCGGCCGTCCCTGCGGACACGGTCTCGTACGTGGAGGCGCACGGGACGGGCACCCGGCTCGGCGACCCGGTGGAAATGGAGGCGCTCGCCCGAGCCCTCGGCGAGGGCACCGACCGCACGGGCTTCTGCGCGGTCGGCTCGGTGAAGCCGAACATCGGGCACCTCGACAGCTGCGCCGGCATGGCAGGGCTGATCAAGACGGTTCTCATGCTGCGGCACCGCACCCTGGTGCCCACGCCGCATCTGACCCGCCCCAACCCCGAACTCGGCCTGGACGGCGGCCCGTTGAGGCTTGTCACCGAGCTGAAGCCGTGGTCGCCACCGCGCGGTGTGCCGCGCCGGGCCGGAGTCAGCGCCCTCGGGGTCGGCGGCACCAACGCCCATGTCGTGCTGGAGGAACCTCCCACACCGTCCGCGACCCCCACGGCCGCGCCCGAGCTGCCCGTACTCGTGCCGGTGTCGGCCCGCGACACGCAGGCCCTGGACGAGTTCACCGGTCGGCTCCGCGACCGCTTGCGACAGCAGCCCGAGCTCGCGGCCACGGATGTGGCGGCCACCATGGCACTCGGCAGGCCGCACCGCGCGGCACGGGCCGCGGCCGTCGGCCGCACGGCCGAAGAGCTCGCCCGCGCGCTGGAGACGCAGCGGGCGCCGCAGAACCCGGTCGGGCCGGTTGCGTTCGCCTTCCCGGGGCAGGGCAGCGCACGCCTCGGTATGGCGAGCGGACTCTACGCCGCGTATCCCGCCGCCCAGCGCGTACTCGACCGCTGCGAGGAGATCTACGCCGACGAGTTCGGCGGAACCCTGCTGCCGCTCCTTCTGGCGGAGCCGTTGGCGGACGGCGAGATCTGGCCCACCGAGACGGCCCAGGCCGCCCTGTTCGCCCACCAGGCGGCGCTCGGCGAGGTGTGGCGCGCCGCCGGCGTCCGCCCCGCGCTGCTGCTGGGCCACAGCGTCGGAGAGTACGCGGCGCTGTACGCGGCGGGCGCGCTGCCGCTGGAGGACGGGCTGCGGCTCACCGCCTGGCGCGGGCGCCTGATGCACCGGGCCTGCCCGGTGGGCGGCATGCTCGCGGTCCGCGCCGACGCCCGGACCGCGCGGCGCATCGCTGAGAGCGCCGGTGCCGAGGTGGCCGCGGCCAACGGCCCGCGCGCTCAGGTGATCTCAGGTTCGCGGCAGGCCCTGGACGAGGTGGCGCGCCTCCTCGACCAGGAGGGGCTGCGCCGGCGGGCGCTGCCCGTCGACCGGGCCTACCACTCGGCCGCGATGGAACCGGCCCTGCGGGAGTTCCGGGCCCGTGCCGAAGGCGTGGCGTACCGTCCGCTGCGCACCCCGCTGGTGACCGCGGCCGACGGAGAGGTGCGCCGCGCGGGCTGGACCGTCGACGCGGACTACCTCTGTCTGCAGGCCCGGCAGCCGGTCCGCTTCGATCTGGCCATGGCCGAGGCCATCGGGCAGGGATGTCAGGACTTCGTGGAGATCGGGGCCGGGAACACCCTCGCCGGCCTCGGCCGGCACTGCGCACCCGAGAGCCGCTGGACGGGCGGGCAGGGTGACGGCGACGGGACGGCCGTACAGCTGCACGGGCTGCTCACCGGGCTCGGCTCGCTCTACCGCAGGGGAGCCGAGCTGGACTGGCGCGCGCTCACCCGCGGCGGGGGCCGGGTGTCGCTGCCGGGGCACCCGCTGCGAAGACGCCCGGTGGCGACCCCGGCTCCGGCCCCCGCCCCCGCCCCCGCCCCGGCTCCGGTTCCCCGAACGCTCCCGCCGCCCTCCGCCTCGAAGGCACCTGTCGTCCCGGGTGAACTCCTGGAGGAGGTGCGGGCGCTGACCGCTGACAAACTGGGCATGGCCGTGGCCGATGTCACGCCCGACAACTCCTTCTTCGAGTTCGGCGCGGACTCACTCTCCCTGATGGGCATGACGGCGGAGCTGGAACAGCGGCACGGGGTACGCGTTCCGGTGCGAGAGCTGTTCGACTCGGCCGACACACCGCGCAGGCTGGCCGAACGGCTGGCGCGGTTGGCCGGGGACGCGGCCGGGCCGACGGTGCCGGCCGCCGCGCCGGAGCCGCCCGAGGCCGCCCCGGCCCCTGTGCCCCCTCCGCGTACGGCCCGGGTGGCCCCGCTCCCGATGCCGCCCGCGTCTCCCGCGGCTCCACGCCCCGTGCCGGCGGCCCCCGCCACCACCGCGCCCGCCCCGGGATGCGACTTCAGTCTGTACTTCTTCGGCGACTACCCCGAGGACGCCGAACGCGACAAGTACGCGCTGATCATGGCGGCGGCTGAGTTCGCCGACCAGCACGGCTTCCATGCCCTGTGGTTCCCCGAGCGCCACTTCAACTCCTTCGGCGCGCTCTTTCCCAATCCCTCGGTCCTCGCCGCCGCGCTCGCCGGCAGGACCAGCCGGATACGTCTGCACGCCGGCTCGGTCGTGCTCCCGCTGCACCACCCGGTCCGGGTCGCCGAGGAATGGTCGGTCGTCGACAACATTTCCGGTGGCAGAGCCGGCCTGTGCCTGGCGAGTGGCTGGCACGCCACCGACTTCGCGCTCGCCCCGCAGCACTTCGGCCGACACCGCGAGGTGATGTACGAGCAGCTGGCGACCCTGCGGCAGCTGTGGTCGGGGCGGCCACTCGCGATGACCGCGGGCGACGGCGAGCCGGTCGAGGTCCGGCTGCACCCGCGTCCGCTCCAGGAGCGGCTTCCCCTGTACGTGGCCGTCGTGGGCAACCCGGACAGCTACCGCCGGGCGGCCGCCGAGGACCTGGGCGTGGTCACCAATCTGATGACGCAGACCGTCGAGCAACTGGCCGAGAACATCGCTTTGTACCGGCGCACCCGTACCGAGCACGGCCTCGATCCGGCGGCGGGCCGGGTCGTGGTGCTCGTGCACACCTACCTCGGCGACGACGCACAGCGCGCACGCGCCGAGGCGTACCGCCCCTTCGTGTCCTACCTGCGCTCTTCGCTGTCCCTCTTCGACCAGGTCACCAACAGCCTGGGTTTCGAGGTCGACCTGGACAGCGCCCCCGAGGAGGACGTGGAGTTCCTGCTCGGCCGCGCCTACGAGCGCTACTGCGACTCCCGCGCCCTGATCGGCGACGAGCACGGCGCCGCCGGGACGGTACGCCGACTGGTGGCCGCCGGAGTGGACGAGATCTCGTGTTTCGTCGATTTCGGCGTCCCATCCCAGCAGGTGCTGGCGGCGCTGCCGGTGCTCGACCGGGTACGCAGCCGGGAGCAGTCCACGGCACGGGAGCAGGCCGCGCTGGTGCCGGAGCGGATGCCACTGTCGCCGGCGCAGCGCCGCATCTGGTTCCTGGAGCAGCTGCACCCCGGCACCAGCATGTACCACGAGCCCAAGGCGATCCGCCTGGACGGCCCGCTGAACGTCGAGGCGCTGCGGTGGGCGTTGCGGCGGGTCGCGGAGCGGCATCCCGCGCTGCGGACGGTGTTCGAGGTCACCGACGGAGTGCCGTACCGCGGGACACTCGACCGGACACGGCTCGAGTGTCCGGTGGAGGACCACGGCGGGGCGACGGAGGAAGAGGCGCTGCGCGCCACGCTGGAGACGGAGGGGCGCCGCCTCCTCGACCTGAACACCGGCCCGCTGGTCAGGGCCCGGCTGCTGCGCCTGTCGGAAGAGCGGCATGTGCTCTTCCTGCTGGTCCACCACATCGTCTTCGACTCTTCCTCCACGGTGGTGTTGGTCCACGACCTCGCCGCCCACTACCGCTCCTGGCCGCACGGCGACCCCGCACTGCCGCACCTCGCCGAGGCGCCCCCGTACGACCGGCGGAACCCCGCCGAGCTCACCGAATCCCTCGCGTTCTGGCGGCGGGAGCTGAGCGGCGTGCCGCAGCTTTCACTCCCCACCGACCGGCCACGCCCGCCGGTGAGATCGGGAGCGGGCGCGAGCCTGACCCATGAGCTGGACGCCGAGCTCGTCGACAGGGTGCGGACGTTCGCCGCCGCACACCGCGCCACCCTTTTCATGACGCTCATCAGTGCCATCGGCGCGGTGCTCGGCCGGTTCAGCGGCCAGCAGGACGTGGTCCTCGGTACCGCGGTCGCCGCCCGGCCGGCCGGCGCAGAACACCATGTCGGTCTCTTCCTCGACACCGTCGCCCTGCGCCTGGACCTCACCGGCGACCCGGACTTCCCGACCCTGCTGCACCGGGTGCGGCAGCGGAGCACCGCGGCGTACGAACACCGCGGTGTCCCCTTCGACGAGTTGGTCGGCGCGTTGAACCCGCGGCGCGACCCCAGCCGCAATCCGCTCTTCCAGGTGATGGTGGAGTACGAGAACGAGGGCGAGGTGGACTTCGATCCGCCGCGGCTGACATCCACGCTCCTGGACATGCCGAGTGCCCGCGCCCCGTTCGACCTCAGTGTCTATCTGACGCATCACCGCGACGGCGTGCGGTTCATGGTCGAGTACGACACGGCTCTGTTCGACGAGAGCACCGTGCGCCGATTCGTGGACTACGTGGAGCAGACGCTGCGCCGCGCCCTCGATGCCCCCGGCGCACCGCTCGGCGAACTGACCGCCGTCACCGGCGCCGACCGCGACACCCTGGCCCGGCTGGGACACCAGGACGAGCGACTGCCCGCCCCCGAGGACACACCCACCCTGCATGGCCTGTTCGAGCGGCAGGCGCGCCGGACCCCGGATTCCGTCGCGCTGATCAGCGGCGAACGGCACGTGTGCTACGGGGAGTTGGACGCATACGCCAACCGGCTCGCCCGGCGGCTGCGCGCCCGGGGCTCGGCGCGCGGGGAGCGCGTGGCGGTGCTTCTGCCGCGCGGCCCGCAGCTGATCACCGCCCTGCTGGGCGTGCTCAAGAGCGGCGCCGCGTATGTGCCCCTCGACCCCTCCGTGCCCACCCCGCGGCTCGCCCGGCTCCTCGACGACGCCACCCCCGTTCTGCTGCTGACCAGCGACGCCGCCCTGACCCGCCACCCGGGCCTCGCGGCACGGCTGCCGATCCAGCTGGCCGAGGAGGCCCGCGACACCCTCCAGGACGGGCCCCTCCAGACCGGGCCCCTCCAGGCCGAGCCGCTTCAGGACGGGGCTCGGCCGGAGGATCCCGCCTACTGCATCTACACCTCGGGCTCGACCGGCCGCCCCAAGGGCGTCGTCGTCCCCCACCGCGGGCCGGCCAACCTGGTCCGCGGACACCTTCGGCGCCATCCGGCGCTGCGTACCCTGCAGTGGACCTCGCCCGCGTTCGACGTCAGCGTGCAGGAGATCTTCACCACGCTGGCGTCCGGAGCCGCACTCGTCCTGATCGGCGACGAGGTGCGGCACGATCCCGCGGCCCTGACCGAACTGGTGCGGCGCCATGAGGTGCAGCGGATGTTCATGCCCTGCACCCCGCTGAAGTATCTGATCGGGACCGAGCCCCATCTGCCGTCCCTGCGCGAACTGGTCTCGGCCGGCGAAGCACTCCAGCTCACCGGTGCCTTTCGCCGCTTTCTCGCCGCGCACCCGCGGTGTGCGCTGTACAACCAGTACGGGCCCACGGAGGCCTCGATCATCATCACCTCGCACCTGGTCGACCCGGGCGGCGAGGAGTGGCCGCCGATCGGCACCCCGGTGCCCGGAGCGCGGATCTCGCTCCTGGACGGCGCCGGGCGCCAGGTGCCCATGGGCGCCGTCGGCGAGATCTGCGTGGGCGGCGTCCCGGTCGCGCACGGCTACCACGCCCGGCCAAAGGAGACCGCCGCCGCCTTCCTCGACGACGGCGCGGGCGGGGTGCTGTACCGTACGGGAGACCTCGGGCGCTGGCGTACCGACGGCAGCCTTCACTACTGCGGCCGGGCCGACGACCAGGTCAAGATCCGTGGATTCCGGGTCGAACCCGGCGAGATCCAGGCGGCGTTGACCGCGCTCCCCGACGTACGGGACTCGGCCGTCGTACCCCGTCGTGACCGGCACGGCGATATGGAACTGGTCGCCTATGTGGTGCCCTCGGCCCCAGCGTCCTCGACGGGCTCAGCGTCCTCGACGGCCTCGGCAGCCGATGCCGGGCGGCTGCGCACCGCGCTCTCCGCCGAACTCCCCGACCATCTGGTGCCGCGCCACTGGGTGTGGCTGGAGCGGCTCCCCGTGAACGCCTCCGGCAAGCTGAACCGTGCCGCCCTGCCCGAGCCCCCCGCGGACGACCGGGCTCGGGAGGCCGATGCCGGGCCCGTCACCCCCCTGGAGAAGGCGCTGCACGACCTGTGGTGCGAGGAACTCGGCGCACCGCGGGCCCCGTTGACCACCTCCTTCTTCCGGCTCGGCGGCCACTCCCTGAGCGCGATCAGACTGCTGAACCGGATGCGGGACCGCCTGGACATCGACCTCGCCATGGCCGACTTCTTCCTCGATCCGACCATCCGGGGCGTCGTGGCCCGCCACGAGCCCGCCCCCGCGCACGAGGTGGTGGACACCGTGCCGATGCCGTCCACCATGCGCCGCCTGTGGCGGCGCCACCATGAACGCGCAGACCCGAGCGTCTACAACGTCGCCCACCGCATCGAGCTGCGGGGCGACCTGGATCCCGGCACCCTCGCCCAGGCCCTGGAAGACCTGGTGGGGCGTCATCAGGCGTTGCGCAGCCGGGCGGTGCGCAGCGGAGGCGGAGACTACGTCGTCGAAGTGCTGGCCGGGGTGTCCGTGGACCTGTCGGTCACCGACCTCTCCACACACGCCCAGGACACCGCCACCGTCGAGCGGTGGTGCCAGGAGCAGGCGTCCCACGTATTCGCGATGGACCGGGCACCGCTGTTCCGTTGTCGTCTGGCGCGTCTCGGGGCGGACCGCTGGGTGCTGCTGACGGTGTTCCACCATGCGATCTGCGACGGCTGGTCCATGGGGCTCATCTGGCGCGACCTGCAGGAGCTGTACAACGCGCGGCGGGCCGACACCGATGCGCGACTGCCCGTTCTCACCGCACAGTTCACGGATTTCGCGCGAGCGGAGCACGAGCTGGGCGACGAGCGCAGGGCGGAACTCGAACGGTTCTGGCGTGCCGAACTCGACGGTGTGCCACTGCGCGCGGCCCTGCCCTACGACCACCCGAGGCCCAAGGCGTTGTCCGGCCGGGGCGCCGTGCACACCGTGGTCATCGACGGCGACACACCCCGCCGGGTCGGGGACACCGCGACACACCTGGGGACGACCCCGTACGCCGTGCTGGCGGCGGCGTTCGCCACCTGGCTGGCCGGGGTGTGCGGCGGGCCAGCCGATGCAGTACTGGCCGCGTCCAGCGCCAACCGCCTGCAACCCGAGCGATCCGAGGTGGTGGGGCTGCTGGGCGACGCCGTCCTGCTGCGCGCCCGGATCGGCGAGGCCCGGACCTTCGCCGACCTCGTGACACAACTCGGCGGGACGCTGTTCACCGCGCTCGACCACCAGGAGTTGCCCCTGACGGACGTGGTCGAGCTGGTCTCGCCCGGGACCAGGGACACACTGTTCCCCAGCGTGCTGTTCACCGTCGTCACCACACCACCACCCGCTCTGGATCTGCGGTCGGTATCGGCCTCGGTGCGCGCACTGCCCACGTCAGGCGTGGCCCGGACTGAACTGTATGTCGTCCTGCAGCCCCAGGACGATGCGATCACGGTGATATTCGAGTACTCCACGGATCTGTTCACACAGGCCACGGTCGAGGAGTGGAGTACGGGCTTCGCCCGGCTCCTCGGAGAAGTCACAAAGAACCCGGAGTGCCCCCTCGGGAGGCTGCTGGGTCCCTGATCAGTCAGCCGAGGCCCCCGTCAGGCCCGTACGACCTGGATGTCGGCCTCGGTGAACCGGTCGACGAGTTCATCGGGGGCACCGGTGTCGGTGACCAGCACATCGATCTCGTCGACCGTGCAGATACGGGCGAACGCCCGGTGGCCCAGCTTGGTGCTGTCGGCCACCACGATCACCCGCGCCGCGCGGCGCGCCATCAGGTGGTTGATGCTCGCCTCGCCCTCGTGGTGGGCGGTGGCGCCCTGGGTCAGGTCCAGCGCGTCGACGCCGATGACGGCCACATCGAGGGAGACCTGGTCGAGCACCCCGGTGGCCAACGGGCCCATCAGCTCGAAGGACTGGGGGCGGGCGACCCCGCCGGTGAGCACGATCTTGATCTGCGGGCGCACCGCCAGCTCACCGGCGATGTTCAGCGCGTTCGTCACGATGGTGACGGCGGGGGCGCCGCCGGGGGCGGTCAGATCCGCGCGGGTGGCGATGGCGCGGGCCGCCTCGGTGGTCGTGGTCCCGCCGTTGAGGCCGACGATCGCGCCGGGGTCGATCATCTGGGCGACGGCGGCGCCGATCCGCTGCTTCTCGGACGCGCGCCGGGCGGTCTTGTAGCGCAGCGGCAGGTCGTAGGACACGTTGTGCGCCACCGCGCCGCCACGCGTACGGGTGAGCATCTGCTGCCGGGCGAGTTCGTCGAGGTCGCGGCGGATCGTGGCGGTGGACACCGCGAGCTCGGCCGCCGCCTCTTCGAGGTCGATCCTGCCGTCCCGGGCCAACAGCTCCAGCAGGGCGTTCCAGCGTTCGGGCCGTTTCACGCCGTCTCCCTCACCCCGTCGTCACCCGCGTCACCCGCGCTCACCCATGCTCGCCCCGTTGTCACAGGCGCGGTTCACCCTATCGCGCCCGGCGTCGGACGCTGGACTTCTCTGCAAAATCATGCGCATTATCGGCCCGTACGATGCAACTCACATCACGCCGCCTGCTCATTTCACGCATGACAAGGGGAGCCGTATGAGCTACACCGAGGCCGAGATCGCCAGCCAGCCGGACTGCTGGCGCCGCGCCGCGGATCTGGTCCAGGAGCCGGGCGGAGCGGTGCGGGCGGCGCTGCCGCGGGCGGGTGAGCGGGTCGCCGTCGTCGGGTGCGGCACGTCGTGGTTCATCGCCCAGTCGTACGCGGTGCTGCGGGAATCGGCGGGCCAGGGGGAGACGGACGCGTTCGCCGCCTCGGAGATGCCGCCGGGCCGCCGTTACGACCGGGTGCTCGCGCTGTGCCGGTCCGGCACCACGACCGAAGTGCTCGAACTGCTCCGTCGCCTGCGCGGCACCGCGCCGACCACAGTGGTCACCGCCGTGCCCGACTCCCCCGTGACCGAGGTGGCGGACTCGGTGGTCCTGCTCGACTTTGCTGACGAGCAGTCCGTCGTCCAGACCCGCTTCGCGACCACCGAAATCGTCCTGCTACGAGCCCACCTGGGCACGTCGCCGGCCCGTCTGGAGGCCGACGGGCGCGCCGCCATCGCCGCGCCGGTGGCCGACGGCCTGCTGGACGCCGAGCAGTTCACCTTCCTCGGGCGTGGCTGGACGTACGGGCTGGCGCAGGAGGCCGCGCTCAAGATGCGCGAGGCGGCGGGGGCGTGGACCGAGGCCTATCCGGTGATGGAGTTCCGGCACGGTCCGATCAGCGTCACCGGCCCCAAGAGCGTGGTGTGGTGGCTCGGCGAGGGCGACTGCGGCCTGGAGGAGGAGATCGCGGCCGCCGGCGGTCGGCTGGTCGGGGACGGGCGGGACCCGGTGGCCGAGCTGGTGGCGGTGCAGCGGCTCGCCGTCGCGATCGCCCAGGCCCGCGGCCTCGATCCGGACCGGCCCCGGCATCTGACCCGCTCGGTGATCCTCGGGTGACCGCGCGGCCCGGCGCTTTGCCGGGCCGCCGCACAGTACACAGACCGGGACAACAGACCAACGAGCAGCGGAAGGAGCCGGGCCATGCCGCTGGTGGCGACCGGCGAAATCGTCGGACCGGCCGTACGGGCCGGACTCGGCGCGGGGGCGTTCAACGTCATCCAGATCGAGCACGCCCAGGCCATCGTCGCCGGGGCGGAGACGGCCGGGGCGCCGGTCATCCTGCAGATCAGCGAGAACGCCGTGCGGTACCACGGGGCGCTGGCCGCCATCGGGCGCGCGGCCGTGGAGGTCGCGGCCGCGGCCCGGGTGCCGGTCGCCGTGCATCTGGACCACGCGACCGAACCGGCCCTGGTGCGGGAGGCGGTGGGGCTCGGGTTCGGGTCGGTGATGTTCGACGCCTCCGCGCTGGACTACGAGGCCAATGTGGCGGCCACCGCGGAGGTCGCCGCCGACTGCCACGCCCGAGGGGTGTGGGTGGAAGCGGAGCTGGGTGAGGTGGGCGGCAAGGACGGCGTCCACGCGCCGGGGGCCCGTACGGACCCGGCCGAGGCCGCCGCCTATGTCACGGCGACCGGCGTGGACGCGCTCGCGGTCGCGGTCGGCACCTCCCACGCGATGGTCGTCAAGGAGGCGGTGGTGGACCTCGGGCTGGTGGCGGCCCTGCGCGCGGCCGTACCCGTACCGCTGGTGCTGCACGGCTCCTCCGGAGTGCCCGAGGCGGATCTGACCCGCGCGGTCGAGGCGGGCCTGACGAAGGTGAACATCGCCACCCATCTCAACGTCGCCTACACGCGGGCGATCCGGGACCACCTCGCGGCCCATCCCGAGGTCGTCGACCCGCGCCGCTATGTCGCGAAGGCCCGCGACGCGGTGGCGCGCGAGGTGGCCCGCCTGCTCCCGCTGCTGCGGGCCGTCGCACCCTGACGCGGTCGGTCTATCGCTCGCCGTCCCGGAACCAGATGACCACCACGGCGGACAGGACCGCGACGACGGCAGCGATGACGCCGAAGCCCATCGACATCGCATCTGTGAAGGCCGTGACCGCGCGGGTGTGCGCGGCGGGCCCGAGGTGCCGCGCGGCCGCGAGCGCCTGGCCCGGGGAGGAGGCGTGTTCCGCCAGGGACGGCGGCAGCCGGTCGGTGAAGCGGCCCGTGAGCACGGTGCCCATGACCGCCACCCCGAGCGCGCTGCCGACCTCCCGGGACGCGCTGCCCAGGCCCGAACCGAGGCCGGCCCGGCTGGGCGGCAGAGCGCCCATGATCGCCACGGACAGCGTCGGCAGCGACAGGCCCATGCCGACGGCCATGACCAGCAGGACCAACGCGTACAGCGGATACGGGGTGCCGGCGTCGGTGAACGTCAGCAGAGCCAGCCCGGCGGCGAGGATGCCAAGGCCCACGGCGATCACCCGCCGGGCGCCGAACCGCCCGGCCAGCGCGACGCTGCGGCCGGACACCGCCAGCATGCCGATGGCCAGCGGTCCGATGGCCAGCCCGGTCAGCGCGGGCGAGTACCCCTTGGCGTACTGCAGATACTGGGCGTTGACGAAGAACAGCGCGAAGAGGCCGAAGAAGGAGAGGGTCACGCCCAGCGTCCCGGCCCGCAGCCGGGGAATGGCGAAGACCCGCGGGTCGATCAGCGGGTGTGCGGCGCGCAGCGCGTGGACCACGAAGCCGGTGAGCACGACGGCCGCGGCGCCGAGCGCGCCCAGGACGCCGGCCGAGGTCCAGCCCCGCTCGGGTCCTTCGATGACGCCGTAGAGCAGGGCCACGAAGCCGAGGACGAGCAGCGCGGTGCCGGGCAGATCGGGGTGGGCGGGGTGGCGCTCGCCCCGGGGGGCGAACCGCGCGGTGAGCGCGAGCAGCACCAGCGCGAGCGGGGCCATCACCCAGAACAGCCCCTGCCACGGCAGATATTGGAGCGCCAGGCCGCCGCCGAAGTTGCCGACCATGCCGGCGGCGCCGGTCGCGGCCGTCCATACGGCGATGGTGTGCGGCCGCCGCTGGGGCGGGGCGGACTGGATGGCAAGCGACAGCGTGGCGGGCATGATCAGGGCGGCGCCGGCGCCGGTGAGGGCGCGGCCGCCGATGAGCACCGCGGCGTCGGGGGCGAGCGCGGACACCAGACAGCCGCCCGCGAAGAGCGCGAGGCCGGTGAGGAGCGTTCCCTTGCGGCCGCGCCGGTCGCCGAGCGCCCCGGCCGGTATCAACAGGCAGGCGAAGACGATGACGTACGCGTCGACGATCCACAGCAGTTGGGTGGAGGTGGGGTGCAGGGAGCTCGCGACCAGCTTGGGGATGGCCAGGTTGACGGCGGCGACCAAGGCGATGGTCAGGATGACGCAGGAGGACATCAGGGCCAGGACCGCGCCGGGGCGCGGCCGGCCGCGGTCCGGCGGCGCGGTGCGCTCGGCGGTGGCGGTGGCGGACATGGGAGTACCTCGCGTTCACGGAGAAGAGGTGAAGTGCGGCGGCCGGCCGTCGACTTGTAACGTAGGCAGCCCGCTACTTAACCGCAAATGCAACTTATGCAAGGGATAAGTGCACATGACGCAAGCCAAGCTGGATCTGAACCTGATGGTCGCGCTCGACGCGCTGCTGACGGAGGAGAGCGTGAGCGGCGCCGCCCAGCGGCTGCATCTGTCCAGCCCGGCCATGAGCCGTACGCTCACCCGGATCCGCAAGGCGCTCGGCGATCCGGTCCTGGTGCGCTCGGGGCGGGCGATGGTGCCGACCCCGCGGGCGCTCGCGCTGCGCGCCGAGGTGCGGGAGATCGTCGAGCGGGCCCAGGTGGTCTTCACCCCCGTCGGCGCACTCGAACCGGCCACGCTGGAGCGCACCTTCACCCTGCTGGCCGACGACGCACTGCTGACCCTCATCGGGATGGGGCTGTTGGAGCGGGTGCGGCGGCTGGCGCCGGGGGTCTGTCTGCGGCTGATCCCGGAGGGCCCCGGGGACTCGCTCGCGCTGCGCGAGGGCGGGGCCGATCTGGAGTTCGGGGTGATCAGCCGGCCCGCCCCCGAGACCCGTGTCGAGGAGCTGTTCACCGATGACAACGTCGGCGTGGTGCGGCGCGGCCACCCGCTCCTGGACGAGGAGGTGACACCGGAGCGGTTCGCCGCCGCCGACCACGTCACCCCGTCCCGGCGCGGCAGACTGTACGGCCCGATCGACGAGCGGCTTGCGGAACTCGGGCTGCGGCGCCGGGTGGTCGCCTCGGTGCCCACCTTCTCGGCGGCGCTGATGGTGGCGGCGGGCACCGATCTGGTGGCGCGCGCCGCGCGGCGGCTGCCGGAACCGCAGGTCGAGCGGTTGGGGCTGGTCACCTTCGAGATCCCGCTGGAGCTGCCCCGGCTGCCGATCTGCCAGGCGTGGCATCCGCGGTTCGAGGCGGATCCCGGACACATCTGGCTGCGTCGCTGCGTCCGTGAGATCGCCGGCGAGTTGGGGTGAGCGACCTGCGCGCGGAGGGCGATCCGCGCCCCACTGTTGACATGATCTTATCAAGTCGCCACAGTGCAAGGGAGGTTAGGAAAGGTTCCTAACAAAGGGGTGTGTCATGCGTAAGCGACTCGCGTTCGCGCTCGCCGGCGCCGGTCTGCTGGCCGTGTCCGTCACCACGGGCGCCGGTGCCGCCACCCGGGGCCCGGCACCGGCCCCCAAGTCGGCCAATGAAGGCACGGTCACGGCGGCCCAGTTGCTCGCCAAGGTGCAGGGCTGTTCGCAGATATCCAACGGCAAGTACCGCACCGACGACGAGACTTCGGCCACCATCCCGGTCTGCGGCGCCAACGGGGCGGTCTTCTGGAAGGCCGATATGGACATCGACTGCGACGGCCAGGTCACCTCGCGGTGCAACGGGGACACCGACCCGTGGTTCCAGGACGACACGGCCTTCCACCAGTCGGACGGCAAGCCGCTCATCGCCGACAAGCTGCCGTACGTGGTGGTGCCGAGCACCAGTTCCATCTGGAACTACAGCCAGGCGGGCATCAAGGGCGGCGGCGTGGTCGCCGTCATCTACAACAACAAGGTGGAGTACGCGGTGGTCGGCGACACCGGCCCCACCAAGATAATCGGCGAGGCGTCCTACGCGACGGCCAACGCCCTGGGGATAGACCCCGACCCGGAGAACGGCGGCACGGACTCGGGTGTGACGTACATCCTCTTCAAGAACTCCTCGGTCTCCCCCATCGAGAACCACGACAAGGCGGTCTCCGTGGGCGACGGCCTGGCCAAGCAGTTCATCCAGAACAACTGACCCCTCCCCCGGCGCAACCACCGGCCACCGGTCAGGCGTGCCATTGTGCGGAAGCGTGGCCCTGGGCATGATCACAGATCATGCCCAGGGCCGATCCGACGACCGCCGGGGGACACGTCATGCCGCAGGAGCCGCCCACATCCAAGGATTCCGCCTCTCGCCCGCGGCGGTGCGTCCACCAGCTGTACGAGGACCACGCGCGGCGCACACCCGACGCGGTCGCCGTCATATCGGGTTTCCAGCAGCTGACGTACCGGCAACTGGACGAGCGGGCCAACCGGTTGGCGCGCCATCTGCGGGAGGCGGGACTGCCGCGGGGCGGGCCGGTGGCGGTGTGCCTGGGCCGCGACGCCGAGGTCCTGACCGCGATGCTCGGGGTGCTCAAGGCGGGCGGGGCGTATGTGCCCGTGGAGCCGAGCGCCCCGCCGTCGGTGCTGCGGCAGGTCCTCGCGGACCCGGGGCTCTTCGCCGCGGTCACCTGGGAGTCGCTGCGGGTCATGGTGTCCGACACGGTCCGCTCGGGCCGGCCGGTGATCTGCCTGGACACCCAGGCCGAGGCCATCGCCGCCCGGTCCGGGGAACCGCTCGACGCCGGTGTCGGCGTCTCGGACCTGGCATGTGTGCTGTATACGGCCGGCACGGTCGGGCGGATGCCCCGGGGCGTGCTGATCGAACACCGCACCCTGGTGAGCGCCAATGAGGGGTGGCGGGTGGTGTACCGCCTCTCCCCCGCCGACCGCCATCTTCAGACCACCCCTTCGGAGTTCGCCGGATTCACCGCCGACTGGGTCCGCGCGCTGTGCTCGGGCGGCACACTGGTGCTGGCGGGCCGGGACGAGGACCTGGACCGGGCGGGCGACGCGGCCCCGCTGCACCGGTTGCTCGTCGACCGGGAGGTCACCGTCGTGGCCTGCGACGTTCCCACCATCCGCGGCCTGCACCGGCATCTGCGCTCGCAGGGCGCGGATCTCGCGGACGTCCGGCTGATCGCCGTCTCGGGCGACAGCTGGTACCTGGACGAGCAGCAGGACCTGCGCCGGACCCTGGGGCCGCATGTGCGGATCCTGAACGTCTACGGCGTGACCGAGGCCGCCGGATCGGGCACGTACTTCGAACTGCCCGACCGGCCCGCGGTCACCGAGCACCCGGAGCGCGTCTCGCCGATCGGCACGGCCTTCCCCGGCGCGGCCGTCGCGGTGCTCGGCCGGGGCGGGGCGCCCGCCGCCCGGGGCGCGCGGGGCGAACTGGGCATCAAGGGCCCGGTCCTGGGCCGCGGCTATCGGGACGGCTCCGCGTTCAAGTCCGGTCGGTTCCTGCGCACCGGCGACCTCGGCCGGGTGCGCGACGACGGAGGGCTCGAACACCTCGGCCGAGTGGCCTCGCACGCCGACGCCGAGGCGGTGCTGCGCGGGCATCCATCGGTCGGGGAGTGCCTGGTCACCACCGTCGAATTCGGCAAGGGCCGGAAGACCCTGATCGCCTACGTCACCGCCGTCGAGGGTGGCGAGGTGGACTGGAACGAACTCCGGCTGTTCCTGTCCACCCGGCTGCCGTCCGCCCGGGCCCCGCAGACGCTGGCCCAGGTGGCCGCACTGCCCAGAACGCGGTCCGGCAAGATCGACCGGAGCGGCGTTCCACTGCCGGCGCAGCGCGATGCCACACGGCGCGCGTCGGGCGGGAAGGGGGGCCTGTCGGCCGACGGAGGTGAAGGGGGCGGCATATGGAGCGGCATCGCGGGGATCACGGCGCTCTTCTCCTTCCTGTCCTGGGTGCTCACCGACGCTCTGTGGCCGTATTCGACCGATCTGTCGCTGGTTCCCCAGCCCTGGGCAGCTCTGTTCACCGGGCTGTACGTCTGTGAGTCGCTGGCCTTCGGGCTGGGGATGGGATTCCTGTTCTGCGCGCGGCCGTTGGTGGCCCGCCACGGGCGCTCCCCCGCCCTGACGAGCGCCGCGCACCTCGCGGTGGCCTGGCTGCTGATCGCGTGGTGGCCGCAGGACAACTACTACCGGCTCGCGGCCAAGACGGACTGGGCGCGGCAGGCCGCCCTCGTCTACGTCTTCAACGTCACGCTCATGATCGCCGGCGCCGTGCTCGTCGCGTTCGTCGCGGCGAAGCCCCGGAAGACGGATCCGATGCGCTGACGCCGGTGTCCAGGAACATCCGGCCCAGGGCCTCGTTGGCCGAGCGCACCACCGCCTCCGCCGCGTCGAGGGCGCCGGTCGTACGGGCCGCGAGCGCCACGCCCACGTAGGGGTCCGGCTCGAAGGCCGCGGTCACCACGGTCGGCAGCAGCGTCACCCCGAGCGAGCAGCACCGGCGGGACACCTCGCGGAGGTGGTCGGCCAGCGCCGCGGCCGGGAGCCGGGAGCCCAGCGGCAGCCGGTCCAGGGTCCGTACGAGGGGCCGGCCGCCCTGGAGCCGGGCCAGCCTGGCCTGGATCATCAACGCCACGGCCGGCCCGGTGAGCCGGAGGTTGATCTCTACGGGGGCGAGCCGACCCGCCCGGTCCATGACGAAGTCGACGTCGTACCAGCCCCGGTAGCCCTCGGCGGCCAGGGCCCGGCCCACGGCCGTCGCGAACCGCTCGGCGACCGCGGCGGGTGCGTCGGGGACGGCCCCCGGGCCGACCGTGACCCCCTGGTAGCTCGTCCCGTCGATGTCCATCACGCCCACGCCGACGGGGTGCACGGCGCCTCCGTCGTCGACGAGGGCGTCGAAGGTCAGGTTCCGGAGGGGGCCGGAGCCGTGGACGTACTCCTCGATCAGCACGGCGCCCCGGGCCAGACGTTTGGCCAGGGCCTGGGCGCCGCCGGCCGCGGCGATCCGGCCGGGCGTCACCACGGTGGTCCCGTAGCCGCCCACCCCGTACTCGGCCTTCACCACCGCCGTGGCGCCGGCGGCGGCACGGGCGGCCAGCGCGCGGGCGGCCCCGCGACGCGATGTCACGCGCTCCTGCGCGGGGACGACGATGCCGGGGTGGGCCGGGGCCAGCGTGCAAAACAGCCGGTGGGCGGCCGCCTTCGACTCATAACGACGCGTCACGTGCAGCGCTTGGCCAAGTCCGTCCGGCCCGACATCGGACCCGGGCCCGGGCCCGGCCGTCGGCTCAGGCGGGGCGAGCAGCCGCTCGGACTCCGGAGTGCGGCCCCAGGTGATCACCGGCAGCCCGGACCGCCGGATCCGCTCCAGCAGCGCCGGCCTGGACCGCAGCGCCTCGGCCACCCCGCCGTCCTCCCCCGCGACCGAGCCGTACACCGCGACGTCCTGCCACTCCAGCACGCGCGACAGCTCGCGCACCCAGAAGTCGTCGGCCTGCCGCGGGAGCACGAGAATCCGCGGGTCGGTGCTGTAGAAAGCGGCCAGGCAGGCGTAATGGCCCCCGGCGCGCCGCACCGCGGGCGAGCCGCCGGCGAACTGGGCGTTGAAGTCGCCGACGTTCCCGATGTGCACGGCCGGTGCCCCGCCGGTCCACGCCGTCACCCAGGAGGGCTCCGGCAGTCAGGGCCAGGCGGCCAGCAGCGGCAGCGCCCGGCCCGGTATGGATCCGGACGGCGTGTCACCGATCCGCTGTGCGCCCATCGCCAGATAGAAGGGCTCGGCGTAGGGGTCGGCCCCGATGGTCAGCCGTGTGAAGCCGAGCCGGCCCGCCTCCCGCAGCACATGCCGGTACAGCAGGCGGCCCACTCCTCCGCCGATCGCGTCCGGCTCCACGAACAGCATCCCCAGCTCGCCCTCGGGACCGTCCCCCTCCAGGGTGGCGAAGCCCAGGATCCGCCCGTCCTGCTCGGCGACCGTGGTCCGACGGGCCGCCACCTCGCCAGGATGCAGCCGCAGTTCCTCCCGGCAGGCGGCCAGGAACGCCTCGTCGTACCCCCAGTGGCCCTTCGATCTGAGCGCCAGTTCGCTCAGCGCGTCCGCCTCGTCCTCCCGCGCCGCCCGCAGCCGCCGCGCCGCGTCCGCGGGCTCGGCCGCCGCCCTCCCGGGCCGTTTACTCGCCATGTGCAGATCCTGCCATCCCGGGCGATGAGTTTCCCCGCATCGGCCGGTCTTCCAGGGAGAACGCACCGAGAGGAGGTGGACGTTGACCGCTCATGACGAGACGCCGGCGCCCCGCGGCCCGGGTCCCGAACCCGCCGACGGCCGTGGTGATCATGCGGTGCACGCCCCGGCCGTGCTGGTCCTGGACCCCGTGGTCCGCCGCGCCGTGGTGCCCGGGCTGTGCGCGCGCCTGCGCGAGCTGGCGTCGCACGGCGCGGGGACCGGTCCGGTCGTCGTGGACGTGGCCGCGGTGCGCACCCCGGACCTGGCCGTGCTGGAGGCGCTGGCCCGGCTCCAGCTCACCGCCCGGCGCCTGGGCAGCGGGATCCGACTGCGCGGCGCGAGCGGCGAGCTGCGGGCCGCCCTCGCCCGATCGGGCCTGGACAGCGTGGTGCCGACGGCGGACCTACCGGGCGGCGACGGGGTCCAGGCGGGCGGGCAGGCCGAAGAGCGGGAAGAGGCCGGCGGTGTCCAAGAAGGAGTTGAGCGCGGTGATCCGGCCGGCTGACACCTCGATGACCTGGAGCGCCCATGGCTCATGGCCGCCGTCCGAGGCGGGGCGGTACTGACCGAAGGCGGGCGAGCCGTTCGCCACCGTCGGGATCAGCCGTGAGCCGCAGCAGCCTATGCCCTTGCCCAGCAGCCACTGGCGGATATCGGCGTGGCCACGCATCCACAGCGAGTAGGGCGGCATCGACAGCGTCGCGTCCTCGTGGAGCAGGGAGGTGAGGGAGTCGAGGTCGTAGCGCTCGAAGGCGTCCACATAACGGGCCAGCAGGGCGCGCTGCTCCTCGTCCAGCGGCTGGATGGGGTCGGTGGCGCTGATTCCGCTCGTGGCGATGGTGGCCCGCGCGCGCTGCAGCGCGCTGTTGACCGACGCGACCGTGGTGTCGAGCAGCTCGGCGACCTCGGCGGCTTTCCAGGCCAGCACCTCCCGCAGGATCAGCACCGCCCGCTGCCGGGGCGCCAGATGCTGCAGGGCGGCGATGAACGCCAGCCGCACGGACTCCCGCTGGGCGGCCAGCTCGGCCGGATCACCGTCCTCCGTCACGATGCGGCCGTCGGGGGCCGGTCCGACCCACGCGGTCTCCGGCAGCGGCGGACCCAGCGGCGAGGAGGCCGTCGCCACGGCCGACAGATCCATGGGCCGGGCGCGGCGCTGGCTGCCGCCCAGCATGTCCAGGCATACGTTGGTCGCGATGCGGTACAGCCACGACCGCAGCGCCGACCGGCCCTCGAACCGGTCGAAGCCCCGCCAGGCCCGCACCATGGTCTCCTGCACGGCGTCCTCGGCCTCGAACGCCGAGCCCAGCATCCGGTAGCAGTACCCGGTCAGCTCCACTCGGTGCCGCTCCAGCTGCGGCTCGACCGCGGCCGCGCTTTCCGTCGCCGTCACGTCACTCATCTCAAGGCTCCCTGTCGACCCTCCGGCTATCCCTTGGTCGCAAGGTAGCGGCTGGGTCTGACAATCCCCCGTCGCCAGGCCCACCGCCGCCTTCCCCGCGGGCATACGGCGCAGGTGGGACGCGCAGCGGAGGAGGCTGCGGGGCGCATGGCTCAGCCGACGGGCCGGGCGCGGACCGCGGAGGAGTGCACCTGATGCCCGCCGCTGGCCAGCATCCGGACCTCGGCGCGGTCGCTTATCTCGGCCCGCACGATGCCGGTGTCGTCCGCGTAGACGGGGTGCCCTCCCGGTCCGCTGCTGTCCGTACGGTGCACCACCACGACGTCCTCGGCCACGTCCTCGGCGGCCTGGGCCGCGGCGTCCGGATGCACGAAGATCAGCTCATATCTCTCACGACGCGCCATGACACGCCCTCCTGCCACGCCATCCCGACCCACTCCCCAAACCGGGACATTCAACACTATCGAACGGGCCCGAACGCGCAAGAGCGCAACTGGCCAGAGGCTTCAGCTCCGGGATCCGTCAGCTTTGGGATTTGTCGTGCGGGGCGCGGGGCGGGCTCGGCAGCAGCAAGGCGGGGACGAGCGCCAGGGCGCAGAAGGCCACGACCCACCAGAAGGTGTCCGCGAACGCCTCGGCGGGGGCACCCGGCCGATCGGCCGTCCGGTGCGCCAGGATCGTGCCCAGAACCGCCGCGCCGACGGAGGCGCCCACGGTCTGGACCGTGGTGATGGCACTGGTCGCGCGCGGGATCGCGGCCGGCTCGAGGCCGTGGTAAGCGGCCGCCATCACCGGCACGGTGGCGGCGGCCGTGGCCAGGCCCCATACGAACAGCGCGGCGGACAGCAGCAGCTCGCTGGTGTCCGCGCCCATCCGGGCGCAGACCAGCGCGGCAGGCAGGGCGGCGGCGATCCCGGCCAGCACGACCGGGCGGGCGCCGACGCGGTCGGTCGCCCTGCCCACCAGCGGCAGGGCGACCATGGTGCCCAGGCTCTGCGGGATCAGCAGCAGCCCGGCGGTGAGCGCGCTGTGGCCGCGTACCTGCTGGTAGTAGAGCGGCATCAGGATCATGGCCCCGAAGATCGACATTCGGGAGAGGAAATTCAGCGCGGACGCGGCGGCGAAGGGCCGCCGGGCGAACAGCCGCGGGTCCACGACGGGGGTGCGGTGGGTGCGCAGCGCGTGCAGCGTGAACACGGCGAGCAGCACCGCTCCGGCGGCGGTGAACGGCACGCTGGTGCGGTAGAGGCCGTAGGTGAGCGCGGCGAGGGCCGGTGACAGCAGGGCGAGGCCCACCACGTCCAGCGACGACCCGGCGGCCGCGGGGCGCGGGGCGCGGGGAATGCCCCGCCAGGCCAGCAGGACGGCCAGCAGGCCGATCGGCACGTTGACGTAGAAGATCCATCGCCAACCGGGACCCTCCACCAGCAGTCCACCCAGCGGCGGACCGGCGATCGGGGCCAACTGCGCGGGTATCGCCACGACGCTCATCACCCGGCCGCGCCGCTCGGGCCCGGCGGCCCGGGCCAGGATGGCCATGCTCAGCGGCACGATCATGCCACCGCCGACGCCCTGGAGCACCCGAAAGGCGATCAGGCTGCCCGCCGACCACGCGGTGCCGCACAGCGCCGACCCGGCCGTGAAGACCGTGAGCGCGAACAGCCAGACGCGCTTGGCGCCGAAGCGCTCGATGGCCCATCCGGTGACGGGGATGACCATGGCGATGGCCAGCAGATAGCCGGTGCCGACCCACTGGATCACGGCCACCGAGGCGTCGAAGTCACGGGCGAGACCGGCCAGCGCGACGGTGACCATGGTCATGTCGAGCATGGAGGTCAGCGCGCCGACGACGACGATCGCGGCCAGCCGGAGCAGCGCCGCGTCGAGCCGCGCGGGGGCGCGGGCGGGTCCTGCGGCCGGGTCGGGGGAGTCGGGGGAGTCGGGAGATGCGGGAGGTTGGGACGATCGGTCACTCATAGCGAAGGAAACTACACCGTGCAGTGTAGCTCTGTACACTGCACCGTGCAGTTCCCTCGTCACGCACCGACCCGCCGCATCCGCGGCCCCAGATCAGGAGCGCCCATGCCCCGCCAGGCCCCCCTCCGCCAGGGCTCGCCCGAGAAGCGCGCCGCCATCGTCGCGGCCGCGCTGCGGATCTTCGTAAGCGAGGGGTACGCGCGCGCGAGCATGGACGCGATCGCCGCCGGCGCGAAGGTCTCCAAGCGCACCGTCTACGACTACTTCGGCGACAAGGAACGCCTGTTCCTGGCGGCCATCGAGGAGACTGAAGCGGCGCAGGAGGAGGGCTTCCAGACACTGCTCGAGCAAACTCTGGACACCGTCGCCGTCACGGCCCCCGGCACCGCCACGACCGCCCAGGGCACCGGCGAGCAGAAGCCCGGGGCGGCGGAGCTGGAGGCGGCGCTCACCGCGTTCGGCCGGGAGTTCGCGACCGCCGTCCTGCGGTCACCCGTACGGGCGGCGCTGGTCCGGCTGATCAGCGCCGAGGCCGGCCACTTCCCCGCCCTGCGGCGCCGCGCGGGCTCGGTGGGCCACGCACAGCAGGCCATCGCCGAGCGGCTGGAGCGGTACGCGGGAGCCGGACTGCTCGACATCGCCGACCCGGTGGAGGCCGCCGAGTACTTCGGCCTCCTGGTCACCGGCCGGGTGAACAACCGCTCGCTGTTCGGCACCGTGGAGGTCGACGACGCGCTGATCGACGAGCTGGTGGCCGGCGGGGTGCGGTTCTTCCTGCGCGCGTACGCACCCGGGCCCCGCCCCTGAGCGGGATCCCGGGCCGAGCGACGCGCGCCCACATCGGCGGGGGACCCACAACCGCCGGTCAGCCCGGCGCGCGGGAGTGCGAGGCCGGGTTGCGGCGGATGAGAACGGTGCCGTACGCGACGAGCCAGACGACCCACATCAGCCAGCCGACGAGACCGAGCAGGCCCAAGGGGCCGGCGTGGTCGATGACCAGGGGGACGAGGGTGGCCGAGCCGAACAGCAGCACGGCCGACAGCAGCCCCAGGGCGCCGTGCCACGACCGGATGAGCCCACCGCGCAGACCGCCGACGGACAGGCCGACGAGGGCGAGGGCCAGGAAGGTGCCGTTGAGGGTGAACAGCGCGTCGTGGAACGCCCACAACCCCGAGGTCGCGTCGGCGTGGCCGCCGGCCGTCGACGCGAGCGCGAGGCGCAGCGCGATGACCCCGGCGAAGGCGGCGTTCTGCAGCACCAGACCGGCGAAGCCGAGCAGCGACCACGCCTCGCCCCGGTCGCGCTCGGACCGCCACAGCGCGGATACGGCGCCCGCACCGAACAGCGTGGCCAAGGCCCAGGCGGCGGGGGTGAGCGCGGACCCGACGCCGACGATGTCGGCCTTCGCACTGAAGAACGCGTCGACCTCGTCCACGTCGGCGCCGGTGAGGGGCATACCCGCGGGCACCTGGAGCACATTGGCGAACACGATCAGGAAGGCGAAGCCGAGGGCGGCGATGCCGCTGAGCCGGGAGAAGCCCATCGTCGGCCCAGGGGGCGGCTGCCGTAGTTGACGTATCATGTATTCATTATAAGCAGCGTAAAATCAAGTGGAGCAAGAGTGGGCAGGAGAGGCAGGCCATGAGCGCAGAGCCGGGCCGGCGCCGCTATGACTCGGTGCGCCGGACGACGCAGGCACAGCAGACTCGCGCGGAGATCGCCGACGCCGCGCGTCGGCTGTTCGTCTCGCAGGGATGGGCGGCGACCACCGTGCGGGACGTGGCGCGTGAGGCGGGGGTCTCCGTGCCGACGGTCTACACGGCGTACGGGAACAAGACGGGGCTCACCCGGGCCCTGGCCGACGCGGCCGATCTGTCCGCCGACGCGTCGCGGATGCTCGCGGAGTTGGAGGCCCCGGCGGCCGGCCCCGCCCGGCAACTCGCGGCGATGGCCGGCTACGACCGGCGGCTGTTCGAGCGCGCGGGCGACGTCATCGCGCTGGTGCGGGAAGCGGGACGCGTCGAGCCGGAGTTGGCGACGGTCTACCGGGACGGCCGCGCGCGGGGCGATGAGACCCGGGTACAGGTGTTCTCGTCCTGGCCGGCCGGCGTCCTCCGGCGCGGCCTGGACGTACGGTCAGCGGTCGATGTCTACGCGGCGCTCTGCAACATCGACGTCTACACCGTGCTCACCGGGGAACGCGGCTGGTCACCCGACCGGGTCGAGCGGTGGTGGGGCGAGGTGCTGGTACGGGAACTGCTCGACTGAGCTCCCTCTTCCGCCTTCGCCCACCCGCGCTTCAGGAGCCGTGAAAGCGGCGGTGCAGTTCGTGTACGCGCTCGGCGAGGGCGGGGAACGGGCCCTCCACCACGGCGCCCGGGACGACCTCCTGGATGGACAGGGTCCGTACGGGAGGGGCCGGGACCCCGAGGTCGGTGAGCCAGGCCGCCAGCTGCCGGGAGGAGCTGGCATACACGATGCGGCCCAGCCCGACCCAGCCGTGGGCCGCGGCACACATCGGACAGTGCTCGCCCGAGGTGTAGACGGTGGCCGCGGCGCGCTCCTCGGGGGTCAGATTGGCCGCGGCCCAGCGCGCGATCTCGAACTCGGGGTGGCGGGTGTGGTCGCCGCCCGCCACATGGTTGTGGTCCTCGAAGAGGACGGCCCCGTCCGCGGCGACGAGCACCGAACCGAACGGCTCGTCGCCCGCTTCCAGGGCCTCGGCCGCCAGCTCCACGCAGCGGCGCAGATGGCGCAGATCGGCGTCGTTCGCCATGGTGGCCTCCCCGGGAAGTGATCTTCACGGCATGCTAAAGCCTCGCCGCGCCCGAACGCATCCATGGAAGAGGCCGACCCATCCGCGTAAGAGGCCGGACAGGGGTCAGGAATAATCCCGGCCCATCAGCCCGGCGAATTCGTCCGGGTCGGCGTCGAATCCCCGGATCCCCTCGTGGAATTGCCACTCCCCCGAATCGTTCCGGATGAATTCGGCGATGGTCGCGGCCTTGGCACCGAGCGCCCCGACGAAACCGCTGTTCACCAGTTCGGTGATCCCGTCGGCTATCCGGAAGCTGCAGTTGGTCACGTCGCCGAAGGTCTTGGGACCGCCACCCTGCTGGATGGCCACGCCCACGATCACCCGGGTGTAGGAGGGGGACAGCCGGTCCAGCTCCAAGGTCATGACCTCGTCGGCGCCGAGGCCCTGGCCGGTCTGGCTGTCCCGGTTGAGGGTGATGGTGCCGTCGGGCGACCGGCGGTCGAAGTGCACGAGGTAGGCCGGTTCGCCGTACGGGTCCGCCGCGGTGTAAGTCCCCGCGATGATGTCGAGATCGTGGGCCGGCTGCCCCAGCGGGCTGGGGTCCCACTTGAGCGCCACCTGGACTTTGCTCGGGCCCTTGTTGAGACCGGTCACCTGACTCCCCTTTCCGGAATTGATCCGAACAGAATTCCCGCCTGCCCGGATCCTGCTGCCTCAATCCCGCTGCACATCAATGGAGTTGGGATTTTATCAGCGGCATCCGACAGGGACGGCGGGATACGGGGGGCAAGGCGGCCGGGCCCGCAACGCCCGCCCCGCCCGGCACACCCGCACCAGACGGGACCCGCCCGTACGCGCGGGACGCGCCGGTACGGGAATCAGTGACCGCCGCCGGCCGGGCTCCCCATGCGGCGAAGCTCATGGCGCAGCCGCACCAGCTCACCGTGGCCATCCGCCGAATATGACCCGGTCAACCGCCCCGCCTTGTAGAGCTTGAGCCGGTAAGGGATGGCGCCGGCCAGCCGGAGCACGACCACGAACGGGGCCAGCAGCAGCCGCAGAAGAAGTTCGGCCAGCCAGAAGGGCAGCATCACCACGAAGACAAGCAGGAAGGGCAGGGCGATGATCGCGGAGATCGGGTCGTCGCCCAGACCGCTCGGGGCGTGCTCGAAGGCTACTTCCGGTTTGACCCACCGCGGCCAGGCCAGCCTCTGCTGTCGCAGCCGCCACTTGGTTCCGGATTCATCTTTCCAGCGCACCCGGGCACCCTATATGCCACGCCCCGCCGGGCCGTGGCCGGGGCGTCCCTTCTCTTGGCCGAATCAGCCCGTTCATCGAATGGAAATCGATGATTGACGCACGGATGAGGATTCTGCCCTTGTTTGTCGCGAGCGAACCGTTCGCCCACATCGGCCGATTCGGCGTGATCACCGCCCCGGCGGGCGCTTCGCTCTTGACGTTCCATCAGGTCCGTCGTCTAATTTCATGCCTCGCGCCGCCCCGGGCGGAATTCCGAAGCCGTACCTTCGGGTCCACGTGCCGGGAATGATCTCCCTTTACCCCCACCGCTCTGCCGATTCTTTCGGAGACGCCATGAGATCTGCTGACCGGCTCGGCGACCTCGTCCTCGGCATCACTCCCTTCGGGCGACCGGACGCCAGGCTCGCCACCGCGGTCAGCCGCGCCGGAGGGCTCGGGATCCTGGACCTGGGGGCCGGGGACCGGCGGGCCCGGGAGGCGCTGGAGCGGCTTCGGGACTGGGCGCCCGACGGCCGGTACGGAGTGCGGATCGGCCCCGGCTGCCGGCTGGCGCCCGCGGACTTGGCGGCGGCCCACCCCGAGGCGGGGCCCCAGGACCGGGGCGTTGGCGCGGGTGCGGGTCCGGACACGGTGGTTCTCGCGCCGGACTCCCCCTGGGCGGTGCCCGATGCCGTGGCGGCGGCCGATGCCGTGGGCCGCCACCGCGTCCTCGCCGAGGTCACCGGCCTGGAGGAGGCCCTGGACGCCGTACGAGCCGGGGCGCACGGCCTGATCGCCCGGGGTGGCGAGAGCGGCGGCCGGGTCGGGGCACTCGGCACCTTCGTACTCCTTCAGCAGTTGCTCGCCGAGCCGCGGGTGTCCGTACCCGTGTGGGCCTGTGGCGGGATCGGCCTCCACACGGCCGCCGCGGCGGTCGTCGGCGGGGCCGCCGGCGTCGCGCTGGACACTCAGTTGGCGCTGCTCGCCGAATCGGGGGTGCCCGAGGAGACGGCCACCGTGCTCCGCTCGCTGGACGGCTCGGAGACCGCAGTGGTCGACGGCCGCCGGGTGCTGCGCCGCCGGGTGCGCGATGCGCGCGCCCGGCCGCTGCCGGTCGGTCAGGACGGCTTTCTGGCGGCGCGCTTCGCCGAGCGGTACGGCGATGTCGGCCGGGCCGTACGCGCCGTGGCCGAAGCCGTACGGGGTGCCGTACGGGACGACCGCGCCGCCGCCGCGCTGCGCCCGGACGCCCCGATGAGCGTGGCGCTCGGCACCCGGCTGCCGGTGGCGCAGGGGCCGATGACCCGGGTCAGCGACCGGGCCGGATTCGCCTCCGCGGTCGCCGCCGAGGGCGCCCTGCCGTTCCTCGCGCTCGCCCTCGCCGGGCGCGAACAGGCCCGCGCCATGCTGGTGGAGGCGGCGGCCGCGCTGGAGGGGCGGCCGTGGGGGGTGGGGGTGCTCGGCTTCGCGCCCGAGGAGATCAGACAGGCCCAGCTCGAGGCCGTACGGGAGATCCGCCCCAGCCACGCGATCATCGCGGGCGGGCGGCCCGCCCAGGCCGAGGCGCTGGAGAAGGCCGGGATCGCCACCTTTCTGCACGTCCCTTCGCCGGGGCTGCTGGGGCAGTTCCTGCGGTCCGGCGCCCGTCGGTTCGTGTTCGAGGGATCCGAGTGCGGCGGGCACGTCGGCCCGCGCCACAGCTTTCCGCTGTGGGAGGCCCAGATCGCGGTGATCGAGGACTTTCTGGAGGAGCAGGGCCGGGGCGGGGCGGGCGGGGCGGGGCGGAACCGGGCGGCGGCCCCGATCGAGGTCTTCTTCGCGGGCGGCGTCCACGACGAGCGGTCCGCGGCGATGGCCGCCGCCCTCGCCGCCCCGCTGACCCGGCGCGGTGTCCTGGTCGGCCTGCTGATGGGGACCGCGTATCTCTTCACCGAGGAGGCGGTCGCCCACGGCGCCGTCCAGCCGCTGTTCCAGCGCCAGGTGGTGGCCGCGCGGCGCACCGCGCTGCTGGAGACCGCTCCGGGGCACGCCACCCGCTGCGTCCCCAGCCCGTTCACCGAGGAGTTCGGCGCCGTCAAGGAGCGGCTGCGCGGGGAGGGCGTCCCGGAGCGGCAGGTGTGGGAGCGGCTGGAACGGCTCAACGTCGGCCGGCTGCGGATCGCGGGCAAGGGTGTCGAACGCGGCCCGGGCGGCGAGTTGGTGGCGGTCGGCGAGGAGCGCCAATATCAGGATGGCATGTTCATGGCGGGTGATGTGACGGTGTTGCGCTCGGCCACCACCACCGTCGCCGCCCTGCACCACTCCGTCGCCCCGGCCGCCGCGGACTACTTCCACCGCGCCGCGGCCGCCCTGCGCGAGCGCCTGGGCGTGACCCCGCCCGGGCGGGCGGAGCGGGAGGCCCCGGCGCCGCTGGACGTGGCCGTGGTCGGGATGGCGTGCATGTTTCCACGCGCCCCCGATCTCGCCACGTTCTGGGCCCATGTGGTCGGCGGCGTCGACGCCGTGACGGAAGTGCCCGTCGAGCGCTGGGACCCCGCCGTCCACTACTCCCCCGGTGAGACCCACGGCGCCACGGCGCCCAACGGCGCCACCGCCTCCAAGTGGGGTGGCTTCCTGCCCCCGATCCCCTTCGACCCCCTGCGCTACGGCATCCCGCCGACGTCCCTGGGCAGCATCGAGCCGGTACAGCTGCTGGCCCTGGAGGCGGCGCGGCGCGCCCTGGAGCACGCCGGATACCAGGCGGCGCCCGGTGAGGAGCGGGGCGGCCCGGGCAGCGCGGGTGGCCGGGCCTTCGACCGCTCCCGTACGTCGGTCGTGTTCGGCGCCGAGGCGGGCAGCGATCTGTCCAACGCCCAGACGCTGCGCGCCGTACTCCCCTCCTACTTCGGCACGGTGCCCGAGGGGCTGGCGGAACAGCTGCCCGAGCTGACCGAGGACTCCTTCCCCGGCATGCTCGCCAATGTCATCGCCGGGCGGATCGCCAACCGGCTCGACCTCGGCGGCGCCAACTACACGGTGGACGCGGCCTGCGCCTCCTCCCTGGCCGCCGTCGACGTGGCCTGCAAGGAACTGGTCAGCGGCACCAGCGACCTCGTACTGTGCGGCGGCGCCGACCTGCACAACGGCATCAACGACTACATGCTCTTCTCCTCCGTGCACGCGCTGTCCCCGACGGGCCGCTCGCGCACCTTCGACGCCTCGGCGGACGGCATCGCGCTCGGCGAGGGCGTCGCGTGCGTGGTGCTCAAGCGGCTGGCGGACGCCGAACGCGACGGCGACCGCGTCTACGGCGTGATCAAGGGCGTGGGCAGTTCCAGCGACGGACGGTCGCTCGGGCTCACCGCACCCCGGCCCGAGGGCCAGCGGGCCGCGCTGGAGCGCGCCTACCGCAACGCCCGGATCTCCCCCGCTGACGTCGGTCTCGTCGAGGCCCACGGCACCGGTACGGTCGTCGGCGACCGCACCGAACTGTCCATCCTCACGGAGGTGTTCACCGCCGCCGGGGCCACGGCCGGCGGCTGCGCGCTGGGATCCGTCAAGTCGCAGATCGGGCATACGAAATGCGCCGCGGGCCTGGCCGGACTGGTCAAGACCGCGCTGGCCCTCTACACCGGCGTCAAGCCGCCCACCTCGCACCTGCGCCGCCCCAACGCCTCCTGGGACGCGACGACCAGCCCCTTCGCCTTCCACACCGAGGCCGCACCCTGGGTGGCCCCGCCCGCCGAGCGGATCGCCGGGCTCAGCGCCTTCGGCTTCGGCGGCACCAACTTCCACGTCGTCCTGTCCGCCCACGACGCCGGCCCGCCCCCGGCCCATGCCCTGGACGCCTGGCCCGCCGAGCTGTTCACCTTCCGCGGCACGGACCGGGCGGCGGCCCTCCGCGCAGTCGAGGAGACGCTGGCGCTCGCCGAGGCCAACGAGGCCGACGAGGCATTGGGGTCGCACTGGCGGCTGCGCGACCTCGCCCTCGCCGCCGCCACCCGCTCCGACGCCGGTCAGGGCCCGGTGTGGGCCGCCGTGGTGGCCACCGCCCCGGGCGGGCCCGGCGAGCTGGCGGCGCTGCTGCGGCGGGTGCTGGCGGGGGAACACGACCCGGCCGCGGGGATCTATCTGGCCGGGTCGGCGGACTCGGCCGGTACGGAGGGTACGACTGGTCCGGAACGGCCGGCCGATCCGGACGGCGGTGGCGACCTGGCCGGTCGGACCGTCGCGGAGAGCGGTGGTGGCGCATCCGCCGACGACGGCGCGGGGCGAGGCCCCGGTCTCGGTCCTGGCCCCGGCAAGGTCGCCTTTCTCTTCCCGGGACAGGGCAGCCAGCGGCCCGGCATGTTCGCCGACCTGTTCGTCGCCTTCCCCGAACTCCACGGCCACGCGCGGCTCGCCGGATCCCACGCCTCCGCCCTCCACCCACCGGCCGCCTTCGACGAGCCGGGACGGGCCACCCAGCGGGCCAGGATCACCGACACCCGGGTGGCCCAGCCGGCGCTGGGTGTCGTCGGCCTGGCCGCGCACTCGCTGCTCGCGGCGGCCGGAGTCCGCCCCGACATGGCCGCGGGGCACAGCTACGGCGAGCTGGTCGCGCTCTGCGCGGCGGGCGCGCTCGACCCGGCCGCGCTGCTGGCGCTGAGCGCCGAGCGGGCGTCCGCGATCCTGGACGCGGCGCAGGCCGCGGGCCCCGAGCCGGGCACCATGGCGGCGGTGACCGCGAGCCGCGAGGACGTCGAGCGCGTCCTGCGCCACGGCTGCCTGGCCGGCCAGGTGGTGGCCGCCAACCACAACGCGCCGCGCCAGACCGCGATCTCGGGGCCGCGGCGGGAGGTGGACACCGCGATCGGACTGCTGCGGGAGGCCGGATATCCGGTGAAGCGGCTCGCGGTGGCCTGCGCCTTTCACAGCCCGCTGGTGGCCACGGCCGGTGAACGGTTCACCAAGTCCCTCGCCCGACAGCCGATTCATCCGCCCGAGTACCCGGTCTGGGCGAACCGCACCGCCACCCCGCACGGCAGCGAGCCCGACGCCATACGCGCGGAGCTGGCGGCCCAGATCGGCGCACCGGTCCGCTTCGTCGAGCAGATCGAGGCCATGTACGAGGCGGGGGCCAGGATCTTCGTCGAGGCGGGGCCCGGCACCGTGCTCACCCGGCTGGTGGGGGAAATCCTCGGCGACCGTCCGCACCGCGCCATCGCCTTCGAGGGGCGGCGCGTCGGCGCACGGGCCGTAAACGCCGTCGGCGGCGCAGGAGTCGGGGGCGGGGTCGGGGTCGGGGTCGGCGTCGGGGTCGGTCCGCGCGGGCTGTACGGCTTTCTCGACGCTCTGGCTCAACTGGCCGTCGCCGGGCTGCCGGTGCGTACCGGCTGGATGTTCCGCGGCCGCGACGCCGTGAACGCCGGCCGCGCGGCGGCGCCGAAGCGGCCCGGCTGGACGGTGGACGGGCAGCTGGTCCGTACCGCCGCGGGTGAAATCCTGCCCGGCGCGCTGGCGCCGGCCCGACGTGTCGAGGAGGCGACGGTGAGCCAGACGGACCGGGACGCGCTGATCCTGGAGTTCCTGAGAACCAGCCGGGAGATGGTGGCGGCCCAGCGCGATGTGCTCCTCACTCATCTCGGGGCCACGCCGGGAGCCAGGCCCGCCGGGCCCGTCGCGCCCGCGGTTCCGGGGGTGGCCGGAGCGGTGGAGGCGGCAGCGGCCCTCCCGCCAGAGCCCCTGCGCGGGCCGACGCCGATGCCGTTGCCCATGCCTGCCGAGGCGGACGCGGCCGTGGAGCCAGTGGCGGTCACCGAGGCGGACGTGGCCCGTATGGTCGCGCAGATCATCAGCGAGCGCACCGGATACCCGGTCGACATGATCGAGCCTGACCTCGACCTGGAGGCGGATCTGAGCATCGACTCGATCAAACGGGCCGAGATCGCGGGCGAGTTGGCGGCCCGCCTGGGCGTGAGCGGCACGGGCGGCAGCGGCGCGGCGGCGCTCGCGGACGAAGAGCTCGAAGAGCTGACGAAGGCCCGTACCACCGCCGCGGTCACCGCCTGGCTCACCCTCCGGCTGAGCGACGACGCGGCGGCGACGGACGGGGGCGACGCGGGACCGAACCGCATCGCCACCGCCGCGGGGCCCGGGCCACAGGCCACCGCCGGGCCCGGGGCCGCCGGTCCACGCGACGACAGCGCCCCGACGGCCGGCGTGCCCACGGCCACCGGTCCGGAGGAGGCCATCGGGTCCCCGGCCGTCGAGTCCCCGACGGGCGCGCCACCGCCGAGCGGCCCCGCCACCACCGGCCCAGAGGCCACCACCGGCCCAGAGTCCGCGCGCGGCCCCGGGGCCGCGGCACGCGGACCACTCCCCAGCAGCCCAGCCGTCAGGGGCGTGGCGCCGAAGCGGATGCTGCTGCGGTCCGTACCGCTCGCCGGGGGCGCGGCGCTCGGCGAGCCCTCGACCGCCCTGTCCGGCAGGCGGTTTGTGCTGCTGGGCGATGACGAGCCCTTGGCCGGGGCGGTCGCGGAGCGGCTGCGGGGGTGCGGCGCCGAGGCCGTGGCCCTGGCGGGCGGGCACCTTCTCGGCGAGGGCGACGGTCCATCACCCGACCACCGCTGGGAGGTACCCCCTGACGGGGTGATCATGCTCCAGCCGTCGGCCGCGTCCGGCGCGCCCGTACTGCCCGCGGCGTTCCCCGTACTGCGGGCGGCCCTGGCGGGCGGGCCGCGGTGGCTGTTGGCCGCGCGGCGGGCGGACCCGCTCGACGTCGGGACGGCCGGGCTGCACGGCCTGTTCCGCAGCGTCGCCCGGGAGTACCCACGGACGGTGGCCACCGTCGTCGATCTCCCCGCCGACGCGCCCGCCGCCGCCGTCGCCGACGCCCTGCTTGACGAGGTGTTCGCCCCGGACCACCCACCCGTCGTGCTGCGCACCGCCGACGGCCGGCACGGTCTTGAGCTCGTGGAGAGCGGCTTGGGCGTCCTCGGCACCTCGGGCGCGGGGCCCGCCGGGGACGGGGCGGCGGAGGCCGCGGCCATCGGCCTCGACCGCGATTCGGTGGTCGTACTGGTCGGCGGGGCGCGAGGGATCACCGCACGGTGCGCGGCGGCCCTCGCGGCCGCCACCCGCTGCCGTATCGAACTGCTCGGCCGCACCCCCGTACCCGCCGGGCCCGAGGACCCGGCCACCGCCGGGGCCCGGGACGAGGCCGCCCTGCGCACGGCGCTCGCCGCGGGCGGCGGCCGAAGGCCCGCCGAGATCCAGCGGGAGGCGGCCGGGATCCTGGCGCGGCGTGAAGTGGCCGCCACACTGCGGGAGCTGACCGAACTCGGGGCCCGGGCGCGCTACCGGTCGGTCGACTTCCGTGACCCCGACGCGGTGCGCCAGGCCGTCAAGGAGATCCACGCCGACCACGGCCGGCTGGACGGCGTCGTCTACGCGGCGGGGGTGATCGAGGACCGGCTGATCGAGGAGAAGTCCGCCGAATCCTTCCAGTGGGTCTTCGACACGAAGGCGGGCGGCGCGCGCTCGCTCCTGGACGCGCTGGAGGAGCTGCCCGGCGGACCGGGCGGCAGCCCCGGAGGGCCGTTGTTCGCGGTGCTCTTCGGCAGCGTCTCCGCCGTCCTCGGCAACCGCGGCCAGGCCGACTACGCGGCGGCCAACGACGCGCTGGAAACCCTCGGCGCACGGTGGGCGGCCCGCACCGGCCGCCGGGCGCTGACGGTCCATTGGGGACCCTGGGCGCCCACGGGCGGGCACGCCGGAATGGTCAGCCCCGCGCTCGCACGCGAATACGCGAGGCGTGGCGTCGAGCTCATCGACCCGGAGGAAGGGGCGCTGGCGCTGCTGCGCGAGCTCGCCTGGGGCGAGGAGTCCGACCGGGCCGTCGTCTATACGGCGTCGAGCTGGTGACCGTGGCGTACGACGACGAAGGCGGCGGCCGCAGACCCCCGGTGGCGATCGTCGGGATGGCCGTGCTGCTGCCCGGGGCGCCGGACCTGGGGACGTACTGGCGCAACCTGGTGACCGGCGTGGACGCGATCACCGAGGTCCCGGCGCAGCGGTGGGACGCCGAGTTCTACGCCCCCAGGACGGCCACCGCCGCCGCGATCGGCGCCGACCGGGTGTACTGCCGCCGTGGCGGATTCGTCGACGGGCTGGCCGAGCTGGAGGTCACCCGTTTCGGGATCATGCCCGCCTCCGTCCCGGGCACCGAGCCCGACCAGCTGATCGCCCTGCATGTCGCGGCCGCGGCCGTCGCGGATGCGGGCGGCGAGGAGCGGCTGCCCGACCGGGGGCGGGTCGGGGTGGTGCTGGGCCGCGGCGGCTATCTCACGCCCGGTCTGGTCCGCCTCGACCAGCGGGTACGCACCGCCCACCAGCTCGTACGCACGCTCGGCGAGCTGCTGCCCGGCCTCGGCGCCGACCAGTTGGAGCGAGTCCGGGCCGCGTTCACCGAGCGGCTGGGCCCCGACCGCCCCGAGGCGGCCATCGGCCTGGTGCCCAACCTCGCCGCCTCGCGGGTGGCCAACCGGCTCGATCTGCGCGGCCCCGCGTACACCGTGGACGCCGCCTGTGCGTCCTCGCTCGTCGCCATCGACCAAGCGGTTGGCGAACTGGCCGCCGGCCGGTGCGACGCGGTGCTGGCGGGCGGGGTGCACCACTGCCACGACATCACCTTGTGGAGCGTCTTCGCGCAACTGCGCGCGCTCTCGCCGAGCGAGCGCATCCGCCCCTTCCACCGCGAGGCCGACGGGATCCTGATCGGCGAGGGCACCGGCGTCGTGGTGCTCAAGCGACTGGCCGACGCGCGGCGGGACGGCGACCGGGTGTACGCCGTCATCAGGGGCACCGGCGTGGCGGGCGACGGCCGCGCCGCGGGCCTGGTCAACCCGGACCCGGGCGGCCAGACGCGGGCGGTGCGACAGGCGTGGCGTACGGCCGGGCTTGATCCGCGCGAGCCCGGCTCGCTCGGGCTGCTGGAAGCGCACGGCACCGCGACGCCCGCGGGTGACACGGCGGAACTGGCCACGGTGGCGGAGGTCTTCGGCGCCGCGACCGGCGACGGTGCCGACCGCGCCGTGATCGGGTCGGTGAAGTCGATGATCGGCCACACCATGCCGGCGGCCGGGGTGGCGGGCCTCGTCAAGGCAGCCCTGGCGATCCACCACGGCCTGCTGCCGCCCACCCTGCACTGCGACGACCCGCACCCGGCCCTGGCCGCGACCCGCTTCCGCCCGATCGCCACGGCGGAGCCGTGGGACACAGGGCAGGGGGCGGGGGTGCGCCGCCGGGGCGCGGGGGTGCGCCGCGCGGCGGTGAACGCGTTCGGGTTCGGCGGGATCAACGCTCATGTGGTGCTGGAACAGCCGCCGTTGGCGGCCGTTCGGCCCTCGTCGCCCCCGAGGCCCCGGACGACGGCCGCGGCGGTGGCCAAAGCCCAGGTCACCGAGGCGGAGCGGGTACTCGCGGTGGCGGCCGAGACGCCGGAGCGGCTGGCCGCGTGGCTGGCGGAGGAGGATGACGCGGCACTACGGGCCACCGCCACCGTCCCCGCCTCGGGCCGGGTCAGGCTCGGCGTCGTCGGGCCGACCGCCAAGCGGCTGGCGCTGGCGCGGCGCGTGGTGGCGAAGAATGCCTCGTGGCGTGGGCGCAGCGACGTGTGGTTCACGCCCGATCCGCTGCTGAGCGAGCGCGCGGCGGGCGAGCCGGGCCGGGTGGTCTTCGTCTTCCCCGGCCTGGAGGCCGAGTTCGCGCCGCGCGTGGACGGCGTCGCCGAGTACTTCGGGCTCTCCCCCGCCACCGTCGGGGCGCCCGACGGCCGCGCGCCGGTCGGCGACATCGGCCGCCACGGTGTCGGTGTCTTCGCCGTCGGCCGTCTGCTGGACCGCGCGTTGCGGCGGATGGGGGTGGTGCCGGACGCGGTGGCCGGGCACAGCGTCGGCGAATGGACCGCGATGGTGTCGGCCGGGCTGTACTCCGGCGCCGCGGTCGACGAATTCCTCGGCTCGTTCGACCCCGACGCGCTACGCGTGCCCGGGCTGGCCTTCGGCGTACTGGGCGCCCCCGCCGAGCGGGTGCTGGCCGCGCTCGCGGAGGCCGCGGACGGCCGGGTCGTACTCTCCCACGACAACGCGCCGAGCCAGTCGATGGTGTGCGGGCCGCGGGCCGACGTCGAGGCGTTCGTACGGCAGTTGCGTGGCGAAGGGGTGATCGGGCACGTCCTTCCGTTCCAGTCGGGCTTCCACACCCCGATGCTGGCGCCGTATCTGGGGCCGATCAGAGCCGCCGCGGAGCGGTTCGAGCTGTTTCCGCCCCGCGTGCCCATCTGGTCGGGGACGACCGCGGCGCCGTATCCGCCCGACGCGGCCGGGGTACGGGAGCTGTTCGTACGCCATCTGCTCGAGCCGGTCCGTTTCCGGCTGCTGACGAAGGCGCTGTACGAGGCGGGCTTCCGAGCGTTTGTGCAGGTCGGTCCGGGGCAGCTGGCCTCGCTCATCGGTGACACACTCCAGGGGGCGGAACATCTCGCGGTGGCCGCCGACTCGCCGCACCGCGACGGCGTCGCCCAGCTGCGCCGGGTGGCCACCGCCCTGTGGGTGGACGGGGCCCGGGTGGACCCGTCGCTGCCGCGCCCCGCCACCGCGCCCGACGTCATGGCAACGCCCGCCACCGTGCCATCCGCTGTCTCGCCGAAGCCGGTACGGCTCGACCTCGGCGGCGCGCTGATCTCCCTGGACGAGCGCCACCTCCCCACGCTGCGCCACGCGTTGGCGTCCGGCGCCGCCGCCTCCCCCAGCGTCGACATTCCCGCCCTCCGGGGGGCCGACGCCGTGTCCGCGCTGGACGCGGTGGACGCGGTGGCGGGGCGGTTTCCGGTGGCCGCGGAACTCGGCGCGCTGCTCCGGGAGACGGCCGGTGCCGCCGCCGAGCTGATCACCGTCGCGGACCGCGCGGCCGGACCGTCGACCCCGCCAGTCCCGTCAGCCCTGTCAGTCCCGCCAGCCCCGCCAGTCCCCAAGGCCGCCGCACCCGCGCCGACGACCTGGCGCACCGTGCTGCGAGTGTCCACGGACACCATGCCGTACCTGCGCGACCACTGCTTCTTCCGGCAACGGCCCGGCTGGCCGGACGAGTCGGACCGGTGGCCTGTCGTTCCGGCGACCACGATCGTCGGGCACCTCATGGACGCGGCGGAGCGGACGGCCCCCGGGCGGCGGGCGGTGGCGGTGCACGGTGCGCGGTTCGGCCGGTGGGTGACCGCCGCGCCGCCCGTCGAGGTGCCCATCACCGTGACACCGTCGCCCGACGGCCCGGACCGGCCGGCCGTGGAATTCGGCCGCAGCGCCCAGGGCACGGTGGAGCTCGCGCCCCGCTTCCCGTACCCCCGCCCCGCCCCCTGGCCCGCCGACCCGGCCGCCGAGGAGGCCCCCGCCCATACCGCGGCCGAGCTGTACAGCCGGCGCTGGATGTTCCACGGCCCGGCGTTCCAGGGAGTCAGCGAGATCACCGCGATCGGTGCGGCGCGGGTGCGCGGCACGATCACCACGCCGGCCGCGCCCGGCGCCCTGCTGGACAATGTCGGCCAGCTGCTCGGCTACTGGCTCATGGCCACCCGTACCGAGCGGACCGTGGTCTTCCCCGTCGGCATGCGGCACATCCGCCTCTTCGGACCGCAGCCGCTCCCCGGCACCACGGTGGAGTGCGTGATCAGGGTCGGCTCGCTGACCGACACCACGCTCGAGGCGGATGTCCAGCTGCTCATCGGCGGGCAGGTGTGGGCCCAGATCGACGGCTGGCAGGACCGCCGTTTCGACAACCACCCGAGCACCCGGCCGGTCGAGCGCTTCCCCGAACTCAACGCGCTCTCCCAGCCGCAGCCCGGCGGCTGGGCACTGCTCCACGAGCGCTGGCCCGATCTGGCGTCGCGCGACCTGATCATGCGCAACCACCTGGCCGGCGCCGAGCGCAGGGCGTACGAGCGGCAGGCCCCGCGCGGCCGGCGGCAGTGGCTGCTGGGCCGGATCGCGGCCAAGGACGCGGTGCGGCAGTGGCTTTGGGCGCACGGGGAGGGGCCGGTCTTCCCGGCCGAGATCCAGGTGTGCGAGGACGCATACGGCCGCCCGTACGTCCTCGGGGCGCACGGCCGGACGCTGCCCGGGCTGGACGTAGCGCTGGCCGGCCGGGCCGAGGCCGGGGCGGCCCTGGTGGTGCCGCGCGCGCCGGACCGCGACCGCGAGGACTCCGGGCCGGGCCCCGGCATCCATATCGAGGAGATCACCGGACTGGACACCGCCGCACAGGAAACCGCGGCGCTCCGCGCGGTGAAAGAGGCGGTCGCCAAAGCCGAGGGCGGCGAGGGTGTCGGGGGCCACGGGCCGGACGTCACCGTGCTCGACGCGGAGGACCCGCGGCGGCTCCTGCTCCAAGTGGCCACGGCCGCCGGGCGGCCGCGCCGCTACCGGGTGCACTGCGCGCGTACGGCCAACCCTCCCGGATTGCCCAGCAGGGACTACGTCGTGGCCTGGACCACCGGCCCGGCGGACGACGAGTGAGGAGACCGACCAGTGAGTACCGCCAAGCAGACCGCCGCGGCGCCCGTGGCGGACGACGAGGAGACCGTCCTCGCGGACATCGCCGGAATGCTCCGGAAGATGCTCGACGAGTACGGCCTCGACGACATCGAGATCGCCGCGGACAGCCGGTTCATGGAGGACCTGGAGCTGGAGAGCATCGACCTGGTCACCCTGGCGGGAATTCTGCAGGCCCGGTACGGACGGCACGTCAACTTCGCCGAGTTCGTGGCCGGTCTTGAGCTCGACGAGATCATCGACCTCACCGTGGGGCGTCTCGTCGAGTACGTCGTGGGCTGCCTGAAGGCCGCCGGGGGGAGCTGACCGATGGCCATGGTCCACACCGGCGGACCGGACGGCGTCAGGCTCCATGTGCAGCGGCTCGGCCCCGGCCGGGCCGGGCCCGCGGCCCCCACCGCCGTACTGCTGCACGGCCTGCTCACCGACAGCCTGGCCGCCCACTACTTCACCGTGGGCCCCGGGCTCGCCGCGGCCGGGGTCGACGTGGTCATGTACGACCAGCGGGGCCACGGGCGCAGCGAACGCCCGGCGCACGGCTACCGGTTGGATGCCTTCGTCGGGGACCTGGAGCGGCTGCTCGACCGGCTGGGCATCCACGGACCGGTGCACCTGGTCGGCAACTGCTTCGGCGGGACGGTCGCGTTCCAGTACGCGGTCCGCCACCCGGAGCGGGTGGCCGGTCTCTCGCTGATCGAGTCCGAACCGGCCACCCCCGCGTGGGCGGCGAAGCTCGAAAAGCTCCTCGGCTACACCGCGACCCAGCTGTCGGAGCACGAGGCCGACGCCCTGGCCTGGATCGACGCCCACCACGGCGGGCACACCGCCCGGCTGGCCAAATCGGCGGCCCGGCTGGTGCGCACCACCACCATCGCCCAGGACATACCGTCGAGCGCGGTGCTGGGCGAGGGCCGGATCCGCTCCGTACGCAGTCCGGTTCTCGCCCTCTACGGCGCCGATTCGGACATGGCCGCCCAGGCCCCGTGGCTGGAGTCGCTGCTGCCGTGCAGCCGGACGGTTGTCGTGCCGGGCCATGAGCACTCGGTCCTCGTCGAGGTGCCCGCCCTGGTGCTCCGCCATGTCCTGGGCTGGATCGGCGATCCGGGTGGGCTGCCTCCGGCGGCGGTTTTCGCCGAAGCGGAGGCGGCCGTATGAGAGGCGTCGCCACCTCCGGACGCCGCTTCCTGTTCGTCGTGCCGCCGCTCGTCGGACACATCAACCCCACCCTCGGCGTCGGGGCCGAACTCGCCGCCCGCGGCCACCGGGTGGCCTGGGCCGGGACGCCGGAGGTGGTGGGGCGGCTGGCCGGGGACGGGGCGGTGGTCTTCCGCTGCGCGGTGCCCGCGCTCGGCGAGGGCGACATCAGCGCTGTACGCCCCGCGGACGCGCGGGGCCCCGGCGCGTTCAAGTTCCTGTGGGAGCGCTTTTTGGTGCCGCTCGCGGAGGCGATGGCCCCGGGGGTACGGGCTGCGGTCGAGGAGTTCCGGCCGGATGTGGTGGTCGCCGACCAGCAGGCCGTCGCCGGTGGTCTGGTCGCCGAGCGGCTGGGCGTACGGTGGGCGACCTCGGCCACCACCTCGGCGGAGTTCACCGGGGCACTGGACGGCATGCCGCGGATCGGTGCCTGGCTGGAGGGCCTGCTGGAGGGGTTGCGCACCCGGATCGGCGATCCGGCCGGGACGGCGGATCCCCGCTTCTCACCGCATCTGGTGCTGGCGTTCACCACCGAGGAGTTGGCGGGCCGGCCCGTGCGGGCCGCGGAGCGGATCCGTTTCGTGGGCCCGTCGATCGCCGCCCGCCCCGCCGCGCCCGACTTTCCCTGGCATTGGCTCGACCCGGCGCGCCCGGCCGTCCTGGTCACCTTGGGCACCGTCAACGCCGACGCCGGAGCGCGCTTCCTCGCCGTCTGCCGGGATGCCGCGCGCGCCCGCGCCGGCCGCGTCCAGACGGTGCTCGTCGACCCCGCGGGCGCGCTGGACACCGCGCCCGGTGCGCCACTGGACGGCAATCTGCTGGTGGTGCGCGGGGTCCCTCAGCTGCCGCTGCTGGCGCGGGTCGCGGCCGTCGTGTGCCACGCCGGGCACAACACCGTGTGCGAGGCGCTGTGGCACGGCGTACCGCTGGTCGTGGCGCCCATCCGCGACGACCAGCCCGTGGTCGCCGGGCAGGTGGTGGCCGCCGGGGCGGGCGTACGGGTGCGGTTCGGCCGGGTCACGGCGACCGGTCTTGGCGAGGCACTGGACGCCGTGCTGTACGAGCCGGGGCATCGGGCGGCGGCCGAGCGCATCGGGGCGTCCTTCCGCGCGGCCGGCGGCGCCACCGCGGCCGCCGGCCACCTCGAACGGCTGGCAGCGCGGGCCGCCACCCGGCCACCTTCGCAGCCCTCATTGGAGGAGAGATGACCAGCGGCGTCGAACCACCCACCGCGCCCGGCCCCGGCCCCGGCCCCGGCCAGGAGCGACGTCCGGCGGTAGCTGAGGGAGAGCCGAAGGGGCACGAACCTGTCGACACCGACTTGAGCGCACCGGAAACGAACCGAGCCACGAAGAAACGGGACCGCGCCGCGGCCGTCGCCGCGCTGCGCCCGCGCTACGCGGCCGATCTCGCGCGCGGCACCGACCGGTTCTTCGAACCGCCCCGGCCCGACTGCCCGTGGTGCGGCTCGGCCCGGTTGGAAGAGCGGCTGCGCACCGCCGACCTCTTCCAGCACAAGCCGGGCGGCTTCCGGCTGGATCGGTGCCGGGACTGCGGCCATGTGTTCCAGAATCCGCGGCTGAGCGGTGAGGGCCTGGAGTTCTACTACCGGGACTTCTACGACGGCCTGGGCGAGAAGGACATGGGCGGTCTCTTCGCCGGGCGCCGGAAGACGTACGTCAGGCGTGCGGAGTCGCTGCGGCCCTTCGCCGAGACCCCGGGGAACTGGCTGGACGTCGGCACCGGCCACGGCCATTTCTGCGAGGCGGCCCGCGCGGTCTTCCCCGGCACCCTCTTCGACGGTCTTGATCTGAGCGCCGGAGTGGAGCTGGCCGAGCGGGCGGGCCGGGTGACGCGGGGCATCCGGGGCGGCTTCGTCGAGCGGGTGACGGAACTGGCCGACGGGTACGACGTGGTGAGCATGTTCCACTATCTGGAGCACAGTACGGACCCCCGCGGGGAGTTGCGCGCGGCGCGGCGCGCGCTGCGCCCGGGCGGACATCTGCTGATCGATGTGCCCGATCCGGAGAGCCGCTTCTCCCGGCTGCTGGGCCGCTGGTGGCTGCCGTGGCTTCAGCCGCAGCACCTCCACTTCGTGCCCGTGGCCAATCTGCGCAAGGAGCTGTCCGGGCTCGGCTTCACCGTCGTCGCCGAGGAGCACGCCGGGCCGCACGACCCGGTCGATCTGCTCGGCGCGGTGTGGCTGCTGCTGAACGCCGTCGCCCCGCCCGAGGACCAGCCCTGGCTGGCGCAGCCGCCGGGGCGGGCCCGGCGGCTGCTGCGCACGGCGATCGTGCTCGCGGGCGTCCCCGCTCTGCTGGTGACCGCCGCGCTGGACCACTTCCTGATCAGGCCGCTGGCCGGCCGGCGCCATCTGTCCAACGCCTACCGGGTGATCGCCCGGCGCGACTGACAGGACCTGAGCAGCCTCAACCGAGCGGACCCACCGCGCCGTGGAGCCGAAGACAACGACGAAGACGACGGCGCGGCGGGCGCGGCGTCAGCGCTGCTCGTAGCGGATGAGGGACCGCACCATGCGGCAGGTGGTGTTGGAGGGCGGGCGCACCCCGATCCGGGCGGCGGTGGTGCGTATCTTGCGGTTGGGCGCCTGCTCGGGGCGGTACACCCCGGAGTTGAGCAGGGCGATGGCCAGGCGCATGGCCTTCAGCCGACGGTGGTGGGTCTCGTACCACTCGCGCGGACGTCCGGCGGGCACTCGTTTTGTCGGGAGGGTCGCATAGCTCGGCAGGTCCGGAAGAGGTGTGGCGGCAGCGGCCATCGGCTTCCTCCAAAGGAGGTCGGGGACCCTTGTTCTTGACCCCTCCATTCTACTGCCGGGCACCGACAAAAGCCCCTGGCCACGGCGGGTTTGAACGGGGTGGCCGGCAGGTCCCGCAGACCACTTTCGCAGCGTCTGCCGGACCGCCGCGCCGTACGACGGGAGGCGTACCCGAAACGGGCAGGGTACTCCCCGGGGAGGGGCCCGGAATCCACCCGGTGTCAGCGGCCCTGTCCCCGAGGCCCGCTTAGGGTGCAGACATGATTCTGCGAAGAGCCCGGCTGCGCGGCCGACGGCTGGTGGTGTCGGCGGCAGCCGCGGTCGCCGTGCTCGCGGGTGCGGGCACCTGGGCAGCCGTCGCCTCCGACAGCCGCCCCTCCGTCCACCGCGAGGACCGGGTGCTGGACATGCCGGGTGCCCGCATCGACACCTCGTACTTCACCGCGGGCTCCGGCCGCAGGCCCGCGGTGCTGCTCGCCCATGGCTTCGGGGGCAGCAAGGACGATCTGCGGTCACAGGCCGAGGAACTGGCCCGCGACGGATACGCCGTGCTGACCTGGTCGGCGCGCGGCTTCGGCTCGTCCTCGGGGAAGATCGGGCTGAACGACCCGGCCCATGAGGTGGCCGATGTCCGGCGGCTGATCGACTGGCTGGCCAAGCGGCCCGAGGTACGGCTCGACGCGGCCGGCGATCCCCGGGTGGGGGTGGCGGGCGCCTCGTACGGTGGGGCCGCCTCGCTGCTCGCCGCCGGGTACGACCGCCGCGTCGACGCCATCGCTCCGGCCATCACCTACTGGAACCTGGCCGACTCGCTCTTCCCCAAGGGTGTCTTCAAGAGCCTGTGGACAGGCATCTTCTTCACCACCGGCTCGGCGGACCCCACCGCCGGCCAGGCGCCCGGAGGCCAGGAAGACCAGGCAGACCGGGAAAACCAGGGAGACCAGCGGAGGAATCAAGGAGACCGGAAGGACCGGAGCGGCCAGGGCTGCGGCCGGTTCGAGGCGCGGCTGTGCGCGATGTACGAGCGGGTCGCCGTGTCCGGCAAGCCGGACGACGCCGCCCGCAAGATGCTGGAGGCGCGCAGCCCGTCCGCCGTGGCCGACCGGATCAAGGTCCCGACGCTGATCCTCCAGGGCCAGACCGACTCGCTCTTCCCGCTCGACCAGTCGGACGCGATGGCCAAGGCCATCAAGGCCAACGGGGGGCCGGTCGCCGTCGACTGGCTCGCCGGCGGACACGACGGGGGCGACCTGGAGACCAAGCGCATCACGTCCCGTACCCAGGCGTGGTTCGACCGCTATCTCAAGGGCGACAAGGGCACCGACACCGGGCCGGCCTTCCGCATCACCCGCACCGGCGGGTTCGACTCCACCGACGGCGCCGCCCTGCTGCGCGGTGCGACGGGCGACAGCTATCCGGGGCTCACCGGCCACGGGCGGAGCGTGCGGCTGAGCGGCGGCGAGCAGTCGTTCGCCAACCCGCCCGGCGGCGGGCCGTCAGGCGTCTCCTCGGTGCCCGGTATCGCCGGTCTGTCCCAAGCCTCCTCCCTGGGCGTCGGGATCTCCCTCGACTTCCCCGGACAGTACGCCCGTTTCGACTCGGCGCCGCTGCGCCAGTCGCTGCGCATCACCGGCTCGCCCACGGTCAAGGTGCGGGTGAAGGCGGACGCGCCTGACGCGGTGCTGTTCGCGAAGGTGTACGACGTGGGGCCCGACGGGAGGCAGGTGCTGCCCTCACAGCTGGTCTCCCCCGTACGGGTCACCGGCGCCGAGCGGGGCCGGAGCGTCGAACTGCGGCTGCCCGCCGTCGACCACGAGGTGGAGCCGGGCCACCGGCTGCGGCTGGTGCTGGCCGCGACCGACCTCGGCTACGCCTCGCCGGCCGAGCCCGCCACGTACACCGTCTCCCTCGCGGACGGGGGCCTGACGGTCCCCACCGCGCCGGACGTACGCACCCAGTCCGCCCCGCTGCCCTGGTGGGTGTGGGGGCTGCCGCTGGTGGCCGCCGTGGTGGCGGCGGCCCTGCTGCTGACCGGCAGGCGGCGCACGGCCGCCCCGGCACCCGACCCCGAGCTGGCCGAGGTGCCGCTGCGGATCACGGGACTGAGCAAGCGGTACGCGAAGTCGGTCGACCGGTACGCGGTCAAGGACCTCTCGTTCACCGTGGAGAAGGGACAGGTCCTCGGGCTGCTCGGGCCCAACGGCGCGGGCAAGACCACCACGTTGCGGATGCTGATGGGGCTGATCGCCCCCGACAGCGGTGAGATCCGCGTGTTCGGACACGCCATCAGGCCCGGTGCCTCGGTGCTCTCCCGTGTGGGCGCCTTCGTCGAAGGGGCCGGTTTTCTGCCGCATCTGACCGGCCGGGCCAACCTGGAGCTGTACTGGCGGGCCACCGGCCGCCCGGCCGAGGACGCCCATCTGGACGAGGCGCTGGAGATCGCGGGGCTCGGCGACGCGCTGGAGCGCGCGGTGCGCACGTACTCCCAGGGCATGCGTCAGCGGCTGGCCATCGCCCAGGCCATGCTGGGCCTGCCGGATCTGCTGATCCTGGACGAGCCGACCAACGGGCTCGACCCGCCGCAGATCCGCGAGATGCGCGAGGTGATGATCCGGTACGCGGCGGTCGGCCGCACCGTGATCGTCTCCAGCCATCTGCTCGCGGAGGTCGAGCAGTCCTGCACCCATCTGGTGGTCATGGACCGCGGCCGGCTCGTCGAGGCGGGCCCGGTCGAGGAGATCGCCGGCACCGGCAGCAGTCTGCTGGTCGGCCACGAGGGCGAGCTGAGCGACGCCCTGGTGGAGAAGGTGGGCGCGCTGCCGGGGGTCGCCTCCGCCGCGCGTACCAGCGACGGTCTGCTGGTGCGGCTCGACGGCACGGGCCCCGCGCAGCTGCTCACGGAGCTGATGCGGCTGGAGATCCCGGTGACCAGCTTCGGGCCCAACCGGCGCCTGGAGGACGCGTTCCTGACCCTGATCGGAGGGGCCTCATGAGCGTGTCTTGGCGCGCTGCGTGGGCTGGACTGAGGAGCCGCGCAGCGACGGAGGAGCGAGCAGTGACGAGGGAAGCCGACGCGTGGAAGCGCGCCAGGACTGAGCGGGAGGGAGGGGGCTCTGTGATGGAGGCTGCGCCCGGCCACCGGCCGGGCCGTACCCTGCCCCTGCGGGTCGAGGCGGTCCGGCAGTTGCGCCGGCGCCGGACCATGGTCATGGCGACGGTGCTGGCCGCGCTGCCGCTCGTACTCGTCGCGGCCTTCGCGCTGGGCGGCACCCCGGAAGGGCGCGAGAACCGGACCACCCTCATGGTCACCGCGACGGCCTCCGGGGCCAACTTCACCGCGACGGCGCTGTTCGTCTCGGCCGCCTTCCTGCTGGTCGTACCGGTGGCGCTGTTCTGCGGGGACACCGTCGCGGCCGAGGCCAACTGGTCCTCGCTGCGCTATCTGCTGGCCGCGCCCGTGCCCAGGACCCGGCTGCTGCTGAGCAAGCTCGCCGTGGCGCTCGGGTTCAGCGCGGCCGCGATCGTGCTGCTGCCGCTGGTGGCGCTGGTGGTGGGGACGGTGGCGTACGGCTGGGAGCCGCTGCGGCTCCCCACGGGCGGGTCGCTGGCCACGGGTGAGGCGCTGGGCCGGCTCGCCATCGTGGTGGCGTATATCTTCCTGTCCCAACTGGTCACCGCGGCACTGGCGTTCTGGCTCTCGACCGTCACCGACGCCCCGCTGGGCGCGGTGGGCGGGGCGGTCGGGCTGACCATCGTGGGCAATGTCCTGGACGCGGTCACCGCGCTCGGCTCCTGGCGCGACTTCCTTCCCGCGCACTGGCAGTTCGCCTGGATCGACGCGCTCCAGCCGCATGCGGAGTGGAGCGGCATGGTGGAGGGTGTGTCGGTGTCCGTCGCATACGCCCTGGTGCTGATCGCGTTGGCCTTCCGCGGCTTCGGGCGTAAGGACATCGTCTCCTGACACACAGCCGGTTCCGTTCCCGCCCGCGAGTGCTCCGGCGCGCCATGACATGCTGAGACGTTATGGCGCGCCGGACGGGTCGGCGAACGTCCGGCGTGACAGGGAAGGTCCATGAGGCTCTGCTTTCTGGTGGAGGAGCACTACCGCTACGACGGCATGCCGTTGGAGGTGATCCGACAGCTCACCGCCTGGGGACACCGCGTGGATGTGGTGTGGCCGGGGAGCTCCTTGGTGAGTGTGTCGGAGGCGGTCGGGGCGGGCAGCCATGACGCCTGGGTGCTCAAAACCGTCTCCGGGGGCCCGGGTCTGACGTTGCTCGAGGCCGCGGCGGCCGTGGGGTTGACGACGGTCAATGACGCCCGGTCGATCCGCGGGGTGCGGGACAAGGTGCTGGCGGCGGCGATCGGCACCGCCCGGGGGCTGCCGATGCCGCGGACCTACGCGGCGGCCCGGCCCGAGTCGCTGGCGGAGATACCGGAGGCGGAGTTCCCGCTGGTGGTCAAGCCCGCCGACGGCAGCTCGGGGCGGGCGGTGCGGCTGGTGTCCTCCCCCGACCGGCTGGCCGGGCTGCGGGCGGAGCTGGCGGGGGAAGGGATGCTGATAGCCCAGCCCTATGTGGCCAACTCCGGGGTCGACCTCAAGGTCTACTGCGTGGGCGGCGAGCTGTACGCGACCGAGCGGAGCTCGCCGCTGCACCCCGAGGGGCCGGTGCGCGAGCGGCGGGTGGCGCTGTCCGCCGAGGTGGGCCGGATCGTCGCCGAGGCCGGGGCGGTCTACGGCCTGGATCTGTACGGCGTGGATGTGCTGCTGGGCCCGGACGGCCCTGTGATCGTCGATGTGAACGACTTCCCGAGCTTCCGTCAGGTGCCGGACGCGGCAGCACGGGTGGGGCGGGCCGTCCTGGAACTGGCCCGCCGGGGTCCGAGCGGGGCGGAGGCGACGGCAGGGGCGACGGCCGTGGTACCCGCCTGGCAGCGGGCGCGGGTGGCGGAACAGGTCCCCGCGGGCACCGGCGAGAGCCGATGAGGATCGGTCTGATCACCCCGGAGCCCGAGCACCCGCTGCTGGCCGCCACGACCGCGCTGCTGACGCCCCGGCACCGGGTGGAGGCCGTGGATCCGGGCGGCTGGGACGGCGCACCGGAGGATCCGGACTCCTTCGGGGCGCTCGCCGATGTCTATCTGCTGAAGGCGCACATGCCCCGCGCGCTCGGCCTGGCCCGCTATCTCGAAGAGCGTGGCGCTCCGGTGCTGAACGCGGTGGGGCCGACCGAGCTGTGCCAGGACCGGACGGCGATGGCCGACCTGGCGCTCCGGGCCGGGCTGCCCTTCGCACGCACCCGGACCGTACCGGCCCTCGCCCGGCTCGGCGGCGAAGAGCTCGCGTATCCGGTGGTGATCAAGAGCCGGCACAGCCGACGGCACGATCTGGTGGCCCGGGTCGACGACGCCGCCGGGCTGCGCGCCCTTGGCGCCGACTGGTCGGGCGAGCCGGTGGTGGTGCAGCCGTTCACCGAGAACAGCGGCTGGGACCACAAGCTGTGGGTGATCGAGGGCCGGGTCTTCGCGGCCGTACGCCGGTCGGAGCTGGCGGACCCCGACCGCGGCCCGGCGCGCTCGCTGACACCCGGGGACCTGCCGGACGGCTGGGCGCGGCTGGCGCTGCGGGTCGGCTCGGTCTTCGGACTGCGGGTGTACGGCGTGGATGTGATCGACGCGGGCGGCGGGGCGCCGCTGATCGTGGACATCAATGCCTTTCCGGGGATACGCGGCCAGGCCGGCGCCCCCGAGGCGCTGGCCGAGCTGGCACTGCGCACCGCCGAGCGGGGCGCCGTCCCGCACAGCTGAGCCGTCCCGGGCGGATCCCGGTCCGGACCACCGTCCACAGATCCCGGCCCGGACCACGGCCCGGGGCCGATTGAGCGGGCCCGGGCCCGGGGATGATCCTGGAGAGGGGCCGTGGCGTCCGGGCCCCGAGCCCGGGCATTCGATTACGGCCCGGCGAGGCAGATGCCGATGCGCAAGCACGATTCCGGGAGGTCCCCCGGCAGGGCCGAGGAGTTCGGGCATCAGCAGGCCGCGCCGCTCTCGGCGGCGATCGAGGTCGATGCCCGCGGGTACATCACGGCCTGGGGACCCGATGCGGCGCGGCTGCTCGGGTATCAGCCCGGCGACATGCTGGGCCATCCGGTGCTGGACCTCCTCGCCGGGGAGCTCCCCGCCTCGGCCCGGAGCTATCTGCGCGCGCAGCCGGGCGACGGCTGGAGCGGTCCGATCAAGGCCAGGCACCGGGGCGGGCAGCGCGTACAGCTGGCGGTCCAGGCACATCCGCTGACCGACGCCCGCGGCGGGATGCGCTGGCTCGTGGTGGCGGGTACGGCAGCGGAGGCCCAGCCCGGCCCGGAGCGCCGCGCCCCGGGGTGGCCCGAGGAGGAGCTGTCCGAGGAGGAGCGGCTGCTGGAGAACTGGACGCTGGCCCAGATGCCGATTCCCGTGGCGATCTACAACACCCGGGCGCGGCTGGTGGGCGCGAACGTGGCCATGACCCATCTCATGGGCCAGTCGGTGGCTCAGATGCGCGGGCTGCGCCTGCGCGAGATGGACTCCCGGCCCATCGTCCAGGAGATCGACCGGCTCCAGGAACAGGTCATCCGCACCGGAGAAGCGCTCCGCCACGAGGGCTTCGACCCCTTGTCGGATGAGCCGAGCAAGCCCGCCTGGGCCGTCTATCTGATCCCCGTGAAGGACGCGATGGGCATGGTGCGGGGCCTGTCGGCGGTGGTTTTCGACTACACCGAGCAGCACCGGGCCCGGCGCCGGCTGACGATCGTCAACGAGGCCAGCGTCCGGATCGGCACCACCTTGGACGTGAGCCGGACGGCGCAGGAGCTGGCGGATGTGGCGGTCGACCGGTTCGCCGACTTCGTCACCGTCGATCTGCTGGACGCGATCTACCACGGGCAGGAGCCGATGGTGAGCCCGGCGAGCCGGGCCGTGGACTTCCGCCGTATCGCGCAGCAGTCAGTCCTGGAGGGCTGCCCGGAGGCGTCGCTGGTGGCCGGAGGCGCGGATTCCTGGCCGGAGTACTCGCCTCCCGCCAAGGCCCTGGCGGCGGGCCGCGGTGTGCGGCACTCGACCCGGGACGAGGAGATCCGGCGCTGGACCCGGGAGGTCCCCCGCCGTGGCGAATCGGTGCACCGGTACGGGATCCACTCGGTGATGGCGGTGCCGCTGATCGCCCGGGGCACCACGCTGGGGGTCGCGATGTTCTACCGCCACCGGACGCGGGATCCGTTCGACGACGACGATCTGCTGCTGGCCGAGGAGATCACGGCGCGGGCCGCGGTGTGCGTGGACAACGCCCGCCGCTACACGCGTGAGCGCGCCGTCTCGCTGGCCATCCAGCGCAGCATGCTGCCGCGTACGGGGATGCGGCAGATGGCCGCGTCGATCGCCTCCCGCTACCTTCCGGCGCGCACCGCGGCGGGGGTCGGGGGCGACTGGTTCGACGTCATCAGGCTCTCGGGGGCCCGGATCGCCCTGGTCGTGGGCGATGTCGTGGGGCACGGAGTGCACGCCGTGGCGACCATGGGGCGGCTACGGACGGCGGTTCGTACGCTCGCCGATATCGGTCTGCCCCCGGACGAGCTGCTCACCCACCTGGACGATCTGGTGCTCCGCCTGGACGAGGAGGAATCCCACACCGGCGAGGCCGAGCCCCGTACCGGCGAGACGGAGCCGCGTCACCAGACGGGCGATCTCGTGGCCGAGGAGCGGAAGGAGAGCACCGGCGAGCTGGGCGCCACCTGCCTGTACGGGGTGTACGACCCGATCACCCGCACGGCCTCCTTCGCCAGCGCCGGCCATCCCGCGCCCGTCGTGGTCACCCCCGGCGGGGCGGTCACGCTGCCGCGGGTGCCCCCGGGGCCGCCGCTGGGCGTGGGGGGCCTGCCGTTCGAGACCGTCGATATGGAGCTCCCGGAGAACAGCACGCTCGTGCTGTACACGGACGGGCTGCTGCGGTCCGCCGCCCGCGACCCCGACGAGGGGCTGGCGCTGCTGTGCCGGGCACTGACCGAGCCCGGCGAGTCAGCCGAACAGATGTGCCAGTCCGTACTGGACGCCCTCACCCCGGAGCGGGGCAGTGACGACATCGCCCTGCTGATCGCCCGGACCCGCACCCTGGACGCGGCCAGCGTGGCCACCCGGGACGTACCGGCCACCGCGGCGACCGTCGCCGAGGCGCGCCGCTGGACCTCCCGGCAGCTGACGGCCTGGGGTCTTGAGGAGGCGATCTTCACCACCGAACTCGTGGTGAGCGAGCTGGTCACCAACGCCATCCGCCATGCCAGCAGCCCCATCCAGCTGCGGCTGATCCATGACGCCGGGCTGATCTGCGAGGTCTCCGACGCCAGCAGCACCGCCCCGCATATGCGCCGGGCCCGCAGCTTCGACGAGGGCGGGCGCGGACTACTGCTCGTCGCCCAGCTCACCCAGCGCTGGGGCACCCGGCAGACCCCCCACGGCAAGGTCATCTGGGCCGAGCAGAGCCTCCCTCCGAGCCGCGAGAACGGCGCCCTTTCGTTCTCCGCCTGAAAGCGAGCAGCCTGAGGCAGAGTTATGGCGTCTTCTTGGGTAAAAGGCGAGACAGGGGGGCCGTTGTGAACTGCAGTCAGTGCGGAGCGCCGGTCATCCAGGGGCCCAACGGCGGTTGGAGCTGTAACAACTGCGGGGCCTCGGGATGACCGGCGTCGAACGAAGACCGTCGTACCGCCCTACTTGGCGTACAGCAGGGTGCCGAAGCCCAGCTGGTCGAAGCCACCGCTCGTGGAGCCGTAGTCTCCACCGCCGCCCTCGGGGCGGACCTTCTCCGCCATGGCCGTGATGTACGGGACGGACAGGCTCCGGCGCCTGGCGTAGTGATAGTGCAGGATGTCCCACACCGGCCGGAGCTGGCCGCGGCTCGCGGCGGAGATCGCGGTGTGGGACTGCTGGTCGCAGTTCTGGCCGGAGCCCCAGGTGTAGGTGGTGAAGGGGACGTCCTGGCCGAGGTTGTACTTGGCGACGTACTGGGCGGCCTTCATGAAGCGGTTGCTGTCATAGCCGTACAGGTCGTCGCCCTGGGACCAGGCCATCTCGCAGAAGGCGCCCATCTGGCCCATGCCCATCATGGTGTGGCCCTGGTCACGGCCGGACTCCTGCCACTGAGCGAGGCCCTGGCTGTCGTACACGAACGGGATGGCGTGCTTGATGGAGCCGTTGCCCGCGCCGTTCTTGAAGTAGTTCACGGCCTGGTCGTACTTGGCCCCGTCATCGCACAGGATGCCGATGGCCAGGATCGAGTTCATGTTGCACAGGTCCCAGTTGGCCCAGTAGTGGGTGATGCAGGCGTCGTTGTGACCGGTGAGGAACTGGTTGTTCAGCGGGTAGAAGACGTTGAGCATCATCCTCTTGAACCGGTCGAGGTCGAAGCCGGAGTAGCCGCGCATCAGCTCGGCGGCGTTGGCGAACTGGTAGCCGTAGATCCCGGCGGCCAGGAACCGGTCGGAGGTTCCGGTGACCGTGGTGAGCTTGGCGGACCAGGCGTTGAGGATGTCGCGGGCGGTGTCGCCGTGGGCGGTGGTTCCGGCGATCTTCCAGCGCAGGGCGTTCTGGTAGGCGGCGTGGATGTCGTTGTAGAGGATGCCGTAGTTCTCGCCGGTGCCGCCGCGGATGATGGTGGCCTGCGGGTTGGCCTTCCAGCCTGACTGGGCGTGCGAGTTGGCGATCAGCCGGTTCCAGCCGGCCAGCCAGGGGTCGTCCCCGGCGGCCACCCGTACCTTGGCCCGGTTGAGCTCGCCGTAGGCGTGCAGCATGCCCGGGTGGGTGAAGGTGGCCGGGGCGGCGCCGGCGGAGCCCGCGGTGACGGCGGTGGTGATGCCGCCGGCGGCGCCCGCGAGGGCGAGCCCCCCGGCGGCCTTCAGCACTCTGCGGCGGCTGAGCTTGTGTGTGTTCTCGCGGCTCATCGAGAAGTCACTCCCATCGTGGGGGGGTGGTCGTGGGGGGGGTGTGGGGGTGGTGCGGAAGGTGGTCAGTGCTGTGATCGCGCCACGTGGCGGAGCCCGCCGAGGAGGTGGGCCCGGAAGGTGGGATCGTCGTACGCCTCACAGGTGTGTCCGAGCGCGGTGTAGAAGACCCGCGCACCGTCATGCTCATGACACCAGACGAGCGGATGGTCGGCCCCCATCCCCCCGCCCTCGTACGAGGTCTCGTCGGCGGAGGCCAGCACCCGCACCGCACCGCGCGGACTGGCCCGGAAGTCGTACCACTCGTCGGTGAACGCCCAGGTGGCGCCCAGATGGCCGGTCGCCGGGTGGTCCCGGTCCTCGATGGTGAGGACTCCCGGCTGCAGTGCGGGGTGGCGGTCGAAGCGGGCCCGAAGCAGCTCGCCGTAGTACGGCCAGCCGTACTCGGTGCACGCGGCCGCGTGCACACCCATGAACCCGCCGCCGCCCCGCAGGTGAGACCGCAGCGCCTCCCGTCCCCCGGGGGTGAGCACATCACCGCTGGTGGACAGGAACACCACGGCCGCGAAGCGGTCGAGGCCGCGCTCGAGGGCCCGCGGGTCCTCCGTCGCCTCCACGTCGAAGCCATACTCGGCGCCGAGCTCATGGAAGGCGCGGACGCCCTCGGGGATGGAGTCGTGCCGGTAGGCGGTGGTGCGGGTGTAGACGAGGAACCTCGGCCGGCTCTGCGCCATGGTGGTCGCTCCAAGAAGGCGTACGGTGGGGGAATCCAGGGAAACCGGTGTCCATCATGGGCGAACCGCACCCGCGCCGTCTTCCGTCGCTACCAGACGCGAAAATTTTCGATAGCCTCCGCCAGCGACCGCCGCGCGCGAAAGCCGTCAGCAGAGACCGTTTTCTAGCGGTTTTCCGGGGAACGGCCGGGGGCCCTGGTCGACGCGCGGATGACGATATGCGTGCCGAGCACCTGGTGCTGGCTCTCGGGCAGTTCCTCGCGGTGCAGGGCCAGCCGCACGGCGGTGCGCCCCAGCTCCTCGTGCGGTACGTGCACGGTGGTCAGCGCCGGGTAGACGTCGATCGCCACCGGAATGTCGTCGTACCCGGCCAGCGACACGTCCTCGGGCACCCGTAGACCGCCCTCGCGCAGCGCCTGCAGCGCCCCCGCCGCCACCATGTCGGTGCCCGCGAACACCGCGCTGAACTCGGCCCCGGAGGCCAGCAGCTCCCGGGCCGCGCGATAGCCGTGGGCGCGGGTGAAGTTTCCGTCCAGGATCAGGGCCGGGTCCGGACTCAGGCCCATCAGCTCATGGGCCCGGGTGAAGCCGCTGATGCGCTGGGTGCTCGTGGACAGGCCCGGGACCCGGGCCAGATACGCGATGCGCCGGTGCCCGGCGCTGAGCAGGTGGGTGGTCATCGCGAAGGCGCCGGCCTCGTTGTCGTAGTCCACGACGGTGGCCGGTACGCCCTCGCCCAGCGGCGGCCTGCCGACCAGCACCAGCCGCGAGCCCACCCGGTCCAGGGCGTGCGCGAAGTGGGCCATACGGTCCTGGTAGCCCTTGTCCTCCCAGGCGCCGCCGACCACGATCACCGCATCGGCCCGCTGCTCGCGCATCATCTCCACCACGGCGAGGACGCGCTGCGGATCGCCGTGCGTGGTGCACAGCATGCACAGCCGCCCCTCGGCGGACGCCTGCTCCTCCACGCCGCGCGCGATATGCGCGTAGAAGGGGCCGGTCACATCGTCCACGACGAACGCCACGGTCTTGTTGGTGGACCCACCGAGCGCGCGGGCGTGCGCGTTGACCACGTAGTCCAGTTCGCGCATCGCCTTGACCACCCTGGCCCGGGTGGCCGCGGCCACCGGATAGGTGCCGCCCATGACGCGGGAGACGGTGGACGCGGACACCCCGGCGCGCTTGGCGACGTCCCTGACCGTGGACACGTCCCTGCCCGCGGTGGACTCCGCCGCCCGCTTGCCCGCGCCGGTTGCCTCAGCTGCCTCGTTCACGTAGGCCTAATCCCCTCGGCTGCTCTTTCCAGGGCTCGGTTCTCCCCCAGCCACCGCTGGGAGGTGCCCCCCGGGCCCCGTATCACCCTGCCCACCGCGTAACCACTCACGATAGCCGAGCGGGGGCCGCCCCGGACCCGGCTCAGCGAGCGCGGGAGCTGACCTGGCGCGGGCGCAGCAGGAAACGCTGGGTCTTGCCGCTCGACGTCTTGGGCAGCTCGGTGACGAAGTGCACGCTCCGCGGGTAGGCGTGCTTGGCCAGCCGGTCCTTGACCAGCTGCTGGAGCTCGGCGGCGAGGGCGTCGGGGTCCGAAGGCGACGACGCCCCCGCGCGCAGCACCACGAATGCCTCCATCACCTCGCCGTGTTCCTCGTGGGGGACGCCGACCGCGGCCGCCTCCGCCACCGCCTCGTGTTCCAGCAGCACGCTCTCCACCTCGAACGGGCCGATGCGGTACCCGGCCATCAGGATCACATCGTCGCTGCGCCCGGAGAAGAACAGGTGGCCGTCCTCGTCCCGGGAGGCGGTGTCGCCGGAGTAGAACCAGTGTCCGTCGGGGCTGAACTTCTCGGCGGTGCGCTCCGGGGCGTCGCGGTAACCCTCGAACCACATCAGCGGGCTCTTGGTGATGTCCATCGCCACCCGGCCGGGCATACCGGGCTCGGCGACGGCGGAGTTGGTGTCCTCGCGCAGGACAGTCACGCTCCAGCCGGGCAGCGGCCGGCCCATGGAGCCGGGCTTGAGGTCGGTGCGCAGCGCGGGGTGCCAGGCGTTGGCGATGGCCATGCCCAGTTCGGTGGAGCCGTAGTGGTCGCGCACCGGGATGCCGAGTGTCCGCTCCGCCCAGCTGACCACGTCGGCCGGCAGCGGCTCACCGGCCGCGGAGGCGCAGCGCAGCCGCACGCCGTCGGGGGCGGGTGTGCCGCGCAGCTTGCGGTAGACGGTGGGGCCGGCGGCGAAGTTGGTGACGTTGAAGCGGGACAGCACCGCCCAGGTCCCCTCGGCGGAGAACAGGCTGTTGTACAGCAGGCTGCGCAGGCCGAGGGCGAGCGGGGCGATGATCGCGTAGTACAGCCCGTAGGCCCAGCCCGGGTCGGCGGCGTTCCAGAACACATCGGTGGGCCGGTGGTCGAGGCCGAACTCCTGGTACATGGCGAATCCCGCGACCGCCCGCAGCGGGATGGGCACGGCCTTGGGCGGTCCTGAGGTGCCGGAGGTGAACAGCTCCACGATGGTGGCGTCCCCGCCGAGGACGGCCGCCTCGTCCAGTGGCGGGTGTCCCGCGAGCAGCTCGGCGAACGACAGGTCGCCTTCCTCGGTGGGCCCGGTGGTGATGATCCGCCACGGCTGGTCGGTGGGGAGGTCGGGGCCCGCGGCCAGCTTGGGGCGCTGCCCGGCGTCCGTGATCACGACCTTGGTGCCGTTTCCGGTGACCCGCAGGGCGATGGCCGGGGGCGCGAACGCCGTGAACAGGGGCACCTGGACGGCGCCGATCCGCCAGATCGCGAGTGTCGCGACGAGGAGTTCGGCGGACTTGCTCATCAGGGTGGCGACCCGGTCGCCGGGGCCCACCCCGAGGGCCGCCAGGGCGCTCGCCATCCGCGCGGAGGACTCGCGGAGTTCGCCGTAGGTCATGTCGTGCCCGTTGAGGTCGGCGCCGACCACCGTGAAGGCGACGGCGTCGGCCGGGTGCCGGTCGCACAGCAGATGGGCGGTGCACGCCGCCGGATCTCCGAAGGTCTTGAGCAGGTCGGCCATGCGCTGTTCCGGGCTGGTCAAGTGGGCTCCTCGTGCATGCGGGCGAGCGGAATCCAAGTGCCAGGGGCGGTGCTGTCCCCATTGGCTTGTACACGCTATCGCGCCCGCTCGCGAGCTCGGCAACCAGTGTTCACAAGACCGTTGTCAGCCGAGTGCGGTGGTGGGGTTCTGCTCCTTGCGGAAGGTCAGCTTCCCTTCCTCCACATCGACTTCCACATGACTGTGCGGCTGGAGCTTGCCGTTGAGCAGCATCCGGGACAGCGGGTTGTCGACTTCCCGCTGGATCGTCCGGCGCAGCGGCCGGGCGCCGTACTCGGGCTGGTAGCCGTGGTGGGCCAGCCAGTCGACGGCGGCGGGGGTGAAGTCGACGGGCACGTCCTGGGCGCGCAGCCGGCGCCGGGTCTCCTCCAGGAGGACATCGGTGATCTGCCGCAGCTGTTCGTCGGCGAGCCGCCGGAAGATGACGATCTCGTCGATGCGGTTGAGGAACTCGGGCCGGAAGTGCTCGCGCAGCGGGCGCAGCACCCGCTCGCGGCGCGCGTCCTCATCGGCTTCCGCGCCACCGCCGAAGCCCATGACCGCGCCGCGCCCGGCGATCTCCTCGGAGCCGAGGTTGCTGGTCATGACGATGACGGTGTTCTTGAAGTCGATGGTGCGGCCCTGGGCGTCGGTGAGCCGTCCGTCGTCGAGCACCTGCAGAAGGATGTTGAAGACGTCGGCGTGGCCCTTTTCGACCTCGTCCAGGAGCAGCAGCGAGTACGGCTGCCGGCGCACCGCCTCGGTGAGCTGCCCGGCCTCCTCGTGGCCGACGTATCCGGGCGGGGCGCCGATCAGCCGGCTGACAGTGTGCTTCTCCTGGTATTCGCTCATGTCCAGGCGGACCATGCGGTCCTCGCTGCCGAAGAGCGCTTCGGCCAGGGCGCGGGCCAGTTCGGTCTTGCCGACGCCGGTGGGGCCGAGGAACAGGAAGCTGCCGATGGGGCGGCCGGGGTCGGCGAGGCCGGCGCGGGAGCGCAGTACGGAGTCGGCGACGGCGGAGACGGCCTCCTCCTGGCCGATCACCCGCTTGTGCAGATGCTCCTCGAGGCCGAGCAGGCGGTCCCGCTCCTCCTGGGTGAGGCTGCTGATGGGGATGCCGGTCTGCCGGGAGACGATGTCGGCGATGTCCTCGACGGTGACCTCGGCGACCCGGCTGGCCGGGTGCTGTTTGCCGGAACCCTCCTCGATGCGCCGGTTCAGCTCGCCGATCCGGTCGCGCAGCGAGGTGGCCCGCTCGTACTGCTCGGCGGCGACGGCCTGGTCCTTGTCCCGGGTGAGCTGTTCCACCTCGCGTTCCAGCGCCCGGATGTCGGTGCCCCTGGTGCTGGAGCGCAGCCGTACGCGGGCGCCGGCCTGGTCCATCAGGTCGATGGCCTTGTCGGGCAGGAAGCGGTCGGTGAGATAGCGGTCGGAGAGCTCGACGGCCGCCAGCAGCGCCTGGTCGGTGTAGCGGACCTGGTGGTGGGCCTCGTAGCGGTCGCGCAGCCCGCGCAGGATCTCCAGCGCGTCGGAGGGGGCGGGCTCGGGCACCATGATGGGCTGGAAGCGGCGGGCGAGGGCCGCGTCCTTCTCGATGTGGCGGCGGTACTCCTGGAGTGTGCTGGCGCCGATGACATGCAGTTCGCCACGGGCCAGGGCGGGCTTGAGGATGTTGCTGGCGTCCATCGGGCCGCCTTCGGAGCCGCCGGTGCCCACGACGGTGTGCAGCTCGTCGATGAAGATGATCAGTTCCTCGGAGTGGGCGCGGATCTCGTCGATGATGCCGGTCAGCCGCTCCTCGAAATCGCCTCGGTAGCGGGTGCCGGACACGACGCCCGGGAAGTCGAGCTGGAGGACGCGCCGGGCGAGCAGGATGTCGGGGACGTCGGCCTCGGCGATGCGCTGGGCCAGCCCCTCGACGACGGCGGTCTTGCCCACGCCGGCCTCGCCGATGAGGACGGGGTTGTTCTTGCCCCGGCGGGCCAGCACCTCGATGGTCTGCTCGATCTCCTCGTCGCGCCCGATCACCGGGTCGATCCGGCCCTCGCGGGCCATCTCGGTCAGGTCGCGGCCGAACTTGTCCAGGTTGGGGGTCTCCCGCCGGTTGGGTCCTGGGCGGGGTTCGGCAGCGCCGGGGGCCGCCGCGAGGCCGCCGGGCGGGCCGGGGCGTGGCTCGAACCGGGCCGCGTGCAGCAGCTGCCCGGCCGTGGAGTCGTGGTTGGCGGCGAGCGCGATCAGTACGTGCTCGGGGCCGATGTACGAGGACCCGGAGGACCGGGCGATCTCGTGGGCGTCGAGCAGCGCGCGCTTGACGGCGGGCGTGACCGCGACCGAGCCGCGCGGCGGCCCCTCCCCCGTCTGCCGGTCGATCTCGGCGACGAGGGCTTCGGGGTCGGCCCCGGCCCGGACGACCATGGTGCGGGTCGGCTCGGCGGTGAGCGCCGCGCGGAGCAGGTGTTCGGTGTCGAGGTCGGTGGATCCGCGGTCGGCGGCGTACGAGGCCGCGGAGGAGACGAGCTGCCGTGCGGGCTCGCTCATCAGGCGGCCGAAGTCGACGTGCCGGGAGCCGGGGCGCTGCCCGGCCGGTCCGACGCCGAGGAAGCGTGCGAGAAAGTCTCCGAGGGGGTCAGGACCGAATTCTTCCGATCCCTCGTACCCGCTGTTCATAGGCATCCGTCCCGGTGGCCCGGCGGAGATGCGGGCCCCGTTGTCATCGCTGCAAGGAGTCCTATTTGATCGACTTTGATTGATTTTATCCGACATCGGGGCCGCTCGCCGAGGGCTGGCGCAGATTCGTCTGCACGACGTCTTCGCCGTCCCCTCATCCTGGTGCTGGGCGCGGGCTACGCGGGGCTGATGGCCGCCCCGCGGCTGGCGCCGCACGCGCGGGTGACCCTGGTCGGCCTCCCGTACGACCGCCTGGTGTACGCGCTCGGCAGCCGCACCGTGGCCCCCGGCGAGCGCGCCTTCACCCTGGAGACCACCGCCGAACTGCACAAACGGCTGCTCGACGACCCTGGTGAGCTCGCGGTCGTCGGCGGCGGCAGCCTGTCCGCCAAAGGGCCGGATCCGCGTCGACGCCGCCCTGCCCGCCGCCTCGCACGCGGCGACCTGCCTCATCGACGAGACCCGCGGACGTCGCGGACGCGAGCCGCGGCCGATGCGCTTCCGGTTCGTGGCGCAGTGCGTGAGCCTGGGCCGCCGGGACGGGCTGATCCAGGCGGTGCGGGCGGACGACACGCCTCGTGAGCTGGTGCTCACCAGCCGGACCGCCGCCCACGTCAAGGAGGGGGTACCTCCCAGGCCCGAAGGGCCTAGGAGGAGGGTCGTCCGCTCCACGATCGCCATGATGCGGCTGGCGGCGCGCCGCCCCGACGCCGTTCCGCACATCCCGGAGATGCGCTGACCGGGCCGGGACGGGGCGCCGTCACCGCCGTCAGGGCGCCTGGGTACGCGCCGCCCTGGCGTGCCCGGCGTAGCGGCTGAGCACATCGAACCACCGCCGGGCGAGCTCGGCGACGTGGTCGTCCTCGAGGACACCCGACGGCCAGATCCACCGCGCCGCCAGCCGCGCGCCCCGCTCGCGGTCCTCGACCGCGACCGTGAGGGTAAGGGTGCGCTCCAGCGGAGCCCCGGCGTCCGCCCCGCCGCCCATCGCCGACCCCGCCTCGCCGGTGGGGGTCCAGTGGGCCGAGCGCTCGCCGACCTGGAACCGGCCCAGGTAGTTGACGGAGATCTGCGGATCGCCGAGCGCGGCCAGCTGCGGAGCGGTACGCGGGTTGAGGTAGCGCAGCAGGCCGTACCCGATGCCGTTGTCGGGCAGGGCCGCGAGCTGGGCCCCCACCCGCGCCGCGCCCTCGGTCAACGCGGCGCCGGAGGCGTCGAGTTGTTCCTCGGAGATCTCCCCCGGGTCCAGGACGAGCGGGAACTGCGCGGTGAACCATCCGACGGTGGACGACGGATCGACACCTTCGGCCAGGAATTCACGGCCGTGCGCCTGGAGGTCCACCAGCACACCGGTCCCCTCGTCGCCCCGCCAGCGCGCGTAGGCGACGGCGAACGACGCGTACAGCACATCGCGCAGGTCCACGCCCAGCGCACCGGGCACCGCGAGCAGCGTCGCCGTGTCCTCCTCCGGGAGGTCGAAGAGCGCCATCCGCGCCGAGGCCAGGGTGTCGGTCCGCGGGTCGAGCCGCCGGGCGCCCAGCGTGGGCCGCTTCGGCTCGAACATCCGCGTCCACATCTCCAGTTCCTTCTCGCGCGCGGGCTCCATGGCCTCCTCGACCAGGTGGCGCGCCCACCTGCGGTAGGAGGTCGCCGGTGCCCGCAGATCCGGCCGCCGGCCATCGGTGACCGCCTCGTACGCGCGGGCCAGGTCCGGCAGCAGGAACCGCCAGGAGACCCCGTCGACCACGAGGTGGTGCAGCAGGATCAGCAGCCGGCCGGGCCGCTCAGGACCGGGGTCCAGCCAGATGGCCTGGAGGGTGCGGCCGGACGCGGGGTCGAGCTCCGCCTGGTGGCGGAAGGACGCCTCGGCCAGCGCCGGGGGCCACTCCGCCTCGTCGGCGACCTGGATGACCTGGTGGGTGAAGCAGTCGGCCACCCGGGCCGAGCCGGGCTCCGCGATCTCCAGCGCCCGCCGCCCCTGGTCGTCCTGCTGCCGCATCCGCAGCGCGTCATGGCGGTCGACGAGCGCCTGGAGGGCGGCGATCAGATGCTCGGGGCGCGCATCCGCCGGGACGCGGACCGCCATGGAGAGGTGGTACGCGTCGATCGGCCCGTCGACGTCCCACATGCGCCTGATGATCGGCGTCGCCGGGAGCTCGCCCACTCCGTCGCCCGCGCCGCCGCCGTCCCGGTGGCGGCCCTCGCCGGCCGGCCCCCGGCGCGGCGCGCTCCGCTCGGCGATCGCGGCCAGCGCCGCGACCGTACGGCCCTCCGCCACGTCCCTGGGCCGCAGCGCCAGACCGGCGTGGCGGGCCATGTCGGCGAAGCGCATGGAGACGATGGAGTCGCCGCCCATCAGGAAGAAGTCGTCGTCCACGCCGACGCTGCCCACCCCCAGCGCCTCGCTCATCAGCGAGCACAGGGTCTCCTCCACGGGGGTACGCGGCCGGGCCGCGGTCGAGGCGGCCGTGAAGTCGGGGGCCGGGAGGGCGGCGCGGTCCAGTTTGCCGTTGACCGTCAGCGGGAGTTCGGGCATCTCCACGAACGCGGAGGGCACCATATGGACCGGCAGCCGGGCCGCCGCGAGCGCCGCCAGTTCGGCGGCCCCGGGCAGCGCGGCGCCGGGCTCGGCCAGCAGATAGGCGACCAGCGCCGGTCTGCCGGGCCGGTCCTCGCGCAGTACGACGGCCGCCCGCGCCACCTGGTCGAGGGCCGTGAGCGCGGACTCGATCTCGCCGACCTCGATCCGGAAGCCCCGCAGCTTGACCTGGCCGTCGGCCCGTCCGACGTACTCCAGCCCGCTGTCGCCGCCCTGGCGGGCCAGGTCTCCGGTGCGGTACATGCGCTCGCCGGGGGCGCCGAACGGGTCGGCCACGAACCGCTCGGCGGTCAGCGCGGGCCGCCCCGCGTAGCCGCGGGCCAGGCCGGGGCCGGCGACGTACAGCTCGCCTACGGAGCCCGGGGGCACCGGGCGCAGCAGATGGTCGAGGACATACAGCCGCAGATCGGGGATCTGCCGCCCGATGGGGCTGACCGAGCCGTCCCGCACAGCGTCGGCGCGGACCAGTTCGGTGTGGGTGACATGCACGGTCGTCTCGGTGATGCCGTACATGTTGACCAGCCGCGGCGCGGCAGCGTTGTCGTCAGGCCGCCTGGTGTACCAGTCCCCCAGGCGGGAGACGTCGAGCCGTTCGCCGCCGAACACCACATACCGCAGGGCGAGCCGCGCGCCCAGCTCCGGGCGGTCGCGGTCGGCGCCGAGGAGTTGGTAGAACGCCGACGGGGTCTGGTTGAGCACGGTGACGCCCTGCTCGACCAGCAGTTCCAGGAATTCGCCCGGGGACCGGGTGACGGTGTGCGGCACGATCACCAGCGAGCCGCCGTACAGCAGCGGACCCCAGATCTCCCACACCGAGAAGTCGAACGCGTAGGAGTGGAACAGCGTCCACACATCGTCCGCGCCGAACCCGAAGAGGTGGTCGGTGGAGGTGAACAGCCGGATGACGTTCTCGTGCGGGATCAGCACGCCCTTGGGCCGCCCGGTCGAGCCCGAGGTGTAGATGATGTAGGCGCCGTGTGCCGGGGTGAGCGGGCCGCCGCGGTCCGCGTCGGTCAGGTCGGTCGGCGCGAGGTCCCGCATGGCGCTCATGACCTGCGGCGCGTCGAGCTCCACGACCGGTACGCCGAGGCCGTCGGGCAGCGCGGCTGCGGTGTCGGTGGTGGTGACCACGCACACCGGGGCGGCGTCCGCGAGGATGAATCCGATGCGCTCGCGCGGATAGGCGGGGTCCACCGGCAGATACATCGCGCCGCTCTTGAGGACGGCCAGCAGCGCCACGACCAGTTCGGCCCGGCGGTCGACCGCCAGCGCCACCACCCGCTCCGGCCCGGCGCCGTGTCCGGTCAGCAGCCGCGCCAGGCGGTTGGCGCGGTCGTTGAGCTCCGCGTACGTCAGGGAGCGCCGGCCGTCGACCACGGCGATGTTGTGCGGGGTGGCCCGCACCTGTGCCTCGAACCGCTCCGGCAGGGTCTCCTCGCACCGTACGCGCCCGGGCGCCGGCTGCGGCGCGGCCGCGGTCAGCAGCCGCGCCACCGGGGTCTCGGCCGCCCCGGGCGCGCCGGACGTCCCGGTGAGCAGGTGTTCCAGCGCGTCGGCGGCGGCCGACGCCCGGCTCCGGCCGACGGTGTCCGGGCAGTAGTTGACGTGGATCCGCAGCCGTTCGCCGGGGAGCGCGACCACGCTGAGCGGGTAGTGGGTGCCGTCCTCGGGGTGCACCCCGGTGACGGTCAGGCGCTTGGAGGCGGTGCGCAGCGCGTCCGGGTCGTGGGGGTAGTTCTCGTAGACCAGGAGGGTGTCGAAGAGCCGGCCGGTGCCGATGCGGCGCTGGATGTCGGTGAGGCCGATGTGGTGGTGGTCCAGCAGCCGGGCCTGTTCGTCCTGGACGCGGGTCAGCAGCTCCGGGAACGTCTCGTCCGGGCGCAGCCGGACCCGGGCGGGCACAGTGTTGATGAACAGCCCGACCATGGTGTCGATGCCGTCGATCTCGGGCGGGCGGCCGGAGACGGTGACGCCGAAGACCACGTCGTCGCGGCCGGTCAGCCAGCCGAGCACGATCGCCCAGGCGCCCTGCACCACCGTGTTCAGCGTCAGGCCGTGGCGGCGGGCGTACGCGGTGAGCGTGGCGGTCTGCTCGGCCGTCAGCTCCAGGACGTGCCGCCGGGTGGCGGCCGTCGCGGGGGTGTCCGGGCTCGCGGCGAGGGTGGCTCCGGCCACCCCGGACAGGGCGGTGTGCCAGGCGTCGAGCCCCGCCTGAGTGTTCTGCCCCTTCAGCCAGGACAGATAGGCGGAGTACGGGCGGGGCGCGGGCAGCGCGGCGGGGTCATCGGGGTCGTTGCCCGCGTCGTACAGCGCGAGCAGTTCGCGCGACAGCAGCGCCATCGACCAGCCGTCGAGCAGCAGATGGTGGCTGGTGAGGATCATCCGGTAGCTGTCCGCTCCGAGCCGCAGCAGCATGCAGCGGGCCAGCGGGGCGGTGTCCACGGGGAGGCGCCGCCCGCTGTCCGCGTCCAGCAGCCGGGCCTGTTCAGCCTCGCGCGCGGGTCCGTCCAGCCGCGACAGGTCGTGTTCCCGCCACTCCGGGGCCACCTGGGCGGCGATCACCTGCACCGGTTCGGCGAGCCCTTCCTGTACGAAGCACGCGCGCAGCCCGGGATGGCGGGCGAACAGCCCCTCGATGGCGGTGCGCAGCCGCGCCGGGTCGACGTCACCCGCCAGGTCCAGGCCGAACCGCACCACGTAGTCGTCGTGGGCGGTGTCGTCGTACACGGCGTGGAAGAGCAGACCCTGCTGAAGGCTGGACACCGGCCAGATGTCGGCCAGGTCCGGCACGGTCCGCTCCAGCCGCTCCACCTCGGCCATGGAGAGCGAGACCAGGGGGAAGTCGGAGGGGGTGTGGCCGCGGTGTGCGGTGTGCGCGAGGTTTCCGATGGCCCGTGCGTGTTCCACCAGGCCGGTGAGCGCGGCGAACCACGCGTCGGCGAGCTCTTGTACGGCCGGCTCGTCGAGCAGTTCACCCGCCCAGATCCACACCGCCGTGAGCCGCGGGCCGTCCTCCCGGTCCTCGGTGTGCGCGTTGAGGGCCAGGGTGTGCGGCAGCGGCATAGCGGGCGGGAAGCCGCCGCGCAGCGCTCCGAAGTCGGGGTCCGGGTCGGGCAGCCAGTCGGCGCCGTCGGACACGGTGAACCGGCCGAGGTAGTTGAAGCCGATCTGCGGGCCTGGGTGTCCGGCGAGCCGGTGTGCCGCGTCGGGGTTGAGATGGCGCAGCATGCCGTAGCCGATGCCGTGGTCCGGCAGCGCCGCGAGCTGTTCCTTGACCGTCTTGACGGCGGTGCCGAGCGCCGCGGAACCGGCCGTCACCTCGGCCCAGTCGAGTGTTCCAGGGGCGAGCCGGGCGGGGAACATGCTGGTGAACCAGCCGACGGTCTGGCTGAGGTCGACGCCGTCGACGAGGTGTTCCCGGCCGTGTCCTTCGAGTTCCAGCAGCACATCGTCCGTGTCGCCGATACCGCGACGCCGCCGCCACTCGACCACGGCGAGGCTGAGCGCGGTCAGCAGGACGTCGTTGATCCCGGTGTGGTAGCGCTCGGGTACGGAGGTCAGCAGGGCGGCGGTGGCGTCGGCCGGCAGGGAGAGCGACAGCATCCGGGCGCTGGTGGCGGTGTCCCGGGCGGGGTCCAGCGGGCGGGGGCCGAGGAGCGGGTCCGCGCCGTCGAGGATGTTCTCCCACAGCGGGAGCTCGGCCGTCCGGACCTCGTGGTGTGCGCTCTCGGTCAGCAGCCGGGACCAGCGCCGCAGCGAGGTCACCGGGCCGGGGGTCGCGAGGGGCCGGTCCTCAGCGGCCGCGGCCCAGGCGTCGGCGAGGTCGCGCAGCAGTACGCGCCAGGAGACCCCGTCGACCGCGAGGTGGTGGATCAGCACCAGCAGCCGGCCGGGCCGGTCGGGGCCCGCGTCGAACCACACGACCCGCAGCAACGCCCCTTTCTCCGGGGCGAGTTGGCCGCGAGCTGCCTCGGAGGCCGCCTCGACGGCCCGGCGCCATCGCGCCGTGTCGTCAGGGTTCACATCCTGCATGGGCACCCGGGTCAGGCACTCATGGCCGCGGACGGCGCCGCGCGGGGCGATCTCCAGCGCGCCGCCCTCCCCCGCGCCCAGCCGGAGGCGCAGCGCGGCATGGCGGTCGAGCAGGGTGTCGAGCGCGCCGGCCAGGTGGTCGTGGCGCAGGTCGCCGGGCACCCGCACCAGCATCGACTGGTGGAACTCCTTGACGGCGTCCGGCCCCAGGCCCGTCAGCCAGCGGATGATCGGGGTCGGGGAGAGCTCGCCGCTGTCGTCGGTGGTGTGACGGCCTTCGCCATGGGGGGTGCCGCCGTCGGAGGTGTCCGCCGCGGAGCGGGCGGCCCGTGCCAGCGCGGCCACCGAGCGGTGTTCGAACACCTCGCGCGGGGAGATGGCGAGCCCGGCGGCGCGGGCGCGGCTGACCAGGGTGAGGGAGAGGATGCTGTCGCCGCCGAGGGCGAAGAAGCTCTCGTCGACGCCGACGTGGTCAAGGCCGAGGATGTCGGTGAAGAGCTCGTGGAACAGCTCTTCCCGGTCGGTCCGCGGGGCCCGGTGTGCGGTGTCCTCGGCCGGTTGGGGCTTCGGGAGCGCGGCCCGGTCGAGTTTGCCGTTGGGGCTCAGCGGCAGCTGGTCCACCAGGACGATCTGCGCGGGCACCATGAAGTCCGGCAGCCCGCTCTTGGCGCGGGCCATGAGCTCGGCCGGGAGCGCGGCGGCCGTGGCGTGGCCGGTGTCCGGCTCGGGCAGGGCATGGGCCAGCAGCCGGGTGGCGCCGGGGCGGATCTCGTCGGCCGTCACCACGGCCCGCCGGACCGCCGGATGGCCCGCCAGCACGGCCTCGATCTCGCCGACCTCGATCCGCAGGCCCCGCACCTTGACCTGCCCGTCGGCGCGCCCCACGTACTCCAACTGCTGGTCCTCCTCGCGTCGCCGCACCAGGTCGCCGGTGCGGTACAGCCGTGACCCGGGCGGGCCGTAGGGGTTGGCGACGAACCGCTGCGCGGTCTGGCCGGGCCGGTTCAGATAGCCCCTGGCCAGCCCGGGCCCGCTCAGCCAGAGTTCGCCGACCGTGCCGACGGGGACCGGGCGCAGGGCGGTGTCGAGTACATACGCGGCCGTGTTGGCGGCGGAGCTGCCGATCGGGGGTGTGCCCTCGCCGCCGAGTGGGCCGCTCATGGCCGCGCAGATGGTGGCCTCGGTCGGGCCGTAGCCGTTGAGCAGGACGGTGTCGGCGGCCCAGTCGGCCGCCAGCGCCGGCGGCAGCGCCTCGCCCACCGACATCAGCCTGAGCCCGGCCGGGAGGGTGCCGCGGTCCAGACTCGCCAGCACGGCGGGCGGCAGCACGGCGTGTGTGACGCCGATGCCGGTGATCAGCTCCGGCAGTTCGGGGCCCGCAGGCGGCGTTCCGTCGGCGCCGATGACCAGGCAGCCGCCGGACAGCAGCGCCGCGGTCAGCTCCCAGACCGCGGAGTCGAAGCTCGGCGAGGCGAACTGCAGGACCCGGGAGCGGGGCCCGACGCCGAACCGGGTGCGCTGGGTGTGCACCAGGCTCGGCAGGCCCGCATGGGTCACCACGACCCCCTTGGGCGTACCGGTGGACCCGGACGTATAGACCACATACGCGGGGTGGCGCGGGTCGAGCGGCGCGTGCCGCTCCTCGTCCCGTACGTCCGCGGGGTCGCGGCCGGCCAGGTCGCGGACGGTCTCGGGGGCGTCCAGGAGCAGCCGGTCGCCAGACAGGTGTCCGACGGTCCGCGCATGGGCCGTGGTCGTCAGCGTCAGCGCGGGCCGGGCGTCGGAGAGCATGAACTCGACGCGCGCGGGCGGATAGTGGGGGTCGACCGGCAGAAAGGCGCCGCCCGCCTTCCAGACGGCCAGGACGGCGACGACGAACTCGACGGACCGCTGGAGCGCGAGCGCGACCGGTGTCTCGGGGCCGACGCCGCGCTCGATGAGCGCCCGCGCCAGCCGGTTGGCCCGTGTGTTGAGTTCGGCGTACGAGAGCTCGGCGGAGCCGGAGAGCACGGCGGGATGGTCGGGGTGGAGCCGGGCCTGCCGCTCGTAGAGCTCGTCCGCCGTGGCGTCGGGCACCACCACGGCCGCCTCGGTGGCCTTGCGCAGCAGCGAGCCCCGTTCGCGGTCGGAGAGCAGGGGGACCTCGGCGAGCGGCATGCCGCTGCCGCCGTCCGCGACGGTCCTCAGCAGCCGGGAGATCCGCGCGCCGTGGCCGCGCGCCTCGGCGCCGCCCCATACGGCGGCGTTGGCGTCCAGGTCGACCGAGAGGCCCCGGCCGTCCAGGTGGTCGGTGAAGGCGAGCGCGAGGTCCTCGACGGGGCCGGTGGACAGGTTGTGCGCGACGGCGGGGTGCGGGCCGAACAGCAGGTCGTAGTCGAACGACATGATGTTGACGATCATCGAGTACAGCCGGGCGGGCTGGTCGTCCTGCGAGACCAGGCGCGCCATGTCGGCCGCGCGGTAGCGCTGGTGGGCCAGGGCTGAGCGCATCGCCTTCTGGGCGGCGCGCGCCAGTTCCTCGACGGTCATGTCCGGGCGCGGGGACAGCCGGACGGGCAGGACGTTGGACAGGACGGCGGGGGTGGTCCTGGCGGCCGGGGTGGTGCGGGCCGCGACGACGAGCCCCAGCACCACTTCCGGCTCCCCGGTCATCCGGTGCAGATACAGCGCGGCCAGGGCGAAGAGCATCGCGGAGCGATGGATTCTGGCCCGCTCGCAGACGCGGTCCAGGGCGAGCAGGTCCTGGGGCGACAGACGGTCCGAGGCCCGGGTGAAACCGGAGGCGGGTGCGTGCCGACGGGTCAGGGAAACGGGTTCCGGAAGGTCGCGCAATTTCTCGAGCCAGTAATCACGGTCCCGGACGAACGCTTCCGAAGCGCGGTATTCCGCTTCCTCGGCCAGCAGGCGGCCGAAATCACCGAAGGGGCTCGGCGGTATTTCCTCGCCCGCGTCCAGCGCCGAGTAGACCCCCGCCACTCGGTGCGCGATAAGCGGTCCACTGAATCCGTCGACGAGAATGTGGTGGTATCGGCTGCACCAGTAATAGAGATCGTCCGCCAACTGGATCACCGCGTAGGCGACCAGCTCACCGTCCGGCAGCGGAACCGGCCTGGTCAAGAATTCCGCCATCCATCGCTCGGCGGCGGCGCGCGGGTCGGCTTCGGCCGTCAGATCGACGCGAACGAGGGGGAAGTCGTCGCGTCCCTTGACCGCCCAGCGCGGACCGGCCTCGTCCGCGATGAACCGCACCGCGAGCGCCGCGCATTCGGCGAAGGCGTGGCGCAGGGCGGCCTCGAATAAATCGAAACGGAGCCGGCCGCGTATCTCGATATATTCGCCGATGTTGTAGGCGACGCTGTCCGGGCGCAGGGAGTGGGCGATCCAGAATTCGCGCTGGGCGGCAAGCGGAATCCCCGGGGCGGGGCCATTGGCGGGCATGAGGGGTCTGGCCTCCTCGATAAGTAGGCTGCCGATTTCCGGTGTGGTTTCCCGAGTGTAGGGCCGTAATGCGGCCGAATGGCCTGGCAGTTCGCTGCAATGGCAACTGTCGGCCTTAACGAACTGCCGCGAACCGCGCACCCGGCTCCGCACCCGGCTCCGCGCCCCGCCCCCGCCCCGGCGACACGCCCCTGCGACACGCCGACGACACGCCGCGGCACTCGACCCGACGGCGTAGCGGTGTGGGCCCATCGGGTGCGTTTCGTCGGCCGTTCCGGTGAAGCCCGGCGCTGTCGCGACTCAGGCGGACTCCCACACGCACATAAATACGACTATCCACCTATTTGGCCCATGTGAGCGTGAGGTGAGCCTGTTGTCTCTCGAGCCCCGTCAACGGACCGCGCTCGTGGTCGCCGCGCTGTTCGGCGCGGCGACCGCGTGCACCGCCGGCATACCCGCCACCCCCGAATCGGGGGAGAAGTCCTCCCGGACCGCGGCCGCGGCGAAGCCCGGGCCCACCAAGGGGTTCACCCTGGTGGCCACCGGTGACCTGCTGATCCATGACTCGGTGATCCGCCAGGCGCGCACGGACGCGGGCGGCAACGGCTACAACTTCGGGCCCATGCTCGCCGGGGCCGAGCCCGTGGTCTCCGGGGCCGACCTGGCGATATGCCATATGGAGACGGTCTACGGCGCCGCGGGCGGGCCGTTCACCGGCTACCCGACCTTCAAAAGCCCGCCGGAGGTCGCCGAGGCCGCCAAGGAACTCGGCTACGACTCCTGCTCCACCGCCTCCAACCACACGCTGGACGCCGGCGCGGAAGGCGTGACCCGCACCCTCGACGCGATGGACCGCGCCGGGCTGCGACACGCCGGATCGGCCCGCTCCGCCGAGGAGCACGCGATGCCGACCCTCATGAAGGCCGGTGACGCCACGGTCGCCCAGCTCGCCTACAGCTACGGCACCAACGGCATCCCCGTACCCAAGGGCCAGCCGTGGCTGGTCAACCTCATCGACCCGGCGCAGATCGTCAAGGACGCCCGGGCCGCGCGCCGGGCGGGGGCCGACGTGGTCGTGGTGAGCCTGCACTGGGGCACCGAGTGGCAGGAAGCGCCGGATCAGCTCCAGCTCTCGGTCGCCAAGAAGCTCACCGCCTCGATGGACGGCGGGCGCCACGACATCGATCTCATCCTCGGCACCCACGCCCACATACCCCAGGCGTACGAGAAAATGAACGACACCTGGGTCGTCTACGGCATGGGCGACCAGGTCGCGGGCGTCATGAACGACCCGCGCGGCCAGATGGGCTCGGCCGCCCGCTTCACCTTCGCCCCGCCCGCCACCACGGACAAGCCATGGACCGTGAAGAAGGCGGAGTTCATCCCCCACGGCGTGGACAACGACCCGATCAGGGTGGTCAACCTCCCGCGCGTCGGCGGGCACACCGAGGCCCTGGACACCATCCGCCGCGCCGTACTCAGCAGAGGCGCGGCGCGTGACGGGCTCACCATGGGCCGCTGACACCCGCCCCGGCCCGGCGCCGCCCTGTCAGGCGCGGCAGCCGTCAGGCGCACCGCCCGTCAGGCGCATCGGTCGAACTCCCAGGCCCGTCGCCGCCACGTAAGGTGCGGCGGCCGAACCCTCAGGTCCGGCCGCCGCCCTGTCCGCTCAGGCCGGTCAGTCCAGCTCGGGCGCCTGGCCCGTGGAGAACGCCTCAGCCATCCGCAGCCATGTCCCGGCCTCCTCGGCGCGCCCCTGCCGCTGGAGCGTACGGCCCAGCATCAGATGGGCGTAGTGCTCGACCGGGTCGCGCGCGATCACCTCACGCAGCTGCTCCTCGGCGCGGCCCAGCTGCGCGGAGTGGTAGTAGGCGCGGGCCAGCAGCAGCCGCGGGGCGGTCTGCTCCGGGGCCTCCTCGACGACCTGGACGAGGAGGCGGGCGGCCTCGGCATACTGCTTCGCCTCGAAGTAAAGCCCGGCCCGCTCCCAGCGCTCCGCGGTGGTCTCCTCGCGCTCCTTGTCGTCGAACAGGCTCAGCGCGGTGACCCAGCGGTCGGCGGTGGGCTCACCGTCGGGCTGGTAGCTGTTGAAGTTGTCGATCATGTGAGCTCCTTCCTGAGGTGAGCGGTCATTCGGGCCGCAGAGCGGCTAGTTGCTGCTCGAACGGCACGACGGCTTCGGCTTCGAGGGCCGCGGCGCCCCGGCGGCCGCCGACCAGGTCCGCCAGTTCGCCCGCCGCGCGTTCGATGCGGGTGGGCAGGGTGTCGGTGAGCGGATCACCGGAGCCGCCCCAGTCCTCCGACGCGGCGTACACCGCGGTGGGCAGCACGATCGCCCGCAGGTAGGCGAACAGCGGCCGCAGCGCATGCTCCAGCGCGAGCGAGTGGCGTGCCGTGCCACCGGTCGCGGCGGCGAGCACCGGCTTGCCGACCAGGGCGGTGTTCTCGATCACGTCGAAGAACGACTTGAAGAGCCCGCTGTAGGAGGCGGAGAAGACCGGGGTGACCGCGATCAGCCCGTCCGCACCGGTGACGGTCTCGATCGCCTCCTCCAGCGCGCCCGAGGGGAAGCCCGTCACCATGTTGTTCGCGATGTCACCGGCCAGGTCGCGCAGCTCGACCACGTGCACCTCGACCTCGCGCCCGTCCGCCGCCAGCCGTTGCCGGGTGGCCTCAGCCAGCCGGTCGGCCAGCAGCCGGGTGGACGAGGGCACGCTCAGCCCGGCCGACACGACCGCGAGCCTCACCGGCCGCGGGGCGCCGGCCTGCTGCGGAATCCGTACGTTCACTGTGTCTCCTTGTTCGCTTCTCCGCCCACGCGGCGAAGGCGCGGGCATCGCCGCCATCTGCGGCCCGGCGGCCGCGTGCGCGTCGCTCACGGTGCGACCTCCTCGAGGGCCTTGGCGTCGCGCTGGGCCACCAGCGACGCGTGGGTGGGGCCGTCCGGCACCTCGGCCGGGCGGTTCTTGGCGAACTCCTTGCGCAGCTCCTCGACGACCTCGCCCAGCAGGTCGAGCTGTTCCAGCACCGTCTTCAGCGGCAGGCCCGCGTGGTCGACGAGGAACAGCTGGCGCTGGTAGTCGCCGAAGGTGTCCCGGAAGGTCAGCGTCTTCTCGATGACCTCCTGCGGGCTGCCGACGGTCAGCGGCGTCTCGGCCGTGAACTCCTCCAGGGAGGGGCCGTGGCCGTAGACGGGCGCGTTGTCGAAGTACGGCCGGAACTCACGGACGGCGTCCTGCGAGTTACGGCGCATGAACACCTGCCCGCCGAGGCCGACGACGGCCTGCTCCGGCGTGCCGTGCCCGTAGTGCGCGTACCGCTCCCGGTAGAGGTTCACCAGCTTCCGGAAGTGGTGCTTGGGCCAGAAGATGTTGTTCGCGAAGAAGCCGTCACCGTAGTAGGCGGCCTGCTCGGCGATCTCCGGCGAGCGTATGGAGCCGTGCCAGACGAACGGAGGCACGCCGTCCAGCGGCCGCGGCGTGGAGGTGAAGCCCTGCAGCGGGGTGCGGAACTTGCCCTCCCAGTCGACGACGTCCTCGCGCCACAGCCGACGCAGCAGCGCGTAGTTCTCGATCGCGAGCGGGATGCCCTGGCGGATGTCCTGCCCGAACCACGGGTAGACCGGGCCGGTGTTGCCGCGGCCCATCATCAGGTCCACCCGGCCGTCGGCCAGGTGCTGGAGCATCGCGTAGTCCTCGGCGATCTTCACCGGGTCGTTGGTGGTGATCAGCGTGGTGGAGGTGGACAGGATCAGCCGCTCGGTGCGGGCCGCGATCCAGCCCAGCATGGTGGTCGGGGACGAGGGCACGAACGGGCGGTTGTGGTGCTCACCGGTCGCGAAGACGTCGAGGCCCACCTCTTCCGCCTTCTGGGCGATGGTGACCATCGCCTTGATCCGCTCGTGCTCGGTCGGCTCCCGACCCGTGGTGGGGTCCGTCGTGACATCGCCGACCGTGAAAATCCCGAACTGCACCGGTCTCACCCTCCTAGGATGTTTACGATTCAACTATATCCCCGGAACGTGACACCCGCCGCCCCTATTCCCCCGCTCGCGGCGGAGGGAAGGGCATCGTTTCAGATCGGCCGTCGTGCCTGGTGGGAGGGGTCGTGAGACGGTCAGCCGAGCTGTCCGAGCGCGGTGGATGCAACGGTGGCGCGCAGCGCGGCGGCGTACGCCTCGTCGGGATCGAGCCGGCGCAGCTCCTCGGCGATCAGCTCGGCCGTGCTGCGCACCTTCAGCGCGAGGGTACGGTCGGGCTGACCCGGAATGGACAGCGTGGCCACCGGGCCGTCCGGCCGGTCGATGTGGATGTCCCCGGCAGCGGTGCGCAGCCGGACCCCGGTGACCACCGGGCCGTCGGTGACCACCTGCTCGACGGGCACCTTCAACCGGTTGGCGAACCAGCGGGCCAGCAGCTCGGCGCTCGGGTTGTCCGCCTCGCTCTCCACCACCGCCGAGGTCACCGCGGCCCGCGCCTGATCCAGCGCGGCGGCCAGCATGGACCGCCAGGGCGTGAGCCGGGTCCAGGCCAGGTCCGTGTCGCCGGGCGCGTACGAGGCGGCGCGGGCCGCCAGCTCCCGCAGCGGGCGCTCGACCGCGTACGCGTCGGTGATCCGCCGCTGCGCCAGCCTGCCCAGCGGATCCCTGACCGGGTGGTCCGGGGCGTCGACCGGCCACCAGACCACGACCGGGGCGTCCGGCAGCAGCAGCGGCAGCACCACCGACTCGGGGTGCTGGGCGATCTCACCGCGCAGCCGCAGCAGTACGGTCTCGCCGCTGCCGTCGCCGCCGCCCACGCGCACCTCGGCGTCCAGCCGGGAGCTGCCGCGCTCGCGCGGGGTGCGGCCGGGCCGCTTGATCACCACGAGGATCCGCGAGGGGTGTTCCCGGGATGCCTCGCCCGCGGCCTTGAGGGCGTCGTAGTGGTTGGCCTCATCGGTGACGATGACCAGCGTCAGCACCATGCCGACCGCCGGACTGCCGATCGCCCTGCGGGCCTGCACCAAGGCCGCGTTGATCTTGCTCGATGTGGTGTTGGTCAGGTCGGTGTTCATGGCCCGCGCCAGCTCCTGCCGTTCTCGCATCAGCGTTTCGTCCGCGGCCCGAGCGTATCGTCACTCCCCCGCACAGCCGGGGCGAACGATCAAGGCCGGATGACCGGATGATCGGCCGCGGCCTCCACCTCCAGCAGCGAGGCGCTGTGCCGCTCCGCCTCGAACGCGGCACGGCCGCCGCGCAGCCCGAAGAGCCGCTTGGAGAACAGGATGTAGAGCACCGCGAGGACGTTGACCACCAAGGTGGCGATCTTCAGCCAGCTGATCTTCTCGGTCAGCTCGTAGATCTCCAACGGCAGGAACGCGGCGGTGGACACCACCGCCAGATACTCGGCCCACCGCTTGAGCAGCCACAGCCCCACGCCCTCGACGAGGGTGAGGGCCGCGTAGGCGGCCAGCGCCACGGCCACGATCACGAGGGTGGAGTGCCGGTACTCGAAGGTCTTGCGGATGGTGTCGACCACCGGCGAGTGGTCGAGGTCGTAGTGGAAGTGGCGCGCGACCGGCCGGAAGACGGTCAGGTCCTCCTGGAAGAGCTGGCGCACCGCGGCCCGGCTGTTGCTGAACCGCCACACCGCGACGGCGGCCAGCAGCACGAACAGCCCGCGCACGATCCGCTCGGCGGCGATGAAGCGCATCACGATCAGGTCCCGCAGCGCCTTGCCGCGCGTGACGAGCGGGGCGTCTGCCGCGGGGCCGGAGCCGTGCGGCGTGCCGAGGGCGAAGTCGCCGCAGCGCAGACAGCGCCAGGCCTCGCCCAGCGCGGTCGCGGCGCGCAGCCGCTCGCGCAGCTCACCCTCGGTCGGCGCGTAGGTGACATGGCCGCGCCGGGCGCAGGTACGCCGGTTCCAGTCGATCTTCACGCTCAGCGCTCCGTTCCGGTGCCGGCCGTCAGGACGGCTCCAGGGAGAGGGCGCCGTCCCGGTCGAGGACGACATGGGAGCCGAAGTCGGCGCCGGCCCGGTCGAGCACCGTCCGCAGCCAGCGTGCGTCGCCGAGGGGGGCGTGGCACAGCCGCATGCGCCGGGCCCGCATGGGCACCATCCGGATCCCGACGAGCTCACCGGTGTCCGGGGCCACCGCGACGAAGTACATCAGCCGCAGATCGTCCCGGTACTCCTCGTAGCCGGTGATGCCCTCGTAGTCGTCGATGAAGTCGCCACAACCGTAGAGGACGAGCTTGCCGCGGTACACCTCCAGCGGGCGGGGGTGGTGCGAGGAGTGGCCGTGCACCACATCGGCGCCGCCGTCGACCAGCGCGTGTGCGAAGCGGATCTGATCGTCGGAGACGCGGTACCCCCAGTTGCCACCCCAGTGGATGGAGACGACGGCGATATCGCCCGGCCGCTTCAGCTGCCGGATCCGGCGGGCGAACCGGGCCGCGCGGGCCTCCGACAGCTCGGGGAGGAAGTCGACGCCGGGGTCGTGCTCGGCGGCGGCCCACCCGTACGGGATACCGCTGGACCCCGTGCCGCAGGAGAAGACCAGCACACGTCGGCCACCGCGGACCGGCACAGCCGCGGGCCGCCGCGCCGCGGCGGCGTCCCGTCCCGCGCCCGCCACCCGCAGCCGTGCCCCGGCCAGGGCGTCGAGCGTTTCCACCAGGCCGTGACGGCCGAAGTCCAGCACGTGGTTGTTGGCCAGGACGCAGACATCGGGCCGACCCGCGGCCAGGGCGGGCAGATTGGCCGGGCTCATCCGGTAGTGCACGCTCTTCCCCGGCGCGAACTCGTCGCTCCGGGTCACGCTGGTCTCCAGGTTCACCACCCGGGCGTCGGGCGCCGTCTCCTCCAGCACCCGCAGCGCGTCGCCCCACGGCCACGCGTAGTCCGCCGGGTGCGGCACCCGCCCGTGTGCCTCCTCGGTCAGCTCGACATACGCCCTGGAGTCCCGGATGTACGGCTCCCGCAGCTCCGGATCCCCGGGGTGCGGGAGAATCTGGTCGACGCCACGGCCGAGCATCACATCGCCGCAGAGGAACAGCGTCGTCGCATCGCCGCCCACACCCCCAAACTAGTGCAGTCCTGATCAGCGCAGCGCCTCGCCGATGAGCGCGATGCCCTCCGCGATGGCGGTCGGCGTGCTCGCGGCGTAGCCCAGGACGAGCCCCGGGCGGCCGGGACGGATGCTGTGCCACGACAGGGGCTGGGTCTTCACGCCGTGTGCGAGCGCGGCGGCGGCGAGGTCGGTGTCGGAGAAGTCGCCGTCGAAGGTGACCATCAGATGCAGGCCGGCCGCGGCGCCGTGCACCACCGCGCCCGGCAGCCGGGTGCGGATGGCGCCGATCATCGCGTCCCGGCGGCGACGGTGGCGGCGGCGCAGCTGGCGCAGATGCCGTTCCAGCTCGCCCGACTCCATCAGATGGGCCAGCACCAGCTGGGGCAGCGCGGCGTTGCCGAGGTCGGCGAACCGCTTGGCGGCCACCAGCGCGTCCCGGTACTTGGGCGGCGCGAGCACCCAGCCCACCCTCAGGGCTGGGGCGAGCAGCTTGGACACGCTTCCGGCGTAGCAGACGTGTTCGGCGAGCATCGACCGCAGGGCGGGGGCGGGTGGCCGGTCGTAGCGGTGTTCGGCGTCGTAGTCGTCCTCGACGATCAGCCCGCCCTCGCCGGCCCACCGCATCAGCTCGCGCCGCTGCTCGCCGCCGAGCACCACCCCGGTCGGAAACTGGTGTGCCGGGGTGAGCAGGACGGCCGGGGCGCCGGTGGCGCGCAGCGCGTCGACGCGTACGCCCTCGGAGTCGACCGGGACCGGCGGGGTGTCCAGCGCGCAGTGGCGAAGATGCTGCCGGGCCCCCAGCGAGCCGGGATCCTCCACGGCCACCTGGTGGATCCCGTCGGCCCGGAACACCTGCCCGATGAGCCCGAGCGCCTGGGCGGTACCGGCCACGACGAGGACGTCGTCCGGGTCCGCCCTGATCCCGCGGTTGCGGGCCAGCCAGTTGGCGACGGCCAGCCGCAGCGCGGGCGTCCCGCGGGGATCCCCGTATCCGAAGTCGGCGGCCGAGAGGCCGGTGAGTACGGAGCGTTCGGCGCGCAGCCACGCGGTACGCGGAAACGAGGCCAGGTCGGGCAGGCCCGGCGACAGGTCGATCCGGGCCGGTGCCGTGCGCAGCGCGTCGAAGATGTCCGCGCCGGGCGGGGTGGCGAACAGCGCGTCGGCAGGCGGGCGGCCACCCGCTGGTTCACGGGTGTCCGGCGTCGGCGCCGCCGCCACCGGGGCGGCGACCACGACCGTGCCGCCCCGCCCGCGCCCGGCGACATGCCCGTCCTCGGTCAGCCGCCGGTAGGCCTCGGTGACAACGCCACGGGACACCCGCAACTCCCCGGCCAGCACACGGGTGGCCGGCAGCCTGCTGCCGACCGGCAGACGTCCGTCCGCGATCGCGGCCCGCAGCCTCCGGGCCAGCCAGTCGGCGAGGCCGCCCGGCGGGGCCTCCTCGGTGTTCAGCTGAAGGAAGTCGGAGCCGGAGATTATGGACCGGTCAGCGGGCCCCTCATTGGACCTGTTCACCGGGCCATTATGGCGACACCGTAAAGGCATGCACACGGACACGGACACGGCGCCCGGCTACGTACACGGCTACTCGCGCCACGAGGCCCGCCGCCTCGGCGACCAGGCGGACACGCTCGCCGCACTGCTGCACGCGGACACGGCCTACCCGGCCGGCAGCAGGGTGCTGGAAGTGGGCTGCGGGGTGGGCGCCCAGACCGTCCATCTGGTCGCGTCCAGCCCCGGAGCCCACATCGTGGCGGCGGACGTCTCCGCCGCCTCCCTCGACCGCGCCCGCGCCAGCGTGGCGGCGCACGCACCGGACGCCCGGGTGGAGTGGTGCCACGCCGATGTGTTCGGCCTGCCGTTCGCGGACGCGTCGTTCGACCATGTCTTCGTGTGCTTCGTGCTGGAGCATCTGCGGGCCCCGGGGCGGGCGTTGGCCGGGCTGCGGCGGGTGCTGCGGCCCGGGGGCACGATCACCGTGATCGAGGGGGACCACGGTTCGGCGTTCTTCCATCCCTCCAGCCCCTACGCCCACGCGGCGATCGACCGCCAGATCCAGCTCCAGTCGGCGGCGGGCGGCGACGCCCTGATCGGCCGGCGGTTGCAGCCGCTGCTGGCCGAGGCCGGGTACGAGGACGTGGTCGTCCGCCCGCGGACCGTCTACGCCGACCGGACCCGCCCGGCCCTGGTGGACGGCTTCACCCGCAACACCTTCATCGCCATGGTCGAGTCCGTCCGCGACGACGCGCTGGCCGCGGGCCTGATCACCCGGAGCGACTGGGACCGGGGCATCGCCGATCTGCGCCGGACGGCGGACGACGGCGGGACGTTTCACTACACGTTCTTCAAGGGGGTGGCCGTGAGGAGCTGATCTCCCCCGTCCCTTACGGCGGCATCGGCCTCGGTGTCGGCTTCGGCCTCGGCATCGGCATCGGCGCGGCGGCGGGCGTAGAGCCGGATCAGGGCGTGGTAGCGGTAGTGGCCAGGGGCGGGTGACTCCAGGAGGCCGCTGTCGACGAGGGAATCCAGCAGGGGTTCGACGTCCGGATCATGCCGGTCGCGGCCGAGCAGCGCGGCGGCCACGGGCAGGGACAGGTCGGGGCCGTCCGCGAGCGCCAGCAGCCGGAAGGCGCGTGCCTGATCGGGGCGGAGCCGGCGGTACGCCGAGGCAAAGCAGGAGGCGACGGTGAGGTCGCCGATCCGCAGCTCGTCCAACCGGCCGCGCTCGTCGGCCAGCCGGGCGGCCAGGGCGGCGACGGTCCAGGCGGGGCGGGCGGACAGGCGGGCCGCGGCGATACGGATGGCCAGCGGGAGGAAGCCGCAGGCGGCGACGGTCTCGCGGCAGGCCACGGGTTCGGCCCCGGCGCGCTCCTCGCCGATGGCGCGGGTGAACAGGGTGAGGGCTTCCTCCGGGGTCATGACGTCGAGGTCCAGCGGGCGGGCGCCGTCGAGGTCGGCCAGCCGGGCGCGGCTGGTGACCAGGGCGGCGCAGCCGGGGGTGCCGGGGAGCAGGGGGCGGATCTGGGGTCCGTCGTGGGCGTTGTCGAGCAGGACCAGCACCCGGCGGCCGGCGAGGGTGGACCGGTAGAGCGCGGCCCGTTCGGGTGTTCCTTCGGGGACGGCGGCGGCGGGGATGCCCAAGGCGCGCAGAAATGCGGCGAGGACGGCTCCGGGCCGGGCGGGGCCGGGGCCGTGGCCCAGCAGATCGGCGTAGAGCTGTCCGTCGGGGAAGTGGCCGCGGACCGTATGGGCGACGCGTAACGCAAGCGCGGTCTTGCCCACTCCGCCGAGCCCGCGGACGGCGAGGACGGGCATCACAGCGCTCTGGGCGCGTGGCAGTTGCTCGGCCAGCCGGTGTACGAAAGTGGCCCGTCCGGTGAAGTCGGCTGATTCGGCAGGGAGCTGCGCGGGGAGCGGTGCGGGGCACGGTGCGGCGTACGGGACGGTGTCCTTGGCGGGCGGGCGCCGTCGCGAGGCCGTGGGCCGGGCGAGGGCCGGGGAGGCGCACAGGACGTTCTGGTAGAGCTCGGTCAGCTCGGGGCCGGGGTCGACGCCGAGCTCTTCGGCGAGCAAATGGCGGGTGTCGGTGTACACCCGCAGCGCTTCGGCCTGTCGGCCGCCGCGGTACAGCGCGAGCATCTGGAGCGCGCGCAGCCGCTCCCGCAGCGGGTATTCGACGGACAGCGCGGTGAGCTCCGCGATGGCCGCGGTGTGGTGGCCCAGTTCCAGGTCGAGTTCCAGGCGGGTCTGTAACAGGGTGAGCCGCCACTCCGTCAGGCGGGCGCGCTGCGCCTGGGCGTAGGGTCCGGGGACACCGCCGAGCGGTTCGCCGTCCCACAGGTCCAGGGCCTTGCGGAGCAGTGTCCGGGCACGCGTCAGTTCGCCCGCGGCCCGCGCGATCCTGGCCTGCGCCTCGTAGCCCTCGCACACCACCAGGTCCAGTGCCTCGGGCGGCATGTGCAGCGCGTATCCGCCGGAGTCGGAGACGAGGGCGCGGGGGCCGAGGGTCTTGCGCAGTTGGAAGGCGTACGTCCGCAGGGTCGCGAGCGCGCGGCGCGGCGGCTTGCCGCCCCACACCGCGTCCATCAGCTCCTGGGCGGTGGCCGTGTGGCCGCGGCGCATCAGCAGCGCGCCCAGCAGGGCGCGCTCCTGTGGCCGCCCCGCGGCCAGTGTCTCGTCGCCGCGCCGCACCCGCAGCGGCCCCAGGACCGCGAACCGCAGGGCGGCCGGGGACGGCTCGGCCACGGCCACCGGGGGTGCCGCCGTGTCCCGTCGGCGGTGTTCGGGCAGGTCGAAGCCGAGGTGGTGCAGCGGGGTGCCGAACATCTCCTCCAGGACACGCTGCGCGGAGGGCTGAGGGCAGGGCGGCCCGGGCTGCCGCCACCGGTGGAACTGGCGCGCGGTCACCTCCGCCGGCTCCCCCAGCCGCGCGGCCGCCGTCGCGTAGACCATGAGAAAGACCGCCGGCCGTTCCCACTGCCGCTCCGCGCACGCGCGCGAAAAGGCCGTCCCCCGCATTCCTTCGCCTCCGAGCCTTGTCCCCCGACGCTCGTCGATCACTCTAGTCGCCGGGGCCTACGGGCCGCAGTGTTCTGCGTGGCAAGAAAAGTCCGGAGAAAAGTCCGGTCCTCCGGCCTTCCGCCCGCCCCCGCCGAGAGGCGGACCAGGATATGGACATCAACTTTCGCCCAGCGGGCCCGCGCGTGCGGCGTGTTATTCGACGTCAACGCCGATCTGGTGGCCGCCGCTCCACTTTCCGGCCCGCGACTTCCGAACACCCGCTCGCATCCCAATTTCTCCTGATCGAATGCCTATCCCGGCGATGTTGACTTTCCCCACCCAGCCGGGACGGCACCCCCGGCAGCCGATCGGCGGGCCGCCACCGCGGCCCGGACCGCGGTGGCGAGCACCGGAACTACGTAAGGAGTGCCGATCGTGCGGACGACCCATCCCGGCTTCTCCGTCCTCCTGGGGCCGGACTACGCCGGAAAGTCCTCGGTGATGTCCGAGTTCGCCAGCTCGTCCCCGGCCTGGCGGCTCATCTCCACGGACGAACGTTTTCTTCAGCCCGCCCACGCGCTGATCGGCCGGTTGCGCAGGGATGTGGCGGTGGATGTGCTGCCGTCCCTGGGGACGGACTACTCGCCGGAATTCACGGCCAGTCTGCTCCAGACGGCCGTGGTGCATCTGCGCGACCGCATCGAGGCGAGCGACCCGTCGTCACCCACGCTCGTCGACTCGTACTACTACAAGATCCTGGCCAAGTGCCGGCTCGCCGGGCTGCGGGACAACCCGATGTTCACGTGGTGGCGTTCCTTTCCGCAGCCGCGGCGCGTGGTGTTCCTGGACGTGTCCACCGCCACGGCCTGGCGCCGCTCCGGCAACGGCGCGGCCACCAACCGGCTGGAGTACTACGGCGACCGCCCCGACCCCAAGGGTTTCGCGGCCTACCAGACCAAACTGCGGCGCCTGATGCTCGACGAGATCAGCCATCTGCCGGTCACGGTGATCCGGGCGCAGGGCGATATCGCCCAGACCGCTCAGGCCATACGAAAGGTGTTGTCAGATGAAGACCGCTGAGCCCCAGGCCGCGGAGGCCCCGAACACCGGGGCACAGAACACCGAGCCCCGGAGCACCGAGCCCCCGGCCACCGAGGGCCGGCTCGACAGCTACCGGGCCCGCGTGTTCGAGGAGCGGAAACGGCTGCGGCGGGCGTTCTCGGACCCGGCGGCGCGGCAGCGCGGAGTCCTCACCGACCTGCTGACGTTCAACGCGGGAACGGCCTACGGCAAGGCCCACGGCTTCGACCGGCTGCGCACCCTGGACGACCTCCGCAAGGCGGTTCCGGTCCAGGACTACACGGCGCTCTCGCCGTGGATCGAGCGCATGGCCGAGGGCGAGCCCAACGTCCTGACCGCCGACCAGCCCGCGGTGTTCTTCACCAGCAGCGGCAGCACCGGAGCGCATAAGAAGATCCCGGTCACCCCGCGCTTCATGCACACCACCTTCTTCCCCTTCTACTACGCCGCCTGGGCCCCGATGGCCGAACACTTCCCGGACGTCCTCACCCGGCCGGACGCGGTGCTCAACCTCAAGCACGACCCCGTCGTCGCGCCCGCCACCACCGCTTCCGGACGCCCCCATGTCGGCGCCAGCCAGGTGGACTTCGGGAAGATGTTCGGCGAGCATCTGTCGGCCGAGCCCGGCACCGCGGCCCCCTGGGCCACCCTGCCGGTGCCGGTGGCGCCGGACGACCACGTGGAGAAGATGTATCTGCGGCTGCGCATGGCCGTCGAAAGCGATGTCCGCTGTGTCATCGGGATCAATCCGGCGATGGTCGCCGCGGTGCCGTACCAGCTGAGGCTGTGGTGGCCGCGGATCGTCAAGGACGTCCGCGACGGCACGCTCGGCGGCCATCCGTTCCGCTCCCCCAACCCGGAGCGCGCCGCCGAACTGGAGCGGCTGGCCGCGTACTTCGGCACCGTACGGCCCGCTCACATCTGGCCGAACATGCGGCTGCTGTTCTGCTGGACCACCGGCCTCGCCTCGCTCTATCTGCCCCGGCTCCGCGAGGAGTTCGGCCCCTCGGTGACGGCCCTGCCGGCGCCCGTGGCGGCCTCCGAGGGCCCGGTCGGCGTGGCGCTTGACCGGCACCCGACGGCGGGCAGCCTGGTCGTCACGGCCTCCGTGTACGAGTTCGTGGACGCCGACCGCGACCTGGGCCCCGATGTGGAAACGCTCGCACCGCACGAGCTGGAGCCGGGCCGGGAGTACCACGCGATCTACAGCCATGTCGGCGGCCTGTACCGCTACGCGGGCGGCGATGTGGTCCGCGTGGTGGACACGGTGGACGGTGTGCCGCGGGTGTCGTACGCGGGCCGCAAGAACCGCTCCGACGTGGCCGGGGAGCGGCTGCGCGACGCACAGGTCGTCCGGGCCCTGCAGTCCGCGCTGGGCGGCGCCGGCCTCGCCGTGCGCAACGCCGCATGCCATGTGGAGACCCCCGACGGCCGGCCGCCCCGCTATGTGTTCGCCCTGGCCGGTGAGTCGGCGTGGAGCACCGACGAGACACGGCGGCTCACCGCGGCTCTCGACACCGAGCTCACCCGGGAGTCGGCCGACTACCGCGCGGCCCGCGACGCCGGCCGGCTCGGCCCCGCCGAGCTGATCCGGCTCGACCGCGACGCCTTCCTGGAGGAGTGGCAGGAATCGGTCGGCCGCGGGGTGCGCCCCACCCAGGTCAAGGACCGGCTTTTCCGACAGGACCCGGAGAACTGGCGGCAGCTCACCGGCGCGGCCGCCCGGCAAGGAGATCGATCATGACGCAACTCGACGCCATCGAGCGCACCTGTCTGCTCACCGCCGCGCTCCGGGCCGGGGAGAGCCGCAGGGACGACCGGCTCTACCACGACCCGTACGCGCAAACGCTCGTCGGCGACGCGGGCCCCGAGCTGCTGGCCGAGATCCGATCGGCGACCTTCCCGGACGGCGAGGTCCCGCGCACGGTGCCGAGCACCTTCGACTTCAACCCCATCCGCACCCGGTTCTTCGACGACTGGCTGCAAAGCGCGGCCGCCGACCCGTCGATGACCCAGATCGTGCTGGCCCCGGCGGGCATGGACTCGCGCGCCTACCGGCTGGAGTGGCCGGACCACCTCCGCTTCTTCGAGATCGACCGGCCGTCCGTCCTGGAGGTCAAGGAGAAGCTGCTCGCCGCCGAGACGCCCGGCGCCGACCGCCGCCCGGTCCCCGCCGATCTGCTCGCCCCCGGCTGGGAGGAGGCTCTGCTGGAGGCGGGCTACGACCCCGGTCTGCCCTCGACCTGGCTCTTTGAAGGGCTGCTGTACTACTTCGCGGAGGCCGAGGTCGAGGGGTTGCTGCGGCGGGTCGCCGCGGTGACCGCGCCCGGCAGCCGCATCGGCGCGGACGTGGTCAACGACGTGGCGCTGACCGCGCCGAACATGCGTGGCCTGCTGAAGGTGTTCGCCGACTGGGGCTGTCCGTGGGTGTTCGGCACGGACCGGCCCGAGGCGCTGTTCGGGCGGCACGGCTTCGCCGTCGAGGCGGTGCAGCCCGGGGAGCCGTCGGCCCACTACGGCCGGTGGCGGGACCCCGTGCCACCGCGCACGGCCGAGGGCGCCGAGAGGGTGTTCCTGGTCCACGGAAGCCGCACCGCATGACGGGGACCGTGGAACCGATACCGCTGCTCCGCGGCGACTGCGGCGACCCCGGGCGATCGTACGCCCCGGCGCCACTGCCCGGTGGCGCCGACGCCCCGGCCGCGACCCGCCACGGCCGGCCCCGGGTGCTGCTCGCACCGGTCACCGTCACCCCCGGCAAACCGCTGACCCCCAGCCACCTCAAGGGGCTCTTCTGGGTCGATGTGATGTACCGCGCCACCGCGCGGCTGGCCGATGTCACCTACCGCTACAGCCCCACCACGTACCACCCCACCGACCAGACCCTCGGCTTCTGGGAGTATCTGGACCACACGCTCGGTGACACCGACTACTCCCAGCTGTCCGAGGAGGAGATCGGCGAGCTGTACGTCGGCTACCGCGCCGACGGCCGTCAGGCCCCGGTGGCCGCGCTGCGGCCGTACCTCGACGCGATCGAGCACCACGGCTGGGTGCATCCGTCCAGCGCCCGGGTCCTGGAGCTGTGGTCGGCGCAGTACGCGCGGCTGGGGATGCACGACCCCGGCCTCACCGGACACCAGCCGCCCGGGATGACCCTCGACGAGGTGCTCGACCGCCTGGTGCCGCTGGGGCTGTGCCTGGACATGCGCGAGTACGGCGGGCCGGTCTATCTGGACGCCACCCGGTACGGGCTGCCGCTGCGGCAGATCGCCACGGCGCAGGGGCGGCCCAACTACCTGGCGTGCGCGCTGCGCGAGCTGGTCCCGCTCGTCCCCGGCTACGACGAGGTGGTGCTGCTCTACGACCGCGAGCTGGAGCCCGACTACCAGCTGCTGCAGCGCGTGCTGTCGGAGCTCGGCCCGGTGGTGCGGCGGGTGCCGGTGGGGCGGGTGCCGATCGACGGCCGGATCCGGTCCGCGCGCCACGGCGACTGGCGCGGCCACTCGGCGGGCGCGCTGCTCGAGGCACTGGGCGCCGACCACGACGGACCGGCGCTGCGGCTCGGCATGCGGCTGTACTTCATCGCCACGCTCGGGCCTGGCAACCGGCAGTCGTTCCGCCCGGACCTGCTGCGCCAGTGCGTGGTGCGCGCCGAGCGGATGCTGGCGTCGTACGAGGCCCCGGCCGACGCGGTGGCCGACGCCGGGCTGACCGGCTTCCTCGAGCGGCAACGCGGCGACCACACGTACGTCGACCCGTACCGCCTGACCTCCGGGCTGCTGGCCAAACACCGCCCGGCCCCGGTCCACGAGTTGCTGCCGGCGGTGTTCCTGTGAAGCTCTCCCAGGACCTGCTGCGGGCCGAGGCCGTGCGGCGCATCCGGGTCGCCCGCCCCGATCTGGCCGAGGAGGTGGACCTGTCCACCGCCACCGCCCTGTCGGAGGTGCACGCCCGGATCCAGGAGTCCGCGGAGACCGACGGGCTGCTCGCCGTGTCCGTCGTACGCCGCTTCGAGCTGGCCGAATGGGCGCGCGCCACCTGCGAGTTCGCCATCGGCCTGGCGCCGGAGCGGCTGGCGGCGTGGCGGGGCTCGTTCTCCCGTACGATCTTCCTGGCCGGCAACCCGGACAACCTCGGCGACCGGGTCCGGTTCGACCACATCGCCGAGGACGGCTCGGCCGCATGGACGGGACCGGCCGCGGCGGGCGCCTCCGCCGGGCTGCGCAGACTGCTCAAGCTCTTCGACGGCTCCCGTGGCCTGCCACCCCGCCCCGACACACCGGTCCGGATCCCGGAGGCCATCGGCCCCCGCCACCGGCCGCCGGTGCGGCGCGAGCTGTACGTGGCCACGGCCGGAATCACTGTCGCCGACTGCCTGGTGCACCTCAACCATCTGCTCGTCGAGGCGGTCCTGGACGGTCTGATCGCCCCCGGGGACACCCTGGTCATCCGTCAGATGCCGCGCCTTGCCGGGCTGTCCGGGCCGTACGCGGCGCTGCGGGTCGGGGCGGAGCGGGAACACCCGGACCGGCTGCGGGCGTATGCCTGCCTGACCGAGGAGACCGCGGAGACCGTGGGTACGGCGCGGTGAACCCGTTTACGGCACCGGCCGGGGCGTCGCCCCTGCCGGTGGCGTCACTCACGATGCCGACGATCAGCCCTGTTCGGGGTTGTCGTAGGGACGGGTGATGATCTCCATGCCGTGGCCGGCCGGATCGTGGAAGTACAGGCCGCGCCCGCCGTGGTGATGGTTGATCTCGCCCGGCTGCTTTCCGTGCGGATCGGCGTAGTAGGTGATCCCCGCCTGCTTGATCCGCCCGAAGGCCGCGTCGAACTCCTCATCGGAGATGAGGAAGGCGTAGTGCTGCGTGGTGATGGACTCGGCCGGGATCGTGGCGAAGTCCAGGGTGACGCCGTTACTGGTGCCCACGGGGATGAAGGGGCCCCATTCGGCACCGACCTCAAGATCCAGGATGTTCGCCAGGAACTCGGCGGACTCCCGCTTGTCCCGGGAGTGCACGATGGTGTGATTCAACTCGACTGACATATTGGAATGCCTCCACAAGGCATGTCCCGACACCTCCATGTCTCACCCAGCCGGTGACCGACACGCGATGCCGCACCCCCGAGCCTAGTCGGTGGCCACCCAGCACGTCGAGTGCACGCCAAAGCCCTCACAGACCGAGGTCGCTCAGCCCCGGGTGGTCGTCCGGGCGGCGCCCCAGCGGCCAGTGGAACACCCGCTCCGACTCCTTGATCGGCAGGTCGTTGATGCAGGCGTAGCGGTGCGTCATCAGCCCGTTCTCGTCGAACTCCCAGTTTTCGTTGCCGTACGACCGGTACCAGTTGCCCGAGTCGTCGTGGCACTCGTAGGCGAAGCGCACGGCGATTCGGTTGCCGTCGAACGCCCACAACTCCTTGATCAGCCGGTAGTCCAGCTCCCTGCGCCACTTGCGGGCAAGGAAGGCGACGATCTCGTCGCGGCCGTTGACGAACTCCGCGCGATTCCTCCAGCGGGAGTCCACCGAGTAGGCGAGGGCGACCTTCTCGGGGTCGCGGGTGTTCCAGCCGTCCTCGGCGGCGCGGACCTTCTCGCTGGCGGATTCCCTGGTGAAGGGAGGAAATGGGGGACGCGATTCCTGGGACATATCAGCTCCTCACGGGAGAGAACCATCGTTCTCGCCTCTACCGAGGACTCTACGAGAACGATGGTTCTCATGCAAGCGTGGCAGGGTGGGTCAGGCCCCGGAAGCGCTCCTGATCGCGGTGGCGGCCAGCGCGCGCGAAAGGTCACCGGCCACCACGCACAGGAAGGTCCAGTCGTCGTACGTCGGGCGGGGGCTGGACATCCGCGCGTACTCCTCGGCCCGGGCCCGATAGTTGCCCGCCAGGGCCGCCGCGCCCCGCCCGAGCCGGCCGCCACCCCGGACCGCGGTGGCGGCCACGGGCGGCTCACCTCGGCCAGAGGTGCGCGCAGCGCCGTATCCCCCGATGTTCCCACGTCAGTCCCCCATTGATTGCCGCTCGTCCTGCGGCAGTTGGGGGACAGTTACCTGCGCGCCAGGGCTTTCACGATCTCCCGGACACCGCGAAGTGGATCTACGCCGCGATCCGCCCCTCGCCACGGAAGGGGTGGTTCCACAGACCCCGCTCACGCAGGATCGGCAACACACCCTCGCCGAACCAGTACGCCTCTTCCAGGTGTGGGTATCCGGACAGGATGAACTCGTCGATGCCCAGCGCGTGATACTCGGCGATCCGGTCGGCGACCTCGGCGTGGCTGCCCACCAGCGCGGTTCCCGCCCCGCCGCGCACCAGCCCGATACCGGCCCACAGGTTGGGGTGGATCTCCAGGCCGTCACGGCCCCCGCCGTGCAGGGCGAGCATCCGCCGCTGCCCCTCGGACTCGCTGTGGCCCAGGCCCTCCTGCACCGCGCGTACGGTCGCCTCGTCGAAGCCGTCCAGCAGCCGTCGCGCCTCGGCCCATGCCTGCTCCGCGGTGTCCCGGGTGATGACATGCAACCGGATGCCGAAACGCAGGCTCCGCCCCTCCTTCGCCGCCAGCCTCCGCACCCAGGCGATCTTCTCCGCCACCGCGCCGGGCGGCTCACCCCAGGTGAGGTAGACGTCCGCGTGCCGGGCCGCCACCACTCCAGCCGCGGGTGAGGAGCCGCCGAAGTACACCTGCGGGACGGGGTCGGGAAGCCGGGCCAGCCTGGCGTCCTCCACCCGCAGATGCTCACCTGCCAGATCCACGGTCTTGCCGTCCCACAGGTCCCGGACGATGCCGAGGAATTCACCGGTGCGCGCGTACCGGGCGTCCTTGTCGAGGAAGTCGCCGTACGCGCGCTGCTCCCGGCTCTCGCCACCCGTGACGACGTTGAGCATGAGCCGTCCGCCGGTCTGCCGCTGATAGGTGGAGGCCATCTGCGCGGCGAAGGTGGGCGACAGGAAGCCGGGCCGGAAGGCGACCAGGAACTTCAGCCGCTCGGTGCGCTGGCTGACCATGGCCGTGGTCAGCCACGCGTCCTCGCACCAGGCGCCGGTCGGCGTGAGCGCCCCCACGAACCCCAGGTCCTCGGCGGCACGGGCGATCTGGGAGAGGTAGTTGACGGTCGGTGGCCGGTCACCGCCGGTCGCGGTGGCCGGGGAGCCGTGGCCGCCGCCGACGACATGGCGGCTGTCGCCGTTGGTGGGCAGGAACCAGTGGAAGGCGAGACTCACGTGGGAACTCCGTTCAAGGTGGTGTGCGGCCGGCACAGACAACGAGGGCGCCGGAGCCGTTCGGGCGTGTCAGCCGGCGGCGGCGAGCAGCGGGGTGCCGCCGAGTGCGAGGGAGAACCGGTCGACGACCTGGGCGAGGGCTTCGGCGGAGCCCGGGGTGACGGTGAGGGCGCCGTCCGGCCCGGTCTGGAGGTCCTTGTCGAGGGTGAACCAGCCCTGGACGATGTGTCCGGCGCCCATGGAGTTGAGCACCGGGCGCAGCGCGTAGTCGATGGCCAGGACGTGTGCGGTGGTGCCGCCGGTGGCCAGCGGGAGTACGGTCTTGCCTTCGAGGGCGTACTGCGGGAGCAGGTCGAGCAGGGATTTGAGCAGGCCGGAGTAGGCGGCCTTGTAGATGGGCGTACCGATGACGACGCCATCCGCGCGCGCGAACAGGGCGGTGGCCCGGACGATGGCCGGATGCGCGAAGTCGGCCCCGAGCAGGGCGGTGGCCGGGAGCGTACGGACGTCCAGGGGTATCACCTCGTGTCCATGGCGCTCCAGCCGCGCGTCCAGGTGGCGCAGCAGCCGGGCGGTGCGGGAGGTGGCGGAGGGGCTTCCGGAGACGGACAGGACGGTGGCCATGGCGGACCCTTCGGGGAGGTGATGCGATGCGGTGGTCCGGCCGGTCGGCCGGACAGGGCGCGGGAGCGAATTGACGAGGCATCAAGGCGTACGGGCGCGGCGCCGCGTTCACGCCGGTGATATCGCGGCGTGGAAGAACGCACAGCCGGAACACGCGCGGCCGGGGTGGGTCAAAGGCGGCGCGAGGAGGATGCGGAGAGGGTGGGAGCGGGCTCGCTCAGGCCCGACAGGGACAGGACGCGCTGGAGACACGCGCGAGATCGACGTGGCGTCGTCGCGTGAGGTCCTGTCGCTTCATGCCCTCGATCAAATCAGTGGCGCGTACACCCGGTCAAGGAGGGCCAAGCGGGTTTCCACATCCCGGACATGGCCGACGCGGCTCCCGACGTTCGCCAGGCGGACTGTTCAGCGGGTGGGCCGTTCAGCGGGTGGGCCCGGCGTCCCGGTGGCGCGGCAGCAGGGCGACCGCCGCCACCGGAAGCGCCGTGAGCACCAGCCAGGGAACCGCGGGCGGCAGGCCCGCGTCGAGCAGCGAGCCGGTCGCCGCGCTGCCGGTCAGGACGACCAGGCCGGAGACGGACGACAGCGCGCCGGTGTAGAGGCCGAGCCTGCCCTCGTCGGCAAGGTCGGGCACCCAGGCTCGGGCGGCCGGGGCGAGCAGCATCTGGCCGAGGGTGAGCAGTACGACGAGGGCCGCCGACGGGTGCAGCCCTGCGGCGCCCGTCCGGTCGGCGGGGCGGGCGGCGGCCACGGCGGCGAAGCCCGCGGAGAGCAGAAGCAGCCCGGCCGCCATGGAGCGGCGCAGGTCCAGCCGGGCGGCGGCCCAGTGGGTGATGGGCAGTTGGGCGGTCACGACCAGCGCCGAGGAGAGCGCGAACAGCCAGGCCAGCGGGGCCTGCGAGCCCACCGCGCGCTCCACTTCCAGGGGCAGGGCGAGGTAGAGCTGGTTGTACGCCAGCAAGTTGACGCCGTACGCCAGGCACAGCGCGAGAATCGCCGGTTGCGCAGCAGCGCCCGTACCCCGCCCCGGGTCCGGGTGCGGTCCGAGCCCGGGGCGGCAGCCACCCGGCCGGGGATGTGCTGGGGCAGCAGCCGCAGATGTCCGGCCAGGACGAGGACGAAGACCGCCGCCCCGGCGAGCCAGACGGCGCGGAAGTCCACGGTCGGCAGGAGTGCTCCCAGCAGTGGTCCGATGAACGCCCCGGCCTGCCCGGCGACGGAGAACAGCGCCAGGACGCGGGTGCGGGGTCCACCGCCCGCCTTCTCCCGGACCGCCGCCTGGCGGGCCACCTCGGGCTCGACGGCGGGCGAGAACAGCGCGGCCGCGAAGCCGATCAGCAACACCGCGCCGATCACCGCCCAGGTGCGCTCCGCCCAGCCCAGCCACGCGAAACCCACGATCCGCAGTGCGCAGCCCGCCAGCACCACCGGCCGGATGCCGTAGCGGTCGGCCAGGGCGCCGCCCACCACGAACAGCCCCTGCTGGCTGAAGGTGCGCAGGCCGAGCACCAGGCCGACCAGCCAGCCGGCCATGCCGATGGCGGTGCCGAGGTGTTCGGCGAGGAAGGGCAGGACGGCGTAGAAGCCGATGTTGAAGGCGAGCTGGGTCCAGATCAGCAGCCGCAGCAGGGGCGACAGCGCCGGCAGCCCGGCGCGCCGCCAGGGGCGGGCCGTACCGGCGAGCGTCCGGGTGCTGGTCATGGGGCCTGCTCCCGCACGGCGGTGGGCTGTGCCTGCTCCCCCACCACGGAAGGCAGGGCCTGCTCCCGCAGCGCGGAAGGCGCCCGATCGGCGCGCCGGGCGCGGCCCGGCCACAACCACGGCCACCGCACCCCGCCGGCCGCGGTGACCGCCAGCGCTCCGAGGACGGCGAGCATCGCGGCGGGGGCCAGCACCGCCCAGGGGGCGCGTTCGGCGTACGGGTGGTTCTCGGCCAGCAGCAGACCCCATTCGGGGGACGGCGGCTGGGCGCCGAGACCGAGGAAGCCGAGGGAGGCGAGGGCGAGCGCCACCGAGGGCAGTCGCAGCAGCGCGTGCCGGGTCACCGGTGGCAGTACGGCGGGCAGCAGGGCGCGCCGCAGCACATGCAGCCGTCCGGCGCCGAGCGCGCGGGTGGCGGCGAGGTGGGTGGTGGCGAGCTCCTGCCGCAGCAGGGCGGAGGTGTGCGCGGCCAGCGGGGCCCAGGCGACCGCGGCCACGGCGAGCGCGGGCGTGGCGGGGCCGCCGCCGGTGACGCCGGTGACGAGGAGTCCGGCGAGTACGGCCGGTACGGCGTTGACGGTGTCGACGAGGGCCTGGGACACCCGTGGCACCAGCCCGAGCGCCACTCCGGCGAGCAGCGCGGCCGCGCTGACCGCGAGCGCGAGGGCGAGGGTGGTGAGCGCGCCGTGGCCGATCCGGGCCAGGAGGTCGCGGCCCAGGGCGTCGGTGCCGAACGGGTGTGCCCAGGAAGGGGGTTGCAGCCGGGCGGCGGTGTCCAGGGCCAGCGGGTCGCGGGTCAGGCCGAGGGCGATGACGCCGAGCAGCAGCGCGCCGTGGAACAGGGGGAGCGCACGGGGCTCCGGGGCGGCGGCCCGGTGCAGGGTGACCAGCGCGCCGTCGCGCAGCGCGGGTCCGAGGAGGGCGCGGCCCGCGAGCCGCACCAGGCCGCCCACGGCGGCGGCTAGCGCCACCAGGGCGAGCGTGCCGGCCTGGAGCACGGGCAGGTCCTGGGCGACGGCGGCTTCCAGGGTGAGCCGGCCGAGCCCGGGGATGTCGAAGATCTGCTCCACGGCGACCGCGCCGCCGGTGAGGCCGACCACGAAGAGCCCGAAGTTGGGCAGCAGTCCGGGGACGCACCGGCGCAGGGCGTGCCGGGCGATGCGTCGGCCCGGGATGCCCCGGGCGGCGGCGGCCCGCGCCCAGGGCTCGGCGAAGGCGCCGGGCAGCGCGTCGTCGAGCATCCGGCCGAGCAGCGCTCCGGTGGGCAGGCCGATGGCCAGCGCGGGCAGGACGAGCCAGCGCGGCCCGTACCAGCCGAGCGCGGGCAGCCACCCGAGTTGCACCCCGACCACGGTGGCCAGGACGGAGGCGGTCAGGAACTCGGGCAGCGCGGCGAGCATCGCCGCCACGCCGCCGGACACCACGGGCCGACCCGCCGGCGTCGCCCGGACAGGACCGAGCCTCAGGGTGCGGGCGCACACCGCGGCGGCGGTGACCATGGCCACGGCCAGGGCCGCGGCCATGAGCAGCAGCGAGGCGCCGAGGGCCGTGGTGACGGCGGGCAGTACGGCCTCGCCCGAGATCCAGGAGTGGCCGGCGTCGCCGCGCGGCAGCCCGCCGAGCCACTGGCCGAGCAGGTGCAGGGGCCCGGCGTCGAGGCCGAGTTCATCTCGTACGGCGGCCAGCACCTCGGGGGCGGGGTCGCGTTCGGCCGAGCGCGCCTCCAGCACGGTGCGCGCGGGGTCGGTGCGGGAGAGCCACGGCAGCAGGCCGATGCCGCACAGCAGGGCCGCGGCCACGGTGACGCGCCACAGTGCTCCCGCCGCCGGGGCGCCGCGGCGTATGGCGCTCAGCGCCGGGTCCCGGGGCCGATGAGGGTGCGCTCGTACGGGTCGAGGAGCACGCCGTGGACCGAGGTGCGGACGCCGTGGACGATCCGCTGGTGTACGAGCGGGACGGTCGCGTCCGTGCGCAGGACCTCGGCCTCCGCGGCCATCGTCGCGGCCTGGCGCTTCGCGGGTTCGGCGGCGGACTCGGCCTCGGCGACGGCCCGGTCGACGCGCTTGTCGCACAGCAGTGCCAGGTTGTAGCTGCCGTCGCAGGTGAAGTCGCTGGCGAGGACGGAGACCGGGTCGCCGGTGTCGAGCATGGTGTTGCGCGCGCCGACGAACGCGTCGAACTTGCCGGCGAGCGCGTCGCCCTCGATCCGCGAGGACTCACGCACCTCCACCTCGACCGTGAACCCGGCCTTCTTCAGCTGCTGTTGCAGCACCTGGGCCACCTCGGGCAACTCGGGCCGGTTGTCGTAGGTGGCGAGGGTGATGGCGGTGCCGTGGACGCGCTCGGCCCGTGCCCGCCCCTCCGGCGCCACGCGCTTGCCGGCCGCCCAGGTCAGGGCGGGTCCGAACACGCCCTGGCCGCGGTCGGCGTGGCCCTCGTACACGTCCTCGGCGAGGACCGAGGTGTCGACCGCCGCCCGGGCGGCGGCCCGCACCTCGGGGTCCTTGAAGGGGCCGGAGCGGGTGTTCAGCAGCAGGCTGGTGGTGCGGGTGGTGGCCAGTTCGCGGGCGATGTCCTTGTCGAGGGAGGAGGTCTGGGCGACCGGCACCGCTTCGGCGATGTCCACCTCGCCGGTGCGCAGCGCGTTGGTGCGGGCCGTGCCGTCGGCGATGAACCGCGCGTCGACACCGGAGGCCCGGGCCCGGCCGCCCCAGTAGTCGTCGAAGCGGTTCAGGGCGGCCCGGTTGCCGCCGCCGGCCTTGGTGAGCGCGAATGGCCCGGTGGCGGTGGACGCCGGATCGACGGTGCCCCCTTCCCGATACGCCTTGGCGGACAGCACGGCCAGGCTCGGGCTGGAGAGCCGCAGCGGCAGCGCGGGGTCGGGGTCGGCGGTGGTGACGCGGACCTGCCGCTTCCCGGCGGGTTCGGCGGCGAGCTTCACCCCGGAGAGCGCGGCGGGGGCCGGATCGGCCTGGGCGGCGTGAGTGAGGGCGGTGGCGGCCGCGGCCGGGGTGAGGTCGGTCCCGTCCTGGAACCGGGCCTCGCGCAGGGTGAACAGCCAGGTGTGCTCGTTCTCCTGACGCCATGACTCGGCGAGCGCGGGGGACGCGGCACCGTTGCCGTCCAGCCGGGTCAGCCCCTCGGTGACACCGAGCCGGCTGAGCAGGGTGGCGTCACTGCCGTACGGCGAGAAGTTCTCGGCGGGCGGGAAGGCGAGCGCGACGCGCAGCCGGGTGTCGGCTCCGGAGCCGGACCGGGAGGAGTTGTCGTCGGCGGCGAAGCAGCCGGAGAGCAGCGGGGCGAGCAGCAGGGCGGAGACCAGCTGACGGCGGCGGGCGTGGCGCATGGTCCTCGTTCTCCACGAGTTCAACGAGCGGGATGTGCGAGCGGGCTTTACGAGCGGAACGCCGCACAGGCTACATGATTATCATTTCCATTAGTGCCGCCGCGAGGAACCACCCGCATGGGCACCTCGAAGTGCACGACGCTCTGCCCGCCGCCGGGCGCCGTCCGCTCGTCGCACACCACCTTCCCCAGGGACCGCCAGAAGGACTCGGCGCCGGGCACGGCGGGGTCGGTGTGCAAATAGACCGCGCCATAGCCGCCGTCCGCCGCCGCGAAGTCCAGCAACCGGCCCACCAGCCGCCGGGCGAGCCCACGCCGCCGGTGTTCGGGCCGTACGTACACCCGGCGGAGCTGCGCGGTCCGCCCGGAGGGGTAACGCTCGGCGAGGGCACGGGGGTTGGGCGGATGCGCGGGCCCCCGCGCGTCGAGCGCGCCCGTGGCGACGACCTGCCCGTCGCGCTCGTCGACGGCGACGAGCAGGGTGTGCCGCGCGGACCGGAGGTAGGCGCCCTCCGGATCGACGATGTCGCCGTGCCAGCGCGGCACGTATCCCGTACCGAAGTCCCGGTACACGGTGTCGAGCATCACGCTCCGGGCACCGTCGAGGTCTTCGGGCGTGGCCATCCTGATGCGGTAGCTATGCACTTGCATATCTTATGCATCAACAGTCGTGGTGCATCAGGGGTCGCGGCGGCGCAGCGCCATGAGGCCCCCGACGAGCGCCGCCGCCGTCCAGGCCAGCAGGATCACCAGCGCCGTCCCCGGGCCGAAGCCCCGGTGCGTGATGAACGACTCGTCCACCGTGACCACCCGCATCATCACCGCCCCGGCCTGGTCGGGCAGGAACTGCGCGACCGTCCGGATCTTCGGCACATTGCCGAGGCCCTGCGAGTTGAGGAAGAGCAGCGGGATCATGATTCCGAGCGTGAGCGCCGTACTGCGCAGCATCGTTGCCACCCCGATCGAGAACGCGCACATCAGCGTCAGATACGCCCAGGCGCCGAAGGTCGCGCGCAGTACGCCGGGGTCGCCGAGGGACACGCCCTGCGGGCCGAGCGCCCACTGCGCCGCGAAGAAGGTGATGTAGACGGTGAACAGCGAGAACACCAGCGCGGTCAGCATCGTGGCCGACACCTTGGCCCCGTAGAACAGCCCCCGGCGCGGCACCGCGAGAAGCGAGCCGCGGATGGTGCCGCTGGTGTACTCGGCGCCGATCTGCAGCACACCGAACACGACGAGGGCGATCTGGCCGACGGTCAGGCCGAGGAAGCCCGCCTCGACGGGGTCGAAGTTCTCCTGCCGTTCCCGGTCCATGCCGGCGAAGCTCGCGCTCATGGAGTGGCCGACGAGGATGCCGAGGCCGACGCTGACGACGAGGGACAGCAGCAGGGTCCACAGCGTCGAGCGGACGGTACGGATCTTGATCCACTCGGCGGCGAAGGCCGCCCGCATACGGGCCGCGTCCCTCATCGCGCACCTCCCGCCCGGTGTTCGGCGGCCTCGCCCGTGAGCCGCATGAACGCCTCTTCCAGCGAGGCCTGCCGCGTGCTCACCTCGTGCACCGTCAGGCCCTGGGCGGCCGCCAGCTCGCCGACCGCCGCGGCCCGCGTCCCGTACGCCTCCAGCGCCCCATCGGCCGCCCGCTCCACCCGGACGCCCATGCCCGCCAGCGCGGCGCGCATCCGATCCGGGTCGGGCGTGCGGATCAGCACGCAGGAGCGGGAGTTGGCCTCGATGAACGCAGCTACGGTGGTGTCCGCGAGCAGCCTGCCGCGCCCGATGACGATGAGGTGTTCCGCGGTGAGCGCCATCTCGCTCATCAGATGGCTGGAGACGAACACCGTCCGGCCCTCCGCGGCCAGGTCCTTCATGAGGTTGCGGATCCACAGGATCCCCTCGGGGTCAAGGCCGTTGACCGGCTCGTCGAACAGCAGCACCGGCGGATCGCCGAGCAGCGCGGCGGCGATGCCGAGCCGCTGGGCCATGCCGAGTGAGAGGCCCTTGGCCCGCTGGTGGGCCACGCCCGCCAGCCCGACCAGTTCCAGCACCTCGCGCACCCGCGCCTCGGGGATCCGATTGCTGCGGGCCGGCCACCGCAGGGTGTCGTACACGCTGCGGCCGCCGTGCACCGCCCTGGCCTCCAGCAGCGCCCCGACCCGGCGCAGCGGATCAGGCAGGCGCCGATAGCGGTCGCCGTCGATGAGGACATGGCCCGTGGTGGGGCGGTCGAGGTCCAGCATCATCCGCATCGTGGTGGACTTTCCCGCCCCGTTCGGCCCGAGGAACCCGGTCACCTGGCCGGGCCGCACGGTGAAGGACAGCCGGTCGACCGCGGTGGTGGTCCCGTACTTCTTGCTGAGGTCGCGCACTTCGATCACACCGCTCACGCTAGGAACCGGGCCAGGTGCCGCGCTGTGGGCGAAAGTCGCCCGTCGTCGGGACCAAAGTCGACACTCCTGTCAGGGCCTGTCGTCAAAGGGGGCGTCCGGCCGCGAGCGGCGTCTGGCCGGGGGCACCTCCCAGCGGTAGCTGGGGGCGCATCGCAAGGCGGAGCGTCGCCCTCGTACTGGGCGTACTCGGGCGGTGCGACAACGCGGCGAGGTGCCGTGCCAGGCGTCGGGAGCAGGGCGCCCCCTTTGACGACAGGCCCTGGGCCTTAGCCTGCTGCCATGAGCCTGCTGCCCCTGGGCCGAAGTTTTCCGGCCGCCGCCGTGGTCGTGGCGGACACCGCGCTGTTCGTGGCCGCGCGCCACGGCGGTCCGCTCCCCTGGGCCGCCGTGGCGTACGCGCTGGCCGTGGCCGGTGTGGTGGTGCTGGGCGAGCGGGCCCCGGCGGCAGCCTTCACAGCGGCCCTGCTGCTGGCGGCGCTGACCGGAGGCTCGTACGTGCTGCTGCTGTGGGCCGCCTACGGGGCCGGATCCCGCGCGCCGATGGGGCGGGACACGGCCCAGGTGGCGGGTGCCGTGCTCGGCTGGCTCGCGGTACGGCTCCTGGCCCGGCCGGCGGACGCGCCCGCTGTACCGCAACTGGTCTCGATCTTTGTGGTGTTCGTGGCGCTGCCGCTGCTCGTGGGCCGGTATCTGGCGCAGCATCGGCGGCTGGTGGCCGAGCTGGGCCGGCGCAACCGGCGGCTGCGCCGGGAGCGGGAGCTGCTGGCCGAGCGGGAGCGGCTGCGGATACGGCTGCGGATCGCCCGGGACATGCACGACTCCCTCGGCCACCGGCTCAGCCTGGTGTCGGTGCAGGCCGCGGCTCTGGAGGTGGCGGAGCTGCCATCGGCGCAGCGGGACGCCGTCCGGCAGTTGGCCGGGACGGCGCGCGGCGCCATGGATGAGCTGCACGAGCTGGTCGGGGCGCTACGGGGGACGGACGAGACGGCCGCCCGGGCGCCCGGGGCCGAGGCCATCGACGAGGTGGTGGCGGAGTTCCGGGCGGCCGGGGTGCCGGTGACACTGCGGCGCGGCGGCGGGAAGCCCCGCCCGCTGCCTCCGGCGGCCGGGGAGGCGGTGTACCGGGTGGTCGAGGAGGGGCTGACCAACGCGGCCAAGCACGCCCCGGGCCGCCCGGTGACGGCGTCCGTCACCTGGGAGCCGGATGCGCTGCTGATCACCGTGGTCAACCCGGTCGCGGGCGGGAAGGTGGAGCTCGCAGAGGCGGCGGGCGGTGGACACGGGCTGCGGGGTCTTGACGAACGGATGCGACAGGTCGGCGGGTTCGTGGATCACCGGCTGTCGGACGGCGGTTTCCGGCTGGTGGCGATGGTGCCAACTGCCCCGGACACGGCCTCCGACACCAAACCCGTCTCGGACCGCGACCTTGACGGCGATGAGGGTGTCGCCGGGGTCGGGGGCCTGCGCACCGTCGCGCTCGGATTCGCCACCGCCGCCGTGATGTTCGTGGTGCTGCCGGTCGGCATGCTGCTGGGGGTGGGCTGAGGTGATCAGGGTGCTGGTGGCCGACGACGAGCCGCTGATCAGGGCCGGTATCCGCACGGTACTGGAGTCGGCTCCCGATATCGAGGTGGTCGCGGTGGCGGAGCACGGCCGGGCGGCCGTGGCCGAGGCGGTCGCGCACCGCGTGGATGTGGCCCTGCTCGACATCAACATGCCGCTGCTGGACGGGCTGAGCGCGCTGGAGGAGTTGCGGCGGCAGGCGCCCGCGCTGCGCACGGTGGTGCTGACGGCGTTCGGGGCCGAGCCGAATGTGCTCCAGGCGCTGCAGAGCGGCGCGGCGGGGTTCGTGCTGAAGAACTGCACGCCCGACGAGTTGATCCGCGCGGTGCGCGCGGCGCACGGCGGCGAGGCCTATCTGTCCCCGGCGGTGACCCGCCCGGTGCTGGACCTGATCACCCCGGTCGCGGCCCGGCGCCGCCGGGAGGCCGCAGAGCGGCTGACGGCGCTCACCGAGCGCGAGTCGCAGGTGCTGCGCCTGGTGGCCGAGGGGATGTCCAACGCCGAGATCGGCCGGGAGTTGCATATGAGCGAGAAGACCATCAAGACGTATGTGAGCCGGGTGCTGGCCAAGTTGGGCTGCTCGAACCGGGTCCAGGCCGCCCTGCTGGTGCGCGACGCGGGCCCGACCGGCTGACCCGGCCGACTGGCCCGGGCCGGAGGCGCTCAGAGCCCGCGGGACCTGCTCAGACCCGGCGGGCCGCGCGCAGACCCCGCAGGACCCGCTCAGACCCCACGGGCCCCGCTCTCGATCCGGTACTGCGCCACCAGCGTCTCGAACTGCTCGGGGTCGCCCTCCCCCAGCTCGACCGGACCCCTCTCGCCGATGGCGGCGCGCACCTGGTCGGCCACCTCCGCCGCCCGCGCGCCGGAGGTGTAGACGCCGAGCACCAGCACCGTGGCCTCGTCGCCGTCGGCCCGCCGGTCACTGTCGAGGGTGAAGCCCCAGGGGACGTCGCACGGCCCGTCGTGCCATTCCTCCGGACACAGCAGGTGGGCGATCGGACCCTGCAGCGCGATGGCCTCCCCGCTGTCCGCGCAGCCGTACACGCGGATCTCGTATACGCGCGGCTCTTCTCCGACCGCCATACCACTCCCGTGCTCGATGTCCAGGTGACTGCCTGGCACGGTAGTGGCCACCGCCCGCCGCCGCACCGGGTTTTCGGCGGGCTCCTGGGAGCCCTGGGACCCCTGCCCGAGCATGATCGTCCGGGAGAGGACAAAGGTGATCGGCACGGCCGCCGCGGCGGCCATCAGCGGGGCCGCCCGATCGCCGGTGTGCAGGAGGTCGACGAGGACGTAGACCCCGCCGGTGGTGATGACGAAGTTGGCGGCCGTGGTCAGGGGGAAGAGCAGGAACTTCCGCCAGGTGGGGCGGGTGCGGTAGGTGAACCAGCAGTTGAGCAGGAACGAGCCGACCGTGCTGAGGGCGAAGGCGGCGACATGGGCCACGAGATAGGGCAGCCGGCGCAGGAACAACAGGTACATACCGTAGTAGGTGGCGGTGTTGACGACGCCCACCAGGCCGAATCTGACCGCCTGGCCGAGCATCGCCCGGCGCGCGGGCCTGGTACGAGAGGTCACCGGACGAAATCCTTCAGCTGGTCCTTGAGCGGGGCGGCGGCGGGGACGGCGTTGGTGGACTGCACCAGGAAGTGGGGGCGCCGCTTGACCTCATAGTAGATACGGCCGATGTACTCACCGATCACGCCGACCATGACCATCTGGACGCCGGCCAGCGCCGTGATGACGACGAGCAGGGTGACATAGCCGGGCGTGTCGACCCCGTTGACCGCCGCGCTGCCCACGATCCACGCCGCGTACAGCGCGGCCACCGACAGCAGCAGCAGGCCGAGGTAGACCGCGGCGCGCAGTGGCTTGTTGTTGAAGGAGATCAGCCCGTCGGCCCCGTAGTTGAGCAGCTGGCCGAAGGTCCACTTGCTGCGGCCCTCCTCGCGTACGGCGTTCTCGTACTCGAAGGTCACGCTCGGGAAGCCCACCCAGGCGAACAGCCCCTTGGAGAAGCGGTTGTACTCGGTCAGCCCCAGCACGGCGTCCACCGCGCGCCGGGACAGCAGCCGGAAGTCGCCGACGCCGTCGGCCAGCTCCACATCGACGAAGCGGTTGATGAGCCGGTAGTAGGCGCGGGCGGTGAGGACCCGGGTGACCCGGTCGCCGTCGCGGGTGCGCTTGGCGATGACCTGGTCATGGCCCTGGGCATGCAGCTCCACCATGCGCTTGACCAGCTCCGGGGGGTGCTGGAGATCGGCGTCCATGATGACGACGGCGTCGCCGGAGGCATAACGCAGCCCAGCCAGCATCGCGGCTTCCTTGCCGAAATTGCGGCTGAAGGAAACGTAGCGGACCCGGGGATCGGTTTCGGCCAGTTTTTTCAGCAGCGAAAGCGTACGGTCCTTGCTGCCATCATCCACGTAAACGAATTCACAGTCGTGGTCGATCGCCCTGAGTTCTCGTGTGAGGTGTTCATGAAAACGATCGATCACGGCTTCTTCGTTGTAGCAGGGTACGACGATGGAAATGAGCATGGTCTCCCCCGTGCGGAATTCGCGGGCGTCAGTGATGGACATGGCGGCTCTCCCGTCGGTTGCGCAGCAGCCGAAAGGCGGCCGGGAGGGTCAGGGCCAGCAGTGCGGCGGCTCCCACGGCGGAGCCGAGGCGCAGGCCGGGAGGGCGGAAGGTGCAGTCGATGGAGGTGGCGGAGCCGTCGAGCTCCACGGCGATCAGGCCGAGGTGGCTGTCGGCCGGGCGGTGCTCTCCGTCGCCCGCGGCGCACTGCCAGCCCGCGATCCGCGGGACGGCGACCACGGCGAGGCCGCGGGAGCCGGCGGGCAGTTCGGCCCGGATGCCGGTGTCGGTGACCTGCACGGAGGTGGCGCCGTGGGACCGGAGCCGGTCGACGGCCGTGCGCAGCCGTCCGGTGTCCAGGCAGCCGATGGAATCGGCGGGGACGGTGCCGCCCTTCTGGATGGTCAGATCCACCTCGACGCGCCCGGAGGCCGGGGCCTTCCCCAGCGGCTGCATGGGGGCGATCTTGGTGACCGGGTTGTCGCCCCGGAACCCGACCGGGGGCCGGTCGGCGCCGCGTAGCGCGGCGACCCCCCAGTAGTGCGGCGCCCACAGGAACACCTGGGAGCCGCCCGGGCAGGTGGCGGTCAGCAGCGCCTTCGGGCGGGAGTGCTTGGTGGGGCCGGGGGGCAGTCGGTAGCCGTGCTCGGGGGTGCGGGCGGCCGGGCCGCCGCCCGCGCCGCGTATCGCGACCTTGTCGGCCATGGTGTACACCCGGGCCCCGAGCAGGAGTTCCTGGTTGCGGAACGGCGAGGAGCCGAACGCGGGCGCCTTCTTGACGGCGGGCCGGACGGTGACCAGGGGTGGTACGGACGCGCGGGTGACGTACGGCTCGACGTCGATCGTCGCGTTCGGGTCCCGGTGCGGATCGGGCGGGGAGTGGACGCGGGCGCCGACCGAGAAGATCGCGTCGGTGACCGGGTTGTCCAGGCTCTGCAGGGACCGGCCGCGCGAGTACCAGCCGCCGCCGAGAGCGGTGAGGGTGCGGCTGAACACATCGGCGGTGAGGCTGCTGTAGTACTGCGCGCCCTGTCCGCCGACCAGCAGCGGGTCATTGCCGACGGTCTGTTCGCGGCCCGGGTCCGTACGGTACCGGGGCCAGCCGTTCGCGTCCGCGATCAACTCCTGCTGCTTCCGCTGGCGCTCGCCCCAGGGCGCGTAGTCGTCCAGATGCCCCAGCCGCAGCCGGTCGGCGACGGCCATGGTGGCCGCGGACTGGCCCACCTGGGCGCCGATCAGCAGGACGACGGCGAGGGCGGCGAGCAGCGGACGGTGGTGCCGCCTGGCGTACCGGGCCAGCAGGAGGGCGACCGCGACGGCGGCGAGCCCGACCAGCAGGAGCGGATAGGTCCAGGGGCGCATCAGCTCGGTGGAGCGGGACGCGCCCGCCGCGATCACCGCCAGCAGCGCGCCCGCGGCCAGCAGCGGGCGGCGGCCCGGTGTGCCGTGCGCGAAGGAGAGCCAGGCGGCGGTCACCAGCAGCCCGCACAGTACGAAGGTCTCCCGGTACTGGCTGCCGTTGGGGACGCTGAAGGCGTGCCAGGCCAGTTGGGTCGGCCCCCACTGGAAGGACAGCGCCACCGCCGCGACCAGCAGCGTCCAGCCGCTTCGCAGCCGCTTGGGGACCGCCGGGTTGAACGGCAGCGTCAGGGCGAGCAGCAGCGCCACCGTGTCGACGTAGACGGCCGGGCTGCTGAAGTTGTACGTGCCCGGCAGCAGCCGGGCCAGGACGTCCGTCCAGGGCTTGGGGGTGAACTCCATGACCCGGCCCGGGTAGGCGTGTTTGGTGCCGAAGTAGATGACCGAGACCATGGGCGCCGCGAGGCCCACGCCGACCGCCAGGACGCCCGCCAGCCGCGCCACGGGCCGCCACAGCGGCGCGAGCCGCTGCCGCAGGGGGACGCCGGTGGGGGCGGCCGCCAGGAGCCGGGTGAGCAGCAGCAGTACGGCGCCGAGGGTGGCCATGTACGCGGTGTAGAAGTTGGCGATCCACATGAGCGCGACCAGCAGCGCGCCCACGACGAACCGCCGCCCCGCCAGGACCCAGTGGCCGACCAGGCACAACAGCGGCAGCGCGATCAGCCCGTCCAGCCACATGGGGTTGTACGAGGCCTCGGCCACGGACCAGCCGCACAGCGCGTACGAGGCGCCGAGCGCCCCGGCCGCCCACCACCGGCCGGGGCGCAGCGTCAGCAGCAGTTGGGCCATCACCGCACCGGCCGTGGCCATCTTCAGCAGCGTGATCACATACACCGCGAGGTCGATCCGGTCACGCGGGAAGAGGGCGACGAGCAGCGCGAACGGGCTGCCGAGGTAGGTGCCCAGGTCGGGCAGGAAGCTGGCGCCATAGCCGGACTGCCAGTTGAGGAACAGGCCGCCGTCCCCGCGGCCGTGCAGCAGGTCCCACAGATGGGCGTGGAAGGGCACGAACTGATTGCCCAGGTCGTTCACGCTGCGGGTTCTGAACCCGAAGGGGTAGCTGCGGGCCACGGCGTCGCCGAGGCACAAGGCGGCCACCGTGACCAGGGCGGCGAGCGCGGCGGCCCGGGCGCGGACGCCGCGCGGGACGTCCGGAAGCGCGTCCGGCAGCGCGACCGGCGGTGCGTCGGACGCGGGCGGCGCGGCGGCTTCGCGCGGCTGGTCATCCGGCCGGGTGCGGGCCGGTTGGCCGGTCATGAGCGATCGCATGAATTCGTCAGGATCCAATTCCGATAGACGGCGTGAATTTTGACTTCACGCCGATTACTTGTCCGGCGACGCGGACGAGTTCCCATGGCGTGGGTCACACTTCACGGCCGCGTACGCGGGCAGCTCGAATGGACGTCGCACGACTCCCCCCAGTGGAATGCGCGGCGCGCTCACTCGGCCTGTTTGACCCCGCGAATCCTTGATTGGTTGCCCCGCTGTCTGCGGAATTTACAAAACGATGGGGCGACTTCCGGAATTAATCCTTCGTATTTGCTGTGTTCACCTTTTGGGCGGCGAGAGGAAACGTACGAGGCGTCAGGGGACGGCAGTTGGGCGGCCCGGCCGCGGTCGCTTAGACGATCTTCCAGCGCACCAGGGTTCCCAACACCAGCGCTCCGGGGATCAACGGGAGCCAGACCGTGATGAAGCGGTAGGCGAGCACCGCGGAGGTGGCGGCGTCCGCCGGGGCCCCGGTCGCGACGAGCGCGATGACCAGCGCGGCGTCCACGGAGCCGATGCCTCCGGGCGACGGGATGGCCGCGGCCAGGCACGTCGCGGCCAGATAGGCCAGTACGACATGCCCGGGCGGCACGTCCAGCTCCACCGCGACGGCGACCGCCGCGAGCCCGGCCGCCTGCAGCACGGGAAAGGCCACCGCACCGCCCCACAGGGCAAGCGCCCTGGACGGCCGGGCGTGCAGCGAGCGGGCGTCGGTGAGCGCGGTGACCAGGAAGGTGCGGACGATCCGGCGCACCGGACGGATCGCCAGAACCGCGGCCACCAGCGCGCAGACCACCGCCCCGGCCGTCAACGGCAGCGCCGCCCCGATCCGGTCCGGGAGCAGCGGCCCGATCCTGAGCGCTTCGGGGAAGGCGAGCAGGAGGACCAGCAGCAGCCCGATGCGGGCGGTGGCCTCCGCGAGGAAGTACAGGGCGAGCGCGGCCGAGGAGCGGGCGGCGGGGAGGCCGCAGCCGGTCATGAAGCGGATGTTGACCGCGCTCGCGCCGATCCCCGACGGCAGCAGGTGGTTGGCCGCCCCCGCGGCGAACTGGGTGGCGAACAGCCGCCCCGGAGGCAGCCGTTCCAGGACGGTGCCCTGCCGGGCGAACGACACGGCGACCCAGCCGAGACCCGTCGTGGCGACCGCGGCGAGCAGCCAGTAGGGGTTGGCGTCAAGGAGCTGACGGGCGCCGGAGCCGATGAGCGACCAGTGCCCGATCACCCATACGGCGACGACGGCGATCGGCAGCAGGCACAGGATCTGACGCAGCGGAAGCCGCCGGCGGGCGGGGAGGCTCTGCCGCTCGGGCATCATCGTCGCGGGCATGTGCGCTCACAGGTGCTCGGGGGCGGAGAGACCGGGGCGGTGTGGTCAGGGTGTCCATCGTGGGAGACGTCGAGACGTACTCGGATCGACATCCGGTCGGCGCGGCGGTGGCGAAAAGGCGACGTCCGGCCCACGCACGGGGACGTCCGGCCCACGCGTAGGGGCGTCCGGCTCGCACACCGGGACATCCGGCTCGCGCACCGGGAGGGCGAGCAGCAGGCCGAGGCAGATCCATACGTAGGCGTTGCTCCCCAGGAAGCCGTCCACACCGGTGGGGTGGAGGCGCCACAGCCACACCACGCTGCTGCACAGGATCACATACACCGCGGCCGCGGTGGACAGCAGCCGGCGGCGGCGCGCGGGCGGCGTTTCGGACCGCAGCCCGGTGTCGACCAGCACCGTCAGGGCCGGGATCAGCCACACCAGATGGTGCACCCAGGTGATCGGGCTGACCAGGCAGGCGGCGACGCCGGTCAGCGCGAACCCCGCCGCCTCGTCCCCCGCGGCGGCCGCGCGCCGTACGCGATGGGCCCACAGTGCCATGACGGCGAGCGCCCCCAGCGCCCAGATGGCGCCGCTCGGCGGGACGGGGTCGGTGAGCCGGGCCAGCACTCCGCGCCACGACTGGTTGGAGACATACGCGGCGACCCCGATGCGGTCGGTGTCCCACAGGTCCTCGGTCCAGTAGTCCCGTGACGCGGTCGGCGCCACCCAGGCGGCCAGCAGGGTCGCGGCCGCCGCGGTGCCCGCGGCCGTTCCGGCGGCGCGCCGGCGCCCGGTGACGGCCAGGCAGCAGATGAAGATCGCCGGGGTGAGCTTGATCGCGGCGGCGATGCCGATGGCGAACCCCGCGTACTTGCCGCGGCCGGTGGACAGCAGCCAGGCGTCGAAGAGCACGAGCGCCAGCAGGACCAGGTTGACCTGGCCGAAGCTGAAGGTGTCCCGGACCGGCTCCAGCAGGGCGAACAGGCAGGCCGCCATGGCGAAGGCGAACCACCGGTGCCGGGCGTGGCGGCGTACGAGGGGACCGGTCAGCCAGTACAGCACGACCGCCGAGGCGGCCAGGTTGAGCAGCATGCAGATGGTGATCGCGCCCGACCAGCTCACCAGGGCCATCGGCAGCATGCACAGGGCCGCGAACGGCGGGTAGGTGAAGCCGTAGGCGGTGCCGTCCGCGCCGGGCACCGTGTAGTCGTACATGCGGCCCCCGTCGTGCAGCCAGTGGTCGACGGTGCCGTAGTAGACGCTCAGGTCGAACCAGTCGCGGTGGAGCGGCACGGTGGCCAGGAAGAGCGCCACGGCCCCGGTCAGCCCGAGCGTCAGCAGCAGTCGGCCGCGCGTGGTGGTGGGGCCCGTCATGCCGCGTGCTCCGTCCAGTGGTCGCCTGCGGCGAGTCTCGGGGCCAATTTGACGCACCACAGCGTGAGCAGGGCCAGCGCCCCGCCGCATACGGCGAGGGTCAGCTGCTGTCGGTCCGGCGCGAATCCGCTGGGCAGTACGGCCAGGGCCAGCACCCCGCTCGCGGCGGCGACCGCCCGGCGCACCGGTCCGCTCGGCGCTGCCGCGGCGATGAGGAACAGCCCCCACAGCAGATACCAGGGGCGGATCGCGGGGCCGAGCGCCGCCACCGCCATCAGGCTCAGCCCCAGCGCGTAGACGGGGCGGGAGCGGGAGGCGCGCAGCCAGACGACCGCGACGGTGACGGCCGTCGCCAGCAGGCCGAGCGCATGCCAAGCCGGGGTGGCCAGCGGCGCCAGACCGCTGCCGAGGGCGTCCAGGGCGGCGCCGGTGGCGCGGCCGAGGGCGCTGGTCAACGCCCAGTTGTCCGGGGAGACCGGGGTGGTCAGGGCGGTGATCCAGCCATAGCCGGTGCCGGCGACGGCCGTCGCCGCGCCCGTGGTGCCCAGCGCCAGGGCGCCGGTGGCCAGTACGGCCCGGGTACGCCGCCATCTCCCCCTCAGCAGGCCCGCCCAGAGCGCGGCGACGGCCAGCAGCCCGAGCGCGGCGGGCGCCTTGACCAGGGCGGCCAGGGTGACCAGCACGGCGCCGCACGCGGGCCACCGGCCGGTCGCGGCCACCAGCCCGGCGCCGAGCAACCCGATCATCACGGCGTCGTTGTGTGCCCCGCCCACCAGGTGGATCAGCAACAGCGGATTGAGCGCCCCCAGCCACAGGGCGGCGGCCGGATCGGTGCCGCAGCGGCGTGCGAGCGCGAGGAGGGCGAGGATCATCAGCGCCACGCCGGCCAGCGCGACCAGCCGCATGCCGAACACCCCCGCGGACACCTCGGTGCGTGAGGCGCCCACGACCGCCGTCTCGAAGGCCAGGGACACCGGGCCGTAGGGGGCGGGGGTGTGCTGCCACAGGGGCGCCACCTCGGCGGCCAGCGGCCCGCCGAGCCGGGCGGGGCCGTGTACGTACACGTCGATGCGCGCGTCGACCATGGCGCCCTGGGCGAGATAGCTGTAGACGTCCCGGCTGAACAGCGGGGGCGCGGCCAGCAGCGGGGCGGCCCAGACGGCGAGGGTCACCAGCAGGTCGCGCGGGTCCGGCGGCCGGGGGCCGCGTACCGCGCGGCCCAGCAACAGCCAGGCCCCGACCAGCAGTACGAGGCCGAAGTACGTACTGACCAGGCCGAGCGCGGCGCCCCCGGAATCGGGGACCAGGACGTCCGCCACGGGCAGCGCGCCGGCCGTCCTTCCTCCCGCCGCCAGCGCCAACGAGCCCGCGAGCCCGAGCAGCACGCACTGGTGCGGATGGACGACAAGGGCGACATGGGCGACACGGCTCAGGAACACACGGCGGACCAGCACCTGACCAGAATTGGCCCGCCGTGTGTCCGAAAATTGACGCTGCGGTCACCGTCAGTCGGCGGCCAGGTGTCGGCCGCCTGGCGTACCCCCGGCGATGTCAAGACCCATGTGCTCGGCGAGTCCGACGGCGAGCTCCGCCACCGTCGGGTGCTGCCAAACGAAGTTGGCGGCGAGCTTGACGCCCAGGCCGGATTCGAGCCGCACGCGCAACTCCATGGCCAGCAGGGAGTCGAAGCCGAGGGCCTTCAGGGAGGTCTGCGGGTCCAGCGTGGAGCCGCTGAGGCGCAGGACCGTACGGATGTGGTCGCCCAAGTACGCCTCCAGGGCGGAGCGGCGGGCCAAGCCCGCGGGGAGCGCGGCCAGCCGGGCGCGGATGTCGTCGCCGTCCCTTGCGTCGCCTGTGTTCTGTGTGCCATCGGCGTCGTCGGTGCCGTCGGTTCCGCTGGGAAGCAGCGGGCCGAAGAGCGCCGACTGCCGCCCGGCCGCCGGAATCCAGGTGCCCGGCTCACCGGGGATCACCCCGGTCTGCACCCGGCCGTGCGCCAGCAGGGCGCCCAGCGCTCGTAGGCCCCGGTCGGTGGGGATGGTCTCGTAACCGCGGTCGGCGAAGCCGGTGGCGACGCCGGTCTCGCCCCACGGGCCCCAGTTGACCGCGAGGGTGGGCAGCCCGCGCGCGGAACGCCAGGCCGCGAACCCGTCCAGCCAGGCATTCGCGGTGGCGTACGCGCCCTGGCCGGGGTTGCCCAACAGCGAGGCCATCGAGGAGAACACCGCGAACCAGTCCAGCGGCTGCCCGGCGGTGGCCTCGTGCAGCCGCCACGCACCGGTGGCCTTGGGCGCCCACACCCGCCGCAGTTGGTCGTCACGGATGTTGGTGACCGTCGCGTCGTCCAGCGCCATGGCGCTGTGCACCACCCCACGCAGCGGCGTCCCGTCCGCGGTGGCGGCGGCCACCAGGCGCTCGGCCGTGCCCGGCCGGGCGATATCGCCGAGCACCACGGTGATCCGGGTCCCGGCTGCCGAGAGTTCATTGAGTTCCCGCGCGGTGGCGGCCGTGGGGGCGGTGCGGCCGTTCAGTACGAGATGTCCGGCGCGCCGGGCCGCCAGCCAGCGCGCGGTGGCAAGACCCAGGCCGCGCAGACCGCCGGTGATCACATAAGCCCCGCCCTCGCGCACCGGCCGCGGTCCATCGGGCAGCACGGCGCCGGTTTCGCCCTGTTCCGGCACGGTCAGCACCAACTTGCCGATATGGCCCGCACCCGCCATCAGCCGAAACGCGTCGGAGGCCGCCGACAGCGGAAACTCCGTACACCGCAGTGGCGCCAGCCGCCCCTCGGCCAACTCGGCGACCACCTCGCGCAGCGCCGCGCCGAACACCGCCAGCCGGTCGCGCTGCAGTTCGCCGAGGTCCACGGTGCTCAGCGTGATGTTGTGGCGCAGCGGCGCCAGACCCAGCGGGGCGTCGGAGAGGATGTCGCGCACGCCCAGCTCGACGAACCGGCCGAACGGCCGCAGCGCTTCGAGCCCGGCCCTGATCGCCGCGCCGGCGAGTGAGTTGAGGACGACGTCGACCCCTTCCCCGCCGGTCGCCGCCCGGGCCTGCGCGCAGAAGTCCAGCGAGCGCGAGTCCATGACGTGGGCGATGCCGATGCCGCGCAGAAACCGCCGCTTGTCCTCACTGCCCGCGGTGGCCAGCACCTCCGCGCCCAGCAGCCGCGCCACCGCGACGGCGGCCAGCCCGGTGCCGCCGGTCGCCGAGTGGATCAGCACCCGCTCCCCCGGCGCCAGCCGGGCGACATGGCGCAGCGCGTACCAGGCGGTGAGGAACGCGATGGGCAATCCGGCGGCGGTGACCGCGTCGAGACCGTCCGGAACGGGTGCGACCACCTCGGCGGGTACGACGGTGAACGAACCGAACGCCCCACCGTTCACATCCGCGGCCAGCACTCGGTCGCCAACGGCGAACTCGGTGACACCCGCCCCGACCGCGGTCACCTCTCCCACGCACTCGAAGCCGATCCGGTACCGGATGTCGCGGTCACCGGGCAGCAGCCCCATGGCGGTGAGAACGTCCCGGAAGTTCACCCCGGCCGCGGCCACCCGCACCTCCACCTCCCCCGCCCCCGGGCGCCGCCGCCCCGTCGCGGCGAGCTCCAGGCTGCCGAGATCCCCGAGCCGGCCTGCCCGCAGCCGGAAGCCGTCCACGCCGTAGCGCACGCTGCGGGCGACGGCCGCGGAGCGTTCGGCGTCCGTCAGCGGCGCGTAGGCCAGCCGCGCGACGTGGCGAGCGGCGCCGCGCAGGGCGACCTCGTCCTCGGGCGCGTCGGCGAGCAGTTCCGCGGCCAGGTCCGACAACCAGGTGGGGGCGGGGGTGGCGAGGTCGGTCGCCCCGGCGCGATCCGTGATGGAGCCGATGGGTGCGGTGTCCACCAGCGTGGCCCGCATGCGCGGGTGTTCGAGGGCGAGCACTCGGACCAGCCCGCGGAGCGAACTCTGCGTCGGGTCCGCAACCTCCCCGGATGCCACGGCACGGGCGCCGCGGGTGATCACGTACAGACGGGGCGGCTCGGCGCCGCAAGCGGCGATCGCCTGGGCGGCGCCGAGCGCCCTGCACGTGCGGGCGAGGGCTTCAGTGGCCGGGTCCGCGTCGGTATCCGCACCGCTCAGCAGGACCACGGCCGTGGTGGCGCGCTGGGCCAGGCGGGCGGTCAGGGATTCACGGAAGGCGTCGAGGCGGCGGGCGTCCGGGGGCCAGTTCCAGGTGTCGGCTCGCGCCCCGGCCGCGCGCAGCGCGTCGGCCAGTTCCCCCGCCGGGGCGTCCGTCCCGCCCTCGCCGACGACCAGCCAGTCTCCCGCCGGGCCGGTGGCCGCGGGTGTCGGCCGCTCGGCGCGGTGCCAGCCGGTCTCGAGGAACCAGTGGTCGACTTCGGCGGGCTCGGGGACGGCGCGGCGCGCCAGCCGCAGCCCGTCGATGGCCAGGACCGGGGTGCCCGCCTCGTCGAGCAGCCGGATGTGGCCGATGAGCGTGTCGGGCGTGGCCTCGACGACGCGGGCGTGGCAGTACGCCGCGGTCGCGGTATCGCCGAGGACCCGTGCGGAGCGGATCCGGACCGGCAGGATCAGCCCGGGGTCGGTCTCGTGCAGCAGCCCCGCTATGAGGAGTTGACCGCACAGGTCGACGAGGGCGGGGTGGACGCGCAGCGCGTGCTCGGGGGTGCGCGCCGCCTCGGGTATCTCGACCCGTGCCCAGAAACTGTCGCCGCGGCGGGAGGCGTACGCCTGGGTGATCCCGTTGAACGCCGGCCCGTGGTGGAGCCCGCGGGCCCGCATGTTGGCGTACAGGGAGGCGGGTTCGACGGGGACCGGGTGGCGCAGGGCGAGGTTTTCCACGGACGCGGCGCGCGGCCTCGGGGGTACGGCCAGCCGGCGCACCACCGCAGTGGACTGCCGTATCCAGGTGCCGTCGTCGCCGCGTCCGAAGATCTCGCAGTCGGCGCGGTCGGCGGCGGCCAGGGTGAGCGTGGTGGTGATGTCGGTGTGCTCGGCGAGCCTCAGCGGCTCGCGGAAGTGCACCTCGGTGACCTCGACTTCGGTGGGCAGGGCGTCGAAGACCTCGCAGGCGGTGGTGAGCGCGATGGCGTAGTGGGCGGCTCCGGGCAGTACGGGGGCGCCGTGGACCTTGTGGTCGTCCAGCCAGGGCAGCGCGGCGGTCCCGGTCTCGCCGAGCCAGGTGTGCCGGACCGGATCGCCGGGCACCTCCGTGTGGCTGCCGGGCAGCGGACCGGCGGCGGGGCCCGGCGGCCCTCCCGGAAGGGCTGAGAGGGTGGGCCGGGTCCAGTGGTGTTTGCGGTCGAAGGTGATGGTGGGGACGTCGACGAGGGCAGCCCTTGGGCACAGCCGCTGATACAGCCGTGTCCAGTCCACAGGGACGCCCGCGCAGTGCAGGGCGGCCAGTTGGGTGCGGAAGGTGGCTGTCTCGTCCTCGTCGCGGCGCAGCGTGGGCAGCACGACGTGTCCGCCGCCCATGCCGCCCATGTCACCCATGGCCTCCAGGCAGCGGCCGACGGAGTGGGTGACGACCGGGTGCGGGGCGATCTCGACGTACACGAGGTGGCGGTCGGCGGCCGCCGCGGCGACGGCCGCGGCGAACCGGACCGGGTGGCGCAGATTGGCGCACCAGTAGTCGGCGTCGAAGGCGGGGACGGTGTGCGGATCGTCCAGCACGGTGGTGTAGAACGGCAGGCTCGGTGTGCGGGGTGTCAGATCGGCGAGGGCGTCGCGCAGATCGGCCAGGAGCGGGTCCACTTGGGGGGAGTGCGAGGCGACGTCCACCGCGACCAGGGCGGCCGGGATGCCGCGCGCCTCCCAGCCGGCGACCAGACGCTCCAGGTGTGCCGCGTCCCCGGCCACGACCGTGGCGTCGGGCGCCGCCATGACCGCGACCGTGACGGCGGCTCCCACCGCCCCGGCTCCCCCGGCCGCGGCCCCCGTAGTCCCGGGTTCAGCGCCGGATTCGGCCCCGCGTTCCGCGTCGAGTTCGGCCTGTACGTCGTCCGCCCCCAGGCCCACCGTCGCCATCGCGCCCCGCCCCGCGACCCGGGTCAGCAGCGCGGAGCGGCGGCAGATCACCCGTACCCCGTCGGCCAGGGACAGCGCCCCGGCCACGACCGCGGCGGCGACCTCGCCCATGGAGTGTCCGATGACCCCGGCGGGTTCCACGCCGTGGGCGCGCCAGGCCGCCGCAAGCGCGGTCTGCAGGGCGAAGAGCACCGGCTGGACCCGTGCGCAGCCGGTCACCGGTTCGCCGGAGCGCACCACGTCGAGGACCGAGAACCCGGCCTCGGCGGCGATCAGTTCATCGGCCTCGGCGAGCGCGGCGGCGAAGGCGGGCTCCACGTTCAGCAGTCCGCGACCCATACCCGGCCACTGCGAGCCCTGGCCGGAGAACACCCACACCGGGCGCCGGGACACCGCGGCTCCCACCTCCCCGATCACCGCCGCCGGATGGGCCCGCCCGGCCTGTGACGCGCGTAGAATTCGCACGAGTTCGCCCCGCGACGCCGTGACGACACCGAGCCGCCCACGGCCCGGGCTGCGCCGCACCGCGAGCGTGTGGGCGATGTCGCGCAGCGGTACGGTCGCGCCGTCGCCTTCCAGCCAGTCCGCGAGGCGCCCCGCAGCGGCCGGAAGGGCCGCCCGGGAGCCGGCCGGCACGAGGAAGACCAGGGGTGCGGCGTCCCGCTCCCGCCTCGGTGGCCGCGCGCGCCGGCGGGCCGAGGTGGCGGGTGGCTCCTCCAGCAGCACATGCGCGTTGGTCCCGGAGAACCCGAAAGAGGACACGGCGGCCAGCCGGGGGGTGGTGAGCATCGGCCAGCGCGTCGGCTCGGTGGGTACGAACAGCCGCGTCGCGGCGGCGTTCTCGATGGCCGGGTTCCAGCGGGTGAAGTGCAGGTTGGGCGGTATCGTCCCCCGGCGCAGGCACAGCACGGCCTTGACCAGCCCGGCCACCCCGGCGGCGGGTTCCAGGTGGCCCAGGTTGGTCTTGAGCGACGCCAGGGCACATCGGCCGGGGCCGTTCCCGTACACCGCGGCGAGGCTGGCGAACTCCACCGGGTCCCCCACCGGGGTACCGGGGCCGTGCGCCTCGACCATCCCGACATCGCGCGGATCGACCCCGGCCCGGGCCAGCGCCTCCTCGTACAGGGCGCGCTGGGCGGCGGCCGAGGGCGCGGCGAGTCCGTCGGACCGGCCGTCCTGGTTGACGGCGGAGCCGCGCAGCACCGCCAGGATCCGGTCGCCGTCCCGTACGGCGTCGGCGAGGCGTTTGAGGGCGACGATCCCGCAGCCCTCGCCGCGCACGAAGCCGTCGGCGGCGGCGTCGAAGGCGTGGCAGTGCCCACGGCGCGAGAGCATGCCCATCCGGGTGAACGAGCGAGTGATCTTGGGGTCGAACATCAGGGTGACCCCGCCGGCCAGGGCCAGGTCGCACTCGCCCGCGCGCAGCGCCTGGGCCGCGAGGTGCACGGCGACCAGCGACGAGGAGCAGGCGGTGTCCAGGGCGACGCACGGGCCGTGCAGCCCCAGCAGATAGGAGATCCGGCCCGCCGCCACGCAGTGCCCGTTCGCCAGGATCGAGCCCTCGTTCTCATGGGGTTGCCAGTCGAGGCAGTCCAGGTAGTCGTGGTAGCTGAGCCCGGTGAAGACGCCGGTCGAGGTGCCGGCCAGCCGCTCGGGTGGCATCCCGGCGTGTTCCAGGGCCTCCCAGGCCACCTCGAGCAGCAGTCGGTGCTGGGGGTCGAGGATGTCCGCCTCACGGCCGGATACGCCGAAGAAGTCGGCGTCGAAGCCGGAGACATCGCGGAGATACCCGCCCCGTACGGATACGGGGGTGCCGTCCGACAGGGTCTGCGGGCCGGGGGCCCGCGCACCGCGCGGTGCGCACAGTTCCGCCCGCTCGGCCGGGGGATCCCCCAGCGCCTCCCGGGCGTCCATCAGCAGCCGCCACAGCGCGGCGGGCGAGTCGACGTCTCCCGGGAACCGGCAGCCCATGCCGACCACGGCGATACGGTCGGCACTCTGGCCGGGCGGCCGTCCGGATGCGTATGTGTTCTTGCTCATCGGGTTCTCCGAAGGTTGTGCGAGGGCACGGCGGGGTCGGCCGTGAGGGGTGGTTCCGCGCCGGGGGTGGGCGCTGGGCACCGGGGGTGGGCGCCAGGTGCCGGGGGTGGGCGCCAGGTGCCGGGGGGCGCTAGGCGGCTTCCGGGCTGCCCAGCAGCATGGCGTGCTTGACGCCGCCGGTCTGGTAGCTGAAGCACAGCGCGTAGTCGAAGTCGAGCGGCCGCGTGCGTGTTCCGGGCACCGGGTCGAAGGGGAGCCCGTCCATGGGCTGTTCGCAGTTCGCGGTAGGACACACCGCGCCCTGTTCCATCATCATCAGCGTCAGGCCGGCGCCCAGGCACCCGGCCGGGGCCCCGTGGTGGCCGAAGCACGCGTCCTGCGAGGTGAGCAGCACCGGGCCCGCCGCCGCCCCGTACAGGGTCCGAACGGCGCCCCCCTCTACGGCGGCCACGGCCGAGTCCCCGTGGCCACAGCTGTGGATGTACGGCACCTGCTCGATCCGCCACCGCTCCCCCAGGCACCGGCGCGCGGCGTCCGCCAGCTGGGCGCCGGTGTCATCGGCTCCCAGTGGGTTCGCCAGCCCGTCGCGGGTGAGGGCGGTGGCGAGCACCTGGCCATAGATGTGCGCGCCGCGCCGGTGGGCGCGCTCGCGGCTCTCCACGATGACGGTCGCCGCGCCCTCGCCGTAGTTGATGCACTCGGAACGCCGGTCGTACGGTCGCATCGCGGCGTCGGACGAGGGGGTGAGCCCCAGCGTGCCGGGCTCGCCGCCCAGCGCCTCATAGGCGCGTCGGGCGCCCCCCAGCAGGCGTTCCGCCGTCCGGATGACCTCTCTGTTGAAGACGTCGACGCCGGTCACCGCGGCGAGTTCGATCTCGCCCGCCGCGATCATGCGCCGGGCATGGCCGAGCTGCACGGATCCGGACGCGCAGCCGCAGGCCACCGTGAAACACGGGCCGGTGGTACGGGTCAACGCCCCCTGCACCACGGCCACATCGGAGGCGGTGCCGGCCTGCCCGCCCGCGATGAACAGTTCCAGCGCTTCGAGTGGTGCGGTGTGCGCGGGGTCGGCGCGCAGCGCCGCCAGATAACTCTCGACGTTGCTGTCGACCCCGCCTCGCCCGACGAGCAGGGCCGCCTCCCCCAGGTCGCCGGCGTGGATGTCCAGTTCGGCATCCGCGCACGCCTCCACCAGCGACACCAGCCCGAATCGGTGCGCGTCGGTGAAGTGGCGGGAGAAGAATTCCGGGATATCAGGGACGCGCTCCGCGAACCTGCCGTCGGACAGGTCGACCGAGCCGTAATACCTCCCGTTCCGCCCGAGACAGCAGCCGCCCCGAGAGGCGACGTTCCACACCTGACCGGCGGTGAAGGCCGGTCCGTCGTCGCCCGGCAGGCAGAATCCCAGGCCGGTGACCACGGCGCCCCTGGGGCTTCCGCGGACTTCGAGGGAAGGGTTCGGCGGGCTCATGACGCCCTGCCGCAGCTGAGCACAGTCATGTCTGTGAATCCAATGCGATGGGGGTCAGCCGCGAGTTCTTGACTCCGTCGGCCGAGAGAGAGCCACATCACGCTTCAACGTTTTGTGGAATAGACAACGCTACGCCGCGGCGTCGGGAAGAGAAAGGGAGCGCCGAAACACAAGGTGGTACAGGTCGCGGGAAGTTGGTACGCCGTTGAATTGAATCCCGAAGACGGCGCACCGGCAGAACGGCGGACAGCCCCACCTCCCCCGCTCCGCCTCGCGCGCCCGGCGGTCGTGCGGCACACCGTCGCGATCAGGGGCGCCACCGCCCCGGCAGGGCGCCGCCACCCCCGGCCGCCGCCATGCCCCTCCGGTCGCGCCGATAAGAAGACGGCGGGCGCGTCAGTCCGTCGGCAGGCGGGTGCCGCAGCGGGCGCAGTAGCGGGCGTCGCGCTCCTGCGCGAGGCGGCCGCACTCCGTACAGACCCGGTGGAGCAGGCAGGCCGGCTCGCCCCCTTCCGGGGCCGCGGCTTCCTGGACCGCGGCTTCCCGGGCCGCGGCGCGGATGGCGAGGCCGGGGCGGCGGCGGTGCACCGTGAGGTAGACCAGGCCGTCCGCGCCGGCGGAGAGCGCGCGGCGGGCGCCGTGCGGCAGCCACGCCACACAGCCCGGCTCCAGTTCCTGCCGGGTATCCGCCACGTCGAGCCACCCGCTGCCGTCGGCCACGTACAGCAGCACGTCGAGGTCCGGCTCCACATGGAAGTCGACCCGGGCTTCGGCGGGCAACCGGATCACGTTGGAGTCGAGTTGACGCCCCTCGGCGGCGAGCCGCCACAGCGCCCCGCCCCGGTCCGCAGTCACCTCGCGCATCAGCTCCGACAGCCTTCCCAGCACACCAGACACCGCCGGCATCGGCTTCCCACCGCTCCTTCCCGTTCCTCCCACAAGACCGTGAGACGCATACCTCACGAGCACGGTTCCGCTGATAACTGGAATTTAGCATGCGGATTTAACGGCGTCGCGCGCCACGCCCAGTGGCGCGCGCGGCGGTCGGGAGTAAGGCCACTTCTCGCGCTTGTGGATCCGCCGGATGCCGGTACAGTCGCCAGTGCCCCGCAATCGCGGGGCAGTTGAAGGGGGCGGCTTATGCGTGCGCTGGTGGGCGGCCGGTGAACCGAGCGCGATTATGGTGGCGCAGCCGCCGGGTCGCCGACGGTCTCGAACTGCCGAGCCCCTTCGACCCGGCCGCCTTCGTGGCGCTGCTGGCCGAGCGGCGCGGGCGCCCGATCGAACTGCTGCCGGTCACCGTACGCCACTCCCTCCCCTGCGGTCTGCTCGCGACCACCGACCGGGCCGACTACATCCTCTACGCGGCCGATACGACCGCTCTCCACCGGCAGCACATCGTGCTGCACGAGACCGCCCATCTGCTGTGGGGCCACGATGGCACGGCCGACCCGGCCTCGCTCGGCCTGCTGACCCCCCATCTGTCGGGCTCCCTGGTGCGCCGGGTGCTCGGCCGGACCGTGTACACCCAGCCGCAGGAGCAGGAAGCCGAGTTCCTGGCCTCCCTGATTCTGCAGCGGGCCCTGCGCAACGACCGGGGGCCGAGCACGTCGAGCCCCGGCCAGGCCCCGCTCGGCTCGCTCGTCGGCGCGCCGCCGGAACGGCTCGTGCCGCCGGGCGGACGTGGCGCGCCGCCGGGCGGACGGGCCGGGACAGCGCCGACCCCGAAACCCGACCACGGCCATGGGTGACCTGCTCGGCTACCTGCCCGCCGCCGCGGCGATGGCGGTGGGCTGGTACGAGCTCCGGCTGGCGCGCAGACGCCGGTTCGCCCCGGGCACCCGCCAACTGTGCCTGTTCGGGGTGTGCATGGGCGCCGCGATGGCGGTCCTCGCCCCCGCGACGGTGACGGCGGCCGGCCACGTACTGCCCGCCGCGGCCGAGGCGTGGCCCCATTTCGTCGGCCGTGAACTGGAGATGGCCGCGCTCGCCTGGCTGGCGCTGGCGGCGATGGCCCTCGATCTGCCCGACGCCCGTCACATCCCGCCGCGGTGGCATGTGCGGGTCACGGTGGCCGTGTGTGCGGTGGCCGCGGTGTGCTTCCTCGCCTCGCGCGCGGTGGTCGAGGCGGGCGAGGTGGTCGCCCCCGGGGCGAGCGGCAGGGCCGGGCTGGTCGCGTTCGACGTGCTCTTCACGCTGTACAGCCTGTGGAGCCTGACCCTGTTCGCGCTGCCGGTCCACGCCCAGATCCGGCGCTCGGGCCCGGGCCCGTTCCGTACGGGGCTGCGGCTGGTCACCGCGAGCGCGTGCGTCGGCGGGCTGTGGGCGCTGTGGGGGCTGACGGGCGTCGAGAACATGGCGCGCACCGGCCGTCAGGGCGCGGGCACGGACCCGGTCGCCATGGTGCTGGCCGCCTCCTGCCTGGTGCTGGCCTGCCTGGGCGCGACCGCCGCCTGGTGGCGCGGCGCCGTGACGGCGCCCGCCCGCTGGCTGCGCGCGTACCGCCGCTACCGCGCGCTGGAACCGCTCTGGTCGGCGCTCCACGCCGCCGCCCCCGGGATCGCCCTGCGCACCCGGACCCGCCGGCTGTCGTGGCTGCCGCCGCGCAGCGCGGAGTTCGCGCTGTACCGCCGGGTGATCGAGATCCGCGATGGCTACCTGGCGCTGCACCCGTACGCCGCGCCTCGGGGCGCGGCGGAGGGGGCCGGGACGGCTGCGGACCGCGAGGGCCCCTGCAAGGACATGGGCGTGGGCGTCGAGGCCGAGGTGGCCCGCACCGCGGAGGCGGAGGCCGCCGCCGTCGCGGCGGCGATCGTGGCGGCGAGCAGCGGCGTACGCCCCGGCGACCCGGACCCGACCGGCAACGCTCCCGGTCCCGCTTCCAGCCCCGCCTCCGGTCCCTTCTCCGGTCCCGCCGTTCTGCCGATCCGGGGCACGGTCGACGCCGAGGCGGCCTGGCTGGTACGGGTGGCCGACGCGTTCGCCCGGTCCGCGGGCGAACGGCCCGTACGCTCCCGGGTGCCCGCCGAACTCCGGCTCAGCCGGGGGCGGGAGCGGGCACCCGCGTCGGCGCCGGGGCGGAAGGGCTGAGCGCGGAGGCGTCCGTCGTATGGTGCACCCAGTTGGCGATCTCGACCCGCGAGGAACAGCCCAGTTTCCGCATGGTCTCCCTGATGTGATTCACCACCGTCCACTCCGAGATCTGCAGCCGTCGGGCGATCTGCTTGTTGCTCAGCCCGAGTGTGATCAGGGCGGAGACCTGGGACTGCCGGGGAGTGAGCGGATCACCGGGCGGCGGGCCGCCGCACCCGGGCGCGGGCGGGAACGTCGGCCGGTCGGCGTCGGGCGGCCCCGCGTACGGATGGGCGGTGCGGTCCGGGCGGGGGCGCGGCTTCGCGGATGCTCGGGGCTCAGGACGGGCCGTGGCCAGGGAGCGGTTGGGCGCCGTGGCCGCGTCGCGGTCGGAGGTCGCGGACATCAAGGGGTCCCGGGTCACGTTCGGGTTCCGGGTCACGTTCGAGTTCCGGCCCGGGTTGGGGTCCGGCGCCGGCTGTAAGCGACCGCAACGGGCCGCGAACTCCTTGACCAAGTCGGGCAGCGGCGTCCCGGCCCCGTCCGACAGAGCCTCGAGGAAGCCCCGTTCGCCCAGGTGGCGTCGCATATGCCCCTCCAGCCGCCCCACCGTGAAGTCCGGGTATCCGGGCTCGTCGAGCAGCCCGCCGGCGCCGCGCGCCGCGTGGCAGGCGCCCAGGCATCTGACCACGTCGGCGGCGCGGGCCGTGGTCCTGGGCAGCAGGGGCGTGCCCAGCACCGAGAGCAGGGCGCCCAGCACGGCGGGGGCGCCGAGGGTACGCAGACCGGCCACGGCCCGGTCGAAGTAGCCGTCCGCCTCGGCCTCCCGACCCCGCGCGGCGGCGAAGACGCTCAGCTGGAGCAGGGCGGTGCCGGAGACCAGCGCGTCGCGGCGGCGGGTTCCGCCCGACAGCGCCTCCACCGCCAGGGCCATGGCCTTCGCCGGGCTGCCGTGCAGGAATTCCGCGAGCGAGGCGTCGAGCATGACCCGGTGGAGAGCGTGTCCGTCGCCGATGTGCGACCGGTGGCCCGCGACCGCCGTGTGCAGGGCGGCCAGCGCCTCACGCGGCCGGTGCGGAGCCTCGGCGATGCCTCGAAGGTGCAGCAACCGGGCCGCGAGCAGGGCCTCTTCGGCATCGTCGGCGGCCTCGTCCCCCCGTTCCGCCCTCCCCACCACGCCGGCCCGGTCCGCGTCCGCCTGGCCGAGGAGGGCCAGGGCCGCCTCCGGCTCCCCGGCCCGGATCGCCGCTTCGGCCAGCAGCAGGTTGAGCCGGGTCCGCCGGGGCGTATCGGCCGGGGTCTCCGGCAGGGCGGTCAGCCGCTCGGCCCAGGTGAACGGCGCGCCCGAGGCGTACCAGTACGTACGCGCATGGTCGACCAGGGCGATCGCCTCGTCCGCCGCGCCGACGCCGATCAGGGTGTCCAGGGCGCAGCGGATGTTGCGCTCCTCGCTGCGGAAGGCCGTGATCCCGGCGTACTGGTCGCCTTCGGCGATGCGGCGGGCGGCGGTGCGCGCCAGCTCGGCGTAGTAACGGGCGTGCGAGAGGCGCGGGTTGTCGTGGGCGGGGGCGGAATCCGGCCCGGCGATGGGGAGGGATGGCTCGAAGGGGATGTGCAGCCGGGTGCGGGTGAACCCGTCGAGACGGCCGGACGGAAGCGCGGACACGCTCAGCAGATGGCGGCCGAGCAGGGTCTCGAGCGCAGCCGGGAACGCGTTGAGGGGGACGCCGGCGATCCGTCTCAGCGCCTCGGGCCCGGCCCCGCCGCTGAAGAGCCGGGAGCAGGCGAGAAGCCGTCGTTCGGCGTCGCCCAGTTCGGGGTGGCGCCGCGCCCGTACGGACGCGTCCGGGTCCGTGGCCGCCGCGCGGGGCGAGGGCGTGGCGGGGGCCGGGCCGCCGTACGCGTCGAGCAGCCGCGCGAGGCTGCCGCTGTCGCCACCGGCCCCCGCGGGGCCCTCGGGGCCGGGGTCGAAGCGCCCGTCCAGCGCGGCCCAGAGCACTTCGGGCCCCTCCAGGGCGGCGATCCGCGCCGCCAGCACCAGGGCGCCAGGGATGCCGCGCAGTTCCGCGCAGGTACGGGCGACCGCCTCCTGGTTGTCGTGCTGGACGCGGAACGCGGGGTTCAGGGCGCGTAAGGAGGCCACGTACAGCCGCACGGACGGGATGCGGCACATGCTGTCGAGGTCGAGCGCCGAGCAGTCGAACGGGACGGGCAGCGGCCCGACCGTACGGGCCGCAAAGCCCGCGGAGGACGCAGCGGCCGCGGCGGCCAGGGGCTCGCGGGCGGTGACGATCAGCCTGACGCCGGCGCGCGCCACCGCGGCCCGCACGCCCCCGTGATCGGCCGCGGCAAAGCCCTCGGCCAAGCTCTCGGCCAAGCCCTCGACCAGGATGAGCGGCGGCGCGCCGACGCCGCCAGGTCCCCCGCCCCTGACGGCCCTTGGGCGCTCACGGAGGCGCGCGACGAGCCGGATGAGCGCCGCGCCGGGGTCCTCGTACGCGGAGCCGTCGAAGCCGATCGTCTCCGCCCCGCTCACCGACGCGTACGCGGACGCGACCGCTCGGGCCAGCCGTGTCTTGCCGATGCCGGGCCCGCCGGAGAGCACCACACCCAGTGTGGCCGTGTCCGTCAGGAGCGCCAGCAGTTCGGAGATCTCACGGTCCCGTCCGAAGATCTCGCGGTCGGGCGGATCGGTCATGGACGGCTCCACGGAGGTGTGTGAGCTGAGATGAATGTTATGTGGAAAATCCTGCACACCAGCTGGACGACCTGTCAACTAGAATGAATGGCGACGCGTTGAGGACCTATGTCTGCTGTCGCCCGCCGAAGAGCCACGGCGGGCGCGAACGAGAGGGGTGCGCCGTGACAGGGGAGGAGCCCACGCCGTCGGCGCTGGCCGACAAGATCGACACTCTCTTCAAGGTCGTGCGCCGGCCCGACCGCCAGCAGCACAGCCATGAGGAAGTGGCCCGAGCCTGCCGCGAGGCCACCGGCGAGACCTTCTCGGCCACCTATCTGTGGCAGTTGCGCACCGGGCGGCGGGACAACCCGACCAAGCGCCATCTGGAGGCGCTGGCACAGTTCTTCCAGGTCCCCCCGGCCTACTTCTTCGACGACGAGCAGGGCGCGGAGATCGCCCGCGAGTTCGAACTGCTCGGCGCGCTGCGCGACGCGGGCGTACGGGACGTGGCGCTGCGCGCGGTGAACCTCTCCCCCGAGGGTCTTGGCACGATCAGCGATGTGATCGACGCGATCGCCCGGCGCGAGGCGGAGGCCGCGGCGGAGACGAAGGCGGAGAAGGGCAGCGCGAAGCGGCGCCGCGAGCGCGGTTGACGGCGGCGTGACACGGCAGGGCCCCGCCGACGCGAACGTCGGCGGGGCCCTGGTTTTTCCGGCTCTCGGCCTCTCGGCCTCTCGGGTCAGTCGCCCTTGGTGATGGTGGTCAGCAGCGAGAGCGTGGTGGTGATGATGATGGTCGTGATGGCGGAGGCGTCCGGGTCGTGGACGGTCCGGGTGGTGGCGAGCTCCGCGACGGCGGCGTCGGGCGTGGTGTAGGCGGCGTAGCCGCCCATCAGGTCGATGGCGCTCATGACTGCTGACTCCTCGGGTCGTTGATGGCGCGGGCGGTGTCGAGTACGCACGGACGGGTGCGGGTCCGGCCCCCGGCCCTCCCCCCGGCCCGCCTCCCGTCCGTCCCCTCGATCCCAGCAGCCGTCGGTCGGCCCGGGCACCCGCAGGAAACTGGCCCAACCCCGAGGGGCCGAGGGCAGTCGGCCCGGCGGCGCCGGCCGGGGGCGCCCGCCACGGCGCGAAACTGACAGATTCCTGCCCCTGGCACGGCTCCGCGGCTGTCCGTGCGGAGGTCTGCCAGGCGAAGTCCTGCCACTTTCCGCCTGTTCGCGGCCATGCCTAGCGTTTCGCATATGACAGCGACGATTCCGGAGGATGTGTACGGCGCACCGGACGCCTCACGGCACGATCTGGCCCCCGTACCGCTCTCGGAGGCGCCCGAAGTGGCGCGCGCGCTGAGGCGGCTCGGCCTCCCACCGCTGGTGCCGGACGGGCTCGTCAGCCATCCGGGCCGCAATGACAACTGGGCGGGCCGCACCGAGGACGGCCAGCAGGTCTTCGTCAAACGGCTGGACCGGCGGGCGCCCGACGCGACGGCGCGTTTCGACCGGGCGTACGCCTTCCAGGTGGTGCGGGCCGCGGCCGGGCCGTTCAGCTGGAGCGCCCCGGTCTTCCTCGGCGGCGACCGTGAGGCGCTGGTCATGGTCTACGCCCTGCTGGAGGGCGCGGTGTCCGGGGCGGCGCTGGCGGAGGAAGGCCGGTTCGACGCCGAACTGGCGCGCCGCGCCGGGCGGGCGGTGGGAGAGCTGCACGGCTTCCACCCCGCCGGTGTGCCCGCGGCGGCGGCCCACCACGGGCGCGGCCTGGCCTCCCGGCTGTCCACTCTGACCGTGGCGGAGTACACCCGCAGCAGCGCGGCCGAGCTCGCCTTCTGGGCGCTGCTGCAGCACGACGACGACCTCAAGACCGCGCTGCGAGTGCTCGGCGAGCGCTCCGGCGCCGCCGAGCCGGCACCGGCCCACGGCGATCTGAGGCTGGATCAGTTTCTGCTGCACGGGGACGAGCTGCATCTGTGCGACTGGGAGGAGTTCCGCCTCGCCGATCCGGCCCGCGATATCGGCGGCTTCGTCGGACAGTGGCTGTTCCGCGCGGCCACGCTGATGTTCACCGAGTTCGAACCCGATGGCCAGGAAGACGCGGCCGGTGCCGACGGCGGCACCCACGCGTCCCTGGTACGCGGCGGCGCCGACCAACTCGGCGCCGTACGGCCGCTGATCGCCGCGTTCTGGCGGGGGTACCGCGAGGCCCGGCCGACGGCCGAGCCGGGGCTCGCGGAGCGGGCCGTGGCCTACGCCGGGTGGCATCTGTTCGACCGGGTGCTCGCCACCGCCACGCACAGCGCCCGCCTGACAGCCGTCCAGCGGGGGACGGCGGGCATCGGCCGCGGCGCGCTGCTCGCGCCCCGGCGGTTCGTCGACGTACTCGGGCTGGGGAACGACGCATGACGGGCACCTCGGACACCACAGACACCACGGACGCGACAGGGCGGACCGGGCCGGGCCCGCTGTCGCCCGCCCTGCGCGCCGCGCTGACCGATCTGCGCCTGCCCGGCCTTCGGCCGGACGGCGTGCCGGACGTATGGCTTGCGGATCGCCGTATCCCGGGCGACACCGCGCGGGAGGTACGGCTGGCCCTGGCCACCGCGCTGTACGAGCGATGGCACGCGGGAACGGGGCTCGCACCCGACGCCCCGGCCCGACTGCCGCGCCGCGACCACGCCTTCGAGGCCCGTCTGATCGCCGCGACACCACATGCGCACACCCCCGCCGAGGCGGTGGTGCACACCACCGCGCCGCGCGGCGGCGGCCTGCTCACGGTGGAGCTGGGGCGGGTGCGGGTGAGCCTGCCGCCGGAGGCGGTACGGGGCCCGGCCCGGGTGACCCACGAGGCTGCTCCATCAGCCGTTGCGATACCGGCTGTTGCGACGTCGGCGGCTGAGGCCTCGGAGCCCGTGGCGTCGGCGGAGGGGGCGGCCCCGGTCGCGGGCGCGCGGGTGGTCGCGGAACTGCCCGCCGTACGGCCGGCCCTGTCACCGGGGTTCCTGCTGGTGGACGGGGTCCACGGGCGGCCGACGGACGGGGCGGACCGCGAACTGCTGCGGATGTATGTCCATCTGCGGTACCCGGACGCCGCCCCGCGGGTGTGGGGCGCCCTGCTGGCGGAGCTGGCCGCGCGGTCGGTGCCGTACCGGGCGAAGGTCCTCTCGCGCCCGTGGGCGTATCCGCGCCGCGACGCCATCGTGGTCTACCTCGACGCGGACCTCGCGGACGTGGTGTTCCCGCTGGCGGCGGCCGTGCACCGGCTGCCGGGCATCGGCGCGGACACCTCCGTCTTCGCGCAACGCCTGCTCCCGGGCCTCGCCGTCGCCTGGGAGCCGCGGGACACCCGGCCCGGGTGGGGCGGGCAGAGTTTCGGGCAGCACCGCGCGGCGGCGGTCGCAGAGGGCGTCGTACAGTACGCGGCGGACCGCGAACGCACCGACCTGGCCCGGGAGATCGCGGCCTCGCTGCGCGGCGCGGCGGCCGACCCCGAAGAGCCCGCCCGCAACCGCTCCTCCCCCGGCCTGCTCACCGCCACCCTGCTGACCTCGCGGGCGGCGTCCTTTCCGTCCTGACCCCATGTGATACGTGACCTTCGACGAGCGGAGAACCGATGCGGAGCAGAAGAGACTTACTGAGGGCGGTGTCGGCCGTGGCGGGGGCCTCCGCCCTCGGCGCCATGGGCGGTGGAGCGGCCGCGGCCTCGGTCGAACCCACGGCCACACCCACGGCCTCGCCGACAGGGCCGAGACGGGTGATGAACACCGTCGGGACGCGGCTGAACACCTTCCAGGACGCCTCGGGCCTGGTGACGGTGTCGGTGTTCTCGCACCGTGGCAGTCCGCCCCAGCAGCACTGGATCGACGAGACCGTGCTGGTCGGCGACGGAGACATGATCGCCATCGGGGGTGGCGCCACCGCGTTGGAGTACCCCGAGGGCGCGCTGCTGACCGCCTCGTACCCCACCGACGACCTGTCGGGCTGGACCGTCGGCTCGAAGGACCATCGCGCGGATCAGCCGCATGAGCTGGTGTCGTACGTCATCGGCCTGAAGATCGCCGGGATGAGCCGCGACGAGCTGCTGCGGTCGGTGTATGTGTCGCGCGCGGACAGCGGCACCGCCCCGCACCCGGAGGCCGAGGCCGGAATTCCGTCGTCGAACGACTATGTGCTGGTCGGCGGCGGCTTCAAGGTGGAGTGGCACGGCCAGGGCAATCTGGCCACGGCCTCCTTCCCCGCCACCGAGACCTCGTGGAAGGCGCGGTCGAAGGACCATCTGGCCCCCGATCCGGCCAATCTCCGGGTGTACGCGATCGCGCTGAAGCGAAACCTCCCGGTCGGCCGGGTCCTCACCGGCATCTCCAGGTCCGACTCCACCCAGACCGCGCACCCGGCGGCCGTGGCCTCGGTGGCTCCCGGGTACGCGCTGACGGGCGGCGGCGCGGAGGTGCACTACCACGGCGCGGGCAACCTGCTCTGGAAGCTCGAACCGGCCACCACCCAGACGCCGAGTTTCAGCGCGGCCGCCAAGGACCACCTCGCGTCGGACCCCTCGTCGCTCACCGCCTACTCGCTCGGCATCCGCATCAGCTGACCTGCCGTCGGGCGATCCACGCGGCGGCCGCCACGAGGGGTGCGGCGCCCGCTCAGCCCACTGCTCAGCCGGCTCGGCCCGCTCACTCCCTGGTGTCGCCCAGCGACTCGAGGACATTGCGGAGCGTATCGGCGAGGGCATCCTGGTCGGCCCGGCCGAGCGCGGTGAGCAACCGGCGCTCAGTGGCCAGGTGGTCCGGCAGGACCCGGTCGAGAAGCGCGCCACCCTCGTCGGTGAGGGCGACATGCACCACCCGGCCGTCCGACTCGCTGGGCGTACGGGTCACCAGGCCGCGGGCCTCCAGCCGGTCGAGGCGCTGGGTGATGGCGCCCGAGGTGACCATGGCCGCCCGCATCAGCGCGGCGGGGGTCAGCCGGTACGGCGGCCCGCTGCGGCGCAGCGTGGCGAGCACGTCGAAGGACGCGGGGTCGAGCCCGTGGGCGCCGAACGTACGGCGCGTCTCGGCGTCGATCAGCCGTGAGAGGCGTTTCAGGCGCCCGATGACCGCCATCGGCGACACATCCAGATCGGGGCGCTCCGCACCCCACTGCTCCAACACCAGGTCCACATGATCTGTCACGACCCCCAGATTAGCCAATCTCTTAGCAGTGAGATACTTTTCCTTAGTGCTAAGTAATCGGATCGGGATCGTCCTGCTGACCGCGCTCGCACCGGCCGTCTGGGGCACCACCTACCTCGTCACCACAGAACTGCTGCCCCCGGGCCGCCCCCTGCTCGCCGCGGTGGTCCGCGCCCTGCCGGCCGGCCTGCTGCTCGTCCTGCTCACGCGGCGGCTGCCGCGGGGGGCGTGGTGGTGGCGCGCGCTGGTGCTCGGAGCCCTCAACATCGGGGTGTTCTTCGCCCTCCTGTTCGTCGCCGCCTACCGGTTGCCCGGCGGGGTCGCCGCCACCGTCGGCGCCCTGCAGCCCCTTCTCGTCGCCGTCCTCGCCTCCGGCCTGCTCGGCGAGCGGCTGTCCCGGCGCACCGCGCTCGCCGGGGTGGCGGGAGTGGCCGGCGTCAGCCTGCTCGTCCTGCGGGCGGACGCGCGCCTGGACGCCCTGGGCGTCGCCGCGGCGGCCGGTGGCGCGCTCGTCATGGCCACCGGGGTCGTCCTCAGCAAGCGGTGGACCTCCCCCGCGCCGCTGCTGGCGACCACCGGCTGGCAACTGGTCGCCGGCGGACTGCTGCTGCTTCCCGTCGCCCTCCTCGCCGAAGGGCCGCCCCCCACGACGCTGACCGCCGGGAACCTGGCCGGCTACGGCTATCTCTCCCTCGTCGGCGCCGCCCTGGCCTACACCCTCTGGTTCCGCGGCATCCGCGCCCTGTCCCCCACCGACGTCACCTTCCTCGGGCTGCTCAGCCCGCTGGTCGCCACCGTGCTCGGCTGGCTCGCACTGGGCCAGCGACTCACCGCGTGGCAGGCCCTGGGCGGGGCGGTGGTCCTCGCCGCCATGGTCATGGCCCAGACCCATCCGGCCCGCCGCGCCGATCACGGCCGCGTACGGCAGGCCCGCCCGCTCAGCGATCTCGCCGTCCGCCGGACGGCCGAGCCGAAAGGAAACCGATAACAATGCGCATCACCGTCTTCGGAGCGGCCGGGAGCGTGGGCAGCCGGGTGGTGGCCGAGGCGCTCTCCCGCGGCCATGAGGTCACCGCGGTCGTACGGAACCCGGGCTGGCTGGGCGATCTGCCCACCGGCGCCACGGCCCGGGTCGGCGACGCGGCCGACGTCGACGACGTGGTCCGGCTGTCCACCGGCCGGGATCTCGTGATCACCGCCACCCGCCCCGCGCCCGGCAGCGAGGACGAGCTCGTCACCGCCACGAAGGCGCTGCTCGCCGGGGTGGCGAGCGGCGGCGTCCGGCTGCTGGTCGTCGGCGGCGCGGCGACCCTGACCGTGCCCGGCACCGGCGGCACGCTGGTCGTCGACGCCCCGGACTTCCCGGCCGCCTGGCGGGGCATCGCGCTGGCCTGCGCCGAACAACTCGAGGTGTGCCGCGCGGAGTCCGAGGCGGACTGGGCCTATCTGAGCCCGGCCGCCCTGCTCGAACCCGGCGAGCGCACCGGCACCTACCGGCTGGGGACCGACGAGCTCCTGGTCGACGCCGACGGCATATCCCGTATCTCCATGGAGGACCTCGCGGTGGCCCTGCTGGACGAGGCCGAGCACCCCCGGCACCACCGGACCCGATTCACCGTCGCACAGCCCTGACCGGGCTCTCCCGCTCTCGCGGGAAAGCCCGCCGGGGGGGGGGGGGGGGGGGGGGGCCCCGCGGGGGGGGGGCCCCCGGGGGGGGTTGTTTGGGTGCGGGTGGTGGGGGGGGGGGAACGGGGTGGGAGATTAA